>JANNXS010000358.1:0-29671 GCA_031409695.1 Hyphomicrobiaceae bacterium
GGCAACGGCAAGGCCAAGACGAGCGCCCCGGTGGGGCGGCCTTGCCTGCCGCCCTCCAGCCGGCTGATGCGGCACCGCGACGACGGCTCCGAAAACCATGGGACCCCCATGCCCACGACGGTTCCGGTCTTGACAGCAGTAGAAGAGGAAACATCAGTTACTGATCACGATTGCGGCGGGAGGCTTTGGGTTTGAAACCGGATCGCCGTCCCGGCGTCGGCCGGCGGACTTCCAGCCGGGCCACAGCCATCGGCAAAACCAGATCGGCGCACCCGATCATAAGCTCATCGACCGGTCCCTCGCCCGTGCCGACTTCGACAATCTGGCCGCGCCAATCGGCAGGGGTGTAGTAGATTGCCACGTCGCGAAGATGGGTCACCCCGACATCCTGCAATTGCGCCATCACCCGCTCGGCAAAGGCAACCAGGCTTTCTGTGGCGTACAGCCCCTTGGCGCGCGACTTGAGGCCGGTCACGTGGCGTTCCCGAATTTCGGACTGACATTACGGAAACAGGCAGAACGCGCGACATTAATTGCCATAAACAATATATTAAAATATTCTGTTGACATATTTTATATCAATAATTTATATCCACATAATTATCAACATTAATTATTAGGAGTATTTAATGAGTAAAACTTTGAAACTCGGAACGACAATTGTGCCGGTCCATAATATCCGCACCATCAAGCCGATCACCGACGAAGAACGCACCCGCATGGCCGCGAAATACGGCAAGCCGGTCGCCGAATTCGCCGGCAAACAAATCTCCATCCAGTTCGCCGACAAGTCGAGCCGAACTGCCGAATTGACTCTCGACGGCGTGCGCGGGCAGGGTGTGGCCCTGGTCAATGCTGGCGCCGATCGTTACGTACCCGCTGTCAATATCAAATCAGCCGAGCCGTTCACCAAGGAAGATGCCGCCAAGCTGAAAGACGGCGGCGACTATACGCTGACGCAGACCTTCCGCTCCCGCCTTGAAACCACCGCCGGCAACATCCTGTCGAGTGCCACGGCACAGCAGATCGTCGAGCGCGCCGCCAAGGCCCTTGAGACAGCAGGGCAGGGGGCGAAGAGCGCACCCAAAACGCCGGCCAATGGCTAAGCCGATCGTCACAAGCAAATCGCGCGCGGTGTTCTCGGACGCCGCGCGCGATCGTTTTTCCACAAGCGATCTCCCGATCATGGCCGTCGATGACGACACCGGCGTCACGCTGACATATCGGTTCGAACCCCATGCCGGCGGCATGCTTCGTCTCACAGGCGGACCGATCGGCGCGCAGGTGATCGTCGTCGGATGCGAGGAACCCGATCTTAATCTCGTGGCTACACTTCTGATTGATGGCCTGAAAGCGCGGCAGCCATGACCGATCCCTGGCAACTCTACATCACTGCACTGGGCGCTGACTGGCAGTTGATTGATAGCTTCGACAGTCTTGCCGCCGCCACCACACAGATCAGAGGCATGGAAGACTAGCTCACAAACGGAGTGTTCCTGGAGATTTCCGTCGATGCCCTGACCACCGATGCCGAAGCCGGCACGTACCTCGAGCATACCGGCCGAGAGAACCGCCACGTCATCAAGCGCACGGCACACTAAATTCGCGGCTGAAGGCGGGTTACAACTCCTGCCGCCACAGCCCTTGGTGCCCCTCGAATGAGCTGGAAACAGCCGAAGTCGACCTGGCGGGCCAACCGGCCAGGTGCGCCGGTTGGCGCCAAGCGAAAATTGTTTGTTCATCATCGATTTAGTATGTATACTGAAATTATGAAGCTTCGCCTTGTTGCTCCCCTGCTGATTTTCCTTGTTTTGCCGGCCTGTGCCGTTCCCGCCGCGTCGCAAAAGCCCCCAAGGGTGCCAGTCCCCAGCGTTCTGATCGCGCCCGGCCAAGCCAAGAACGTGACCATCTCCGACACATGCAAACGGATCACCAACCATGCCAAGGTGTCGATCGGCATCGAGGTAGGACCGAGATCTGAGTGGCCGTTAACGCTTGAAAGCGGCGGCAACATCGAGGTCAAGCCATGCGTTTAGCCCGAATAATCGTGATCGGCGCGCTCGCGGCGCTTTCCGCCACGACGGTCCATGCCGCCTGTTCGACACCAGTTGGAAGCTCCGGCGATCAGTTCTATAACACCACCTATTCCATGATGCAGTTCTGTAACGGCACCAACTGGGTCAACATGGGCGCCAGTGTCGCCGCTGAAACCGATCCGCAGGTCGGCACTCTGACCAACACCAAATGGTGTACGTCGGACGGCACGGCCGTAAGTTGTACGAGTGACGCGCCGGGCGGGACAGACAATCTGGGTGCGGGCGGGACAACCACCGGGACACTTTACAGCGCGTCTGGTGGCTATGGTTACGTCGGCCACGACGGGAATGACTTCATCAGGTTCGACGACAACGCAGGTGCCTACTGGCAAATCAACGGTGCGTGGGCCTACAGCATATTTCCTAACACATTCGCACCTTATGTAAACAACGCGACAGCTTTGGGTACGACAGCTAATCGTTGGAGTAGTGGCTGGTTTGCTGGACAGGTAGACGCGAGTTCAAATTCTGGTTCGGGTGGTTATATTTCATCAGGAAACTACGGTGGGACAGGCTCGGCGGCGTATTTTCCGTCAGGCCTTTGGTCCAACGGGGCCAATGCATGGATTTATGGGCAGATTAATATCAACGGTCCTATATATGATACGGATGGTGCCTCAAGTGCCTATGGCGGCTTGACCATAAGTGGTATCAAAAATGGCTATAGCGGCATTAATTTCAGGAATGGAGCAACGAATTACGGCACCCTGATGGTGCATCCAGATTATCAGGGATTTTATAACGACGCAGATGCTGGCTGGGACTGGTATTGGAGCAACGGGACGCTTGGCGCTGGCACAGTGCCAGTCGCCCGTATAGGCGCAAGCGGGACAGCAGATAGCACGACCTTTCTCCGTGGAGACGGCACTTGGGCCGCACCGACTGGCGGCGGGGCTTCTTGTAGTGCGACAACTTTCAACTACGGCAATTGCAGTTATGTTGTTTACGCTACGCCGAACGGTACGACCAATTCCGGGGTTGATTCTACTTACCCGGGTTGCAACCAAAGTGCCTACGTCGGCACGGCCACCATTCTTTGTACGAATGGGTCTTACAGTTATTCCAGTGGTACGTGTACGCTTATGGACGGCGGCAGTTGCTTCAGCGGCGATGCCGACGAAGCGACGGGCGATCTTATCTGGCTTTGGGCGCAGGATTCTGCGGTGCAGGAACGCATTCAGGATAACCGGAAATCAGGGCAGCTATTTTGAGGATGGCGAGAAAACTCGCAGACTGCTATATTTCCCATAACATACATTATCACATTATGAAAATACGCCTGAGGTTGAGCGGCGTCACGTCAAGCTCGGCGATCAGGCCCTCGACGCGCATCTCCGCCCGGGTCATCATCGACATCTCATTCTCGTCCTCGTCTTCTTCCCACGAGAAATCCATCAACAGCAGATCAACGACGCCCGACAGATCGTCATCTCGTCCCGCCAGCCATGTCTCGATCCGGGCATCCCAATCCGTCACGTCCATCTACCGTCACTCCCTTCGTTCAACGGCGACGACGGCCCGAACCGTTACAGCTGACCGACGACCATTCCCTGCATCCGATGCAATCTTGCCTTCGGCGGACCCAACGGTTCCGGTCCCATGGCGAGGACGCGAACAGCCACGAATCCTTTCGGACGCGAGATCATGTCGAACACCACGGCCGCCCCTTCGTGTGCCGTCTCGATGTCCGATTGCGCGAGACAACCGGCGGTCACCAGGACATCCGGCAGCTCGTGATCGCACCGGATGAAGCCGTAGCCTCTCGACCGGTCAAACCACTTCACGTGCCCTTTGGCCCTGTAGACCCATTCGGTTGACTCGTGTCCGTCGGCGCTTCCTCCCGCGATCAGCGTGGCAACCACCGCTGATCCGCCCGCCAGCACATCCCGTCTGTTCACCCGTCTTGCCATCTCATCCGGCTCCTCTTCGGTGAAGGTGTCTTCGGTCAGGCCGCACGGTGATCGTCGCCCTGCCGTGTCAGCCCATCCATTTCGCGTCATCGACGCGCCCCGCTACGGCTTTTTCATGATGCCAGAGCCTGCGCCGGCGCGCAGCCGCTTCAAGGGCAAGCCCTCGGCCTTCGGCTCCGCCGGGCCGCCTCGCGCGTGACCGCGCTTCGGTTCCGCACCCGCTTTTCCGCCGTCGCCTTCGCTCGGCATCGAAGCCGCCATCGGGGCGGGTTCAAAAGCGAAAGGACTGACCTGCCATGACATCCCATTCCGACAAACCCCGCCGTGACCTGCACGCCGAGATCACCGCCAAGATCATCGCCGCCATCGAGATGAACCCAGGCCAGCCGCAGATGCCCTGGCGCCGGTCCGGTGCCGCCCTGTGGCTTCCGGAGAATGCGCTGACCCGCAAGCACTACAACGGCATCAACGTCGTCTGCCTCTGGGCCGCCGCACAGATGCGTGGGTTCACCGCCCCGATCTGGGCCACCTACCGCCAGTGGTCGGAAATCGGCTGCCAGGTCCGCAAGGGCGCCAAGGCCGAGCTGGTGATCTTCTACAAGGAGTACGCCACCGATCCCGACCCAGACAATGCCGATGATGACGGCAAGCGCCGTGTCGCCCGCGCGTCCTACGTCTTCAATTCGGCCGACGTCGAGGACTACCTCGAACCTGCCGCGCCGGAACCGCTCGGGCCGATTGTCCGCATGGCGGCCGCTGATCGGTTCATCGCCGCGACCGGTGCCAAGATCGAGCACGGCGGCGAACGTGCCTTCTATCGCCCGTCGACCGACACCATCCACATGCCGGACGAAGGCCTGTTTTGTGGCACCGACACCATGACTCGCGACGAAGGGTTTTTCGCGGTCCTGCTTCATGAGATTACGCACTGGACGGCGTCAAAAGGCCGTTGTGACCGCGACCTGTCCAAGCGCTTCGACAAGGCCGCGATCGCCGCCGAGGAACTCGTCGCTGAAATCGGGTCGGCGCTGCTCTGCGCCGAACTCGGTGTCACCCAGGATGTCCGTGCCGATCACGCGCAATACATCGCGAACTGGCTCGAATTGCTGAAGCGCGATCCGAAGGCGATCTTCACCGCCGCCGCCAAGGCATCGCAGGCGGTCACCTACCTCAAGTCTCTACAGCCGCCGACGTGATCCCAATGTCGGCACTGCGCTGCAGTGCCGACGCCTATCGTTCGAAGCACTCACGGCGCATAGCGACGTGCGGTCGGCGTACGGCTGACCAACTGGTGTGGTCGCAGATTGAGATAGCGACGCAGCATCTTCCAGTCCTTGTGGCCCGTGACCAAAGAGACTTCGGGAATATCATAGCCTGCCTCGAACAAGCGGCTCGTGGCCTCGTGACGAAGGTCGTGGAAATGAAGATCAAGAATGCCGAGTTCCCGGCATGTCCGTCTGAAGGCCGTGCCCAGTGACTTACCGTTATAGGGAAAGACGCGATCGATATTTGGGGTTGCCAGCTTCTGCTCTTGGAGCAGGGCAATCGGATCATAGCCGTTCGCGTCCAGCAGAGGCACTTTTTGGTGATTGCCGCCCTTCTGACGAGGGTCTTTGCGATCACGCACGAGGGCCATGCGCCCCACCAGATCGATGTCAGACCATGTCAGTCGGCAGATCTCATCCTGCCGCATCGCCGTTGCCACGGCGAACTTCACCAGCCGAGCAACGGGGATTTGTTGGAATGGATTGTTGTCGTTGTAGAGCATGATGCGGTTCAGTTCGTCATCGGTCGGTCGGCGGTCGCGCTCATTGCCCTTGCCGACGAGCCCCAGCCTCCGCAGTGCGACGCGTGCGAGGGTCACCTGTTCGGTCGGAACTTCTATTCCATGGATGGCAGCGGCATGGACCAAGATGGTGCGGATGTAACCGATGTCGATGCTGAGCGTGACGGGCCCTGCCCCTTCCTTGGCTCGGACTTTGCCGAAAGCAATCAGCCGTTCGCGGGTGAGGTCACTGAGAGTTACTGAGCCAAGCGTTGCCTGTAGCTTGTCGAGGGTCGCGGCCTTGCTGCGCAGCGGCGCCTTGCCGACTTCAGCCATATCCTGGATATGTAGCGTGATCAGGTTGCCGAACGTGCTGCGCTTGCCGATTTTGGGCGCGACGATGCTCTTGCCCGTTTCGATGGCTTGTTCGGATTCGCGTGCCCACAGGTCGGCATCACCCCTGAGCCGGAACGTGCGCGATGCGTATTTGCCCCGGCGGCGCAATTGCACCCGCCACCGACCTGACTGGAGCTTTGTGAACGTGGCCATCGAGACTGATCCGACGAGAGCCTTGCTTCGTGCACAAAACCAGCACACAGAAGCTGCGAAATGCTGCGTAAAGCTGAGAACAAACGCGAACAAACGTGTGCATGTTCTCTTTTGTTCTCTTTGAAAGTACTCGAAAATCCGTGCAATATCAATCACATAAATTTTCCGTTGCACCGATGATGGATTGGACGGATCGGCATTGCCGGTTCTTTCATCGCAGCATGACGCAACATGCGTTGTTGTACACGGAGATGGTGACGGCGGACGCGGTGATCCATGGCAAGCGGGAGCAACTGCTCGGTTTTTCAGCAAAAGAGCACCCGGTTGCGCTCCAGTTGGGCGGGTCCGATCCGGGCAAGCTGGCGGAGGCGTCAGCGATCGGGGCCAGTTATGGCTATGACGAGATCAATCTCAACGTTGGCTGCCCGTCGGACCGGGTGCAGGAGGGGCGGTTCGGGGCATGCCTCATGGCGGAGCCAGCGCTGGTAGGACGGTGCGTTGCAGCGATGAGAGCCGCCGTCGCCGTACCCGTTACGGTCAAATGCCGCATCGGCATCGATGACCAGGACAGTGAAGCTGATTTTCAGACATTCGTCGATCATGTGGCAGGGGTCGGCATAACAACCATCGTCGTGCATGCACGCAAGGCTTGGTTGAAGGGGTTATCGCCAAAGGAAAACCGAGAGGTTCCGCCGCTCGACTATGACCGTGTTTATCGCCTTAAAGCGGCGCGACCAGATCTGACTATCGTCATTAACGGCGGTATCGAGACCATAGATCAGGCAGAGCGCCACCTCAAGCATGTTGACGGTGTTATGCTTGGACGGGCGGCCTATCAGACGCCATATCTGCTGGCAGACGTCGATCGGCGTCTGTTTGGCGATGGCGTGACGGCGGCCGCTGGAGCTTCACCAGTCACGTCGCGGGCCGACGTGATCGCCAAGCTGCTGCCCTACGTCGAGGCGCACCTGGCGCGCGGGGGGCGGTTGAACAACATCGTCCGGCATGTCCTCGGCCTTTATCATGGGGCGCCAGGGGCCCGGGCGTTTCGACGGTATCTGTCGGAAAATGCGCCGCGTGCCGGGGCCGGTGCTGAGGTGTTGCGCGAGGCATCCGCTTTGGTCGAGGCGCGCATGGCGCATGGTCACGAGGCGCGCGAGCGCGAGGTTGCTGCGTGAGCGGATGGCCCCTGATCGATGTGGCTTGGCCCTACGCGGTCATGTGCGCCTCAGCGTTTGTGTCAGCGACGCTGTTGCCATTTGCCTCCGAAGCCGTATTGGCGGCGCAAATCAAGGGGGGGCTTGGTTCCGTCGTCGGCCTCGTCACGGCTGCGACCATCGGCAATGTGGGCGGTTCAACGTTAAATTGGTGGATGGGACGTGTCCTGCGCCAGTTCGAAGGGCGCCGGTGGTTCCCGTTTAAACCAACCAGCATCGTCGCTGCCACCGAACGCTTCCAGCGTTACGGTGTCTGGGTGCTGCTCTTGGCATGGCTTCCCGTTATCGGCGATCCCCTGACTTTGGTTGCTGGCGTGCTACGGGTGCCGCTAGTGCCGTTTTTGGTGTTTGTGACGCTCGGCAAGGCGGCGCGCTATGTGGTGATTGCCTTTATCCTTTAGAGCATTTTACGACGAAGTGGACACCGGTTCGTCGTAGAAAATGCGTCACGGACCTCTGAAATTTTGGCAACGTTGCTGCCTCGAAACTGAGGACCAGTGCAGTGAAGTGCGCGACAGCCATCTTGCAGCTTCCTCGTGATCGCCTACATGCTTTGGTAGGCTGGAGGATGAATGACCACTCACAACGTCATTCAGTTTGCATTCAGCCCAGCACGGGTATTCAATATGGTACGGGTCGAGCGAAACCGCTTCGCCGTAGGGGACGATAGGGGACCATGATGTCCAGCAACCAGATCCGCAGCTTAATTCTCGCCACGGTTGCGCTTGGTTTTGCTGCAGCGCCAGCCGGCGCCCAGGCGAACTGCGATTGGTACGCGAAGGCGGCACTGAAGCAGCAACAGGAAAACGAGCAGCGCAAATGTGGCTTTTCCGGTCCGAACTGGAGCTCGGATCTCAAAGCGCACATGACGTGGTGTGCGGCGAACCCGGATCAGTGGAAGTCTGAAGCCCAGCGCCGCGAGCAGCAACTTTCCACCTGCAAAAAGTGAGCGAACTTCAAGTCTGGGGGTCTTCAAGTCTGGGGATCTTTGTGTGACGCCAGACCATTCATGTGACGCCAGAGATCGATATGGCCTCTGGCGTCTTGCCGAGCATTTGCCATTTGCAGGACACGCGCCGCCACAATGATAACCGCCGCCCTTGCTTGCGCGGCCAGATCAGATCACTATGGTGCCGGGCCGCTTTCGGTCTCGTTGGGCAACGGCGCGCATGATCGGCCTTGTAATCGTCACCCATGGTGGCCTCGCTCAGGAATTCCGAGCGGCGCTGGAGCATGTCGTTGGACGCCAGGAGTCTATTGAGACGATCTCGATCGGACCCGACGATGATATGGATCGCCGCCGGGCTGAGTTGGTTACTGCAGTCATGAGGGTTAAGGGCGATCAGGGCGTGGTCGTGCTCACTGACATGTTTGGCGGCACACCGTCTAACCTCGCGATTTCTGTCATGGAAGAAACTGGCGCTGAAGTTGTCGCCGGGATCAACTTGCCAATGCTCATCAAACTTGCAAGCGTCCGAAAAGATGCCACCCTTGAGCGTGCCATCACAGCCGCGAAGGAAGCTGGCCGCAAATACATCTCTGTCGCGAGCCAAGTGCTGGCGGGCGACAGCTGATACCAGCAGTCCACTGTAGTGACCGATGGTATCCGCGCGCGGGGTTGGCGGGGCAGCCGCGCGAAAGAGAAGAATAGAATTACCAACGGTCAATCTTTTGGGCCGTTGGTATGATATCCACCAAAATCACCTTGAACTCCGACCGACAGGACAATTGCAGCGTGCAGGCGACCGCCGAAGTGTTGATCAAGAACCGCAAGGGCCTACACGCCCGAGCGTCCGCAAAATTTGTTCGCTGTGCCGAGTTGTTCGTGGCTGAGGTGCAGGTCACGAAGGACGATACCACTGTCGGTGGCACTTCCATCATGGGCTTGATGATGCTCGGCGCCAGTATTGGCACGACCCTTAAGCTCGAGGCCGAGGGTACGGATGCCGTCGAGGCCCTTGCCGCGCTAACAGCCTTGGTCGATGACCTGTTCGGCGAAGGCGAATAGCCTCAATCCACGATCAACTCTGCCTGACAGTCGAGCAGCTTGGCGAGCGAGTCGAGGCGGCGACGCAGGCGCTCACCGTCGAGTACGGCATGCTGCTTGGGTAGGCGCAGTTGGAGCCGACCCCCGACAAAGTGTAGCGGTGTTTCATCAATTACGCCCGGGCGCCCGATCGAGAGCATATGTGCACATCGTATCGCCGCACCGACGATACGCGCGCGTTTGAGAGTTTTACCGGACACGACTTTTTGCAGACGTTCTGAAAGCACCGTCTTGTCCTCGGCATCATCGTCGGGGCCGTCGTGGCGAAAGTAGATGGCGAGGGCGAGGAAGATACGGCCGGGATGATCAAGGCCGGCCAGCGCTGCGTGGGCCACGAGATTGAGGGTCTGCTCTCCGCGGTAGTCCGGGTGCGCGCGCCAGCCGATGTCGGACATCAGACACGCCGCGTGCCGCAAGCGCCGCTCGTCTGCGGTTTCCTTCGGGCCGGGTTGAACGAACAAGGCATCGGTCCAGGCGCAGAGTTCCTCCGCGTGGCGCAACGAACGCGCGCGCTGCTGTGCCATACCCGTCGCGAACGCGAGAAGTGGATCGCGTGCTTTCTCGGTTTCAGACAATAGCGAATAGACCAATCCCTCGCGGATACCGAACACCGAGAACACCACACTTGACGGCTGCACCCGCTTCACCAGCCGCTCAAGCGACATAGCGCCATAGGGGAGAACCTCACGACGGGACTTGTTGACAGCATCGCCCCCCGGCAACCCAGAGAGTTTCTTGGTCTTGCGAATATTTTCGCAGAAATCGAGCACCTCTTTCTGTCCCATGGCATAGCCATGCATCACCCGAAGCGGATAGTTCGTCGCCGCCATGTGCATTTTTGCCAGCGCCCGCCACGTGCCGCCGACGGCAAAGAACGTCCGGCCTTGCCCTTGGCCGAGCCAGCCTACCTTGCCGATCTCTTGGTCCGCGATTTCAATCGCCCGCTCCATGCGGTTGGCTGCGACGTCGATCAGCCGCAAGCCGCCGAGCGGCAGGGTCGTTGCTTGGGACAGTTTGCCGTTGGCGATATCGATCACTTCAAGCGAGCCGCCGCCGAGATCAGCTGCGAGCCCGTCTGGCTCATGGCAGCCCATGATGATCCCGTAAGCTGCAAGTTCTGCTTCCTTTTTCCCGGAGAGGATCTCGATCGTGACACCAACTGCGGCTTCCGCACGGCGAATAAAATCCGGACCGTTGTCGGCCTCACGACAGGCCGCAGTTGCAATGGCACGGACGTTCTTGACGCCCAAGATCCTGTTGATCGCGCGGAATCGCGCCATTGCTGCCAGCGCACGCGCAACCGCGTCCACGGGCAAGCGTCCAGTTGAGGCAACAGTGCGGCCGAGACCTGCGAGGACCTTCTCGTTGAAGATTGGTGTCGGCGCACGGATCGCGCCTTCATAGACGACGAGCCGCACAGAGTTGGAACCGATATCGATGACGCCGAAAGGTTCAAGACCATGGCAGCCATCGGCGTTGCGCGACATGGAAAGCTCCCGCGGCAGATGAGGCCGTCCTATAGCAAACCCGCGCCAATGAGCCAGAAGCTTGTGCGCGACGTTTAGCGGCGCAAGCCGCACCTTAAGCGCTTGCTAGTGCGATACACGCAAACCCAACGCGCGCCTCGGTTGGAACGCCGAAGCGAGCCGTGTGGCGCGCGGGCAGACCGTTCGGAAAGTGATGGACATACTCAGCGTTACAGGCGTCATAGTCGGCAGGATCTGTGATCAGCATGGTCACCTGCACCACTTGGTCGAGATCGCTGCCGCAGTCCCGCAGGATCGTGCGCACATGCGCGAGCGCGTTGCGAACTTCATCGGCTGGTGTGGCACCTCGGTGGATGCCGCGCGCGGGGTCATGGGGCGCTGAATGCCCGGACACGAAAATCATCCCGGCCGCGAGTGTTGCACGTGAAAAGGGACGTCTTTCGCCGGCAGCTGGTTGGGCATGGAACTCGATCATGGTCTTAAAACCTCGGCTGGATCGGCGTGTTATACCACGAGCGGTTGGCCATGAAGGGCTGGCAGTTGCCTCTTCATGGTTCCGAATTTTTTTTGCGGGCCCAATCTGTGATCCTGACCCGTTATGTTTTCAACCGCGTTCGTTTTGAAACGGCGCACGCTCGGCCCATACGGCCCTGTCATCGGCCAAAGCCCGGTATACGTCGCGCCCCGGTATACGTCGCGCCCCGAACACGCTAATTAAAACCCGCGTGGCAGATTGCCAGCCCGGACGCGAGACCATGCCGCATGCGCCGATTGCCGCTTCACATTCGAGCTTCCGTTGCAGCCCTTGTTGGTGCGCTGATGGTCGCGTCTTCACCGGCGTTGGCCAAGGACTTGCGCATTGCGCTCTCGACAGAGCCGTCTTCAATTGACCCGCATTTCCACGTGACAACGCCGAACATGGCGCTCTCGACGCATCTGTTCGACCGTCTCGTGCACACGGATGAAAAACAGCAGCTGACGCCTGGATTAGCCCTCAGCTGGAAGTTGCTCGATCCGCTGACGTGGGAGTTTAAACTGCGGACCGGTGTCACCTGGCATGATGGCACGCCTTTCACAGCCGACGATGTGGTCTTCAGCCTGAAGCGTGCCGTGGATGTGCCGAACTCGCCCTCGGGCTTCGGTTTGTATCTGCGCGGCAAGACGGTGTCGAAGGTCGACCGCGACACGGTGCGCATCACGACAATGACGCCTTACCCGTTGATGGCAAACGATATGGCAACGATCGCAATTGTCTCCCAAGTGCACGGCGCTGGCGCCACAACGGCCGACTACAACAGCGGCAAGGCTGCCATCGGCACGGGCCCCTACAAGTTTGTGAGTTTCGTCCCCGGTGACAAAATCGAGTTTATTGCCAACCCCGCCTATTGGGGCGAAAAACCACGTTGGGAAAAAGTAACCCTTAAGCCTGTCCGCTCAGGACCAGCCCGGGTGGCGGCACTTCTCGCAGGCGACGCCGATGTGATCGACGACGTGCCAACGGTCGATGTTGCGAAGCTTAAGTCGGACGCCCGCGTCGCCATTGCCCAATCATCGTCGTATCGCGTCATATTCCTGCAGGCCGACCAGTGGCGCGAAACGACACCGTTCGCCAATGCGAAAGACGGCAGTGCCATCAAAAACCCTTTCCGCAATGTGAAAGTCCGTCGCGCCATATCCAGCGCGATCAACCGCGAGGCGCTGGTCGCGCGTGTCATGGATGGCAATGCAATGGTCGCGGCACAGTTGTTACCTGACGGTTTTTTCGGCATTTCACCGGCCGCCAAGGTAACGCCTTATGACGCTGAAAGAGCTAAGAAATTACTTGTTGAAGCGGGCTTCCCATCGGGTTTCAAGGTCACGCTGCACGGCCCATCTGGGCGCTACCCCAACGACACGCGTATCCTGGAAGCAGTCGCGCAAATGCTAACGCGGGTTGGCATCGAGGCGACGATCGAAACCATGCCGCCGGCGCAATTCTTCACGCGCGCATCAACAGGTGCGGATGGCCAGCCGGAATTCTCGCTGTTCCTGGCCGGATGGGGCGCCGCGACGGGCGAAAACTCGTCGCCGGTAAAGGGGCTGCTCGCAACCTTTGATAAGGACAAAGGTTTCGGCGGCTCGAATCGCGGCCGATACAGCAACAAAGCCGTTGATGAGGCGCTAGACGCGGCATTGACCACGATCGACATGGACTTGGTCAAAGCCGGTCTCGCCAAGGCGACCGACCTTGCGCTGGCCGATTATGGAGTGATCCCGCTGTTGCATCCTCTAAACACTTGGGCCTCCCGCAAAGGCATTCTCATGCGCGCCCGAACCGACGAAGCGACCACAGCCATGTCTGCAGTTGAAGAGTGACGGCCATTGCAGAGTGACGACCCGGCGCTAAACAGCCGCGCCGGGCGTCGAGCGTGGCGCGGCCGCGCAACGCAGCAGCACAAATGTAAGGCCAGAGTTGCGGGCCAGAGTTGCAGGCCAGAGTTGCAGGCCCAGGAATGCGGGGCAAAACATAACGTCTGCATATCGCAGCTGCGAAGCGGTGCCCCGCGCTTGTGCGGCGCACCATGGGGCTCAGTTGTTGCTGATGCGCAATGTGAAAGTGCGTGTCACGGTTTCGCCGTCGCCAATCCGGGCCGCAATGGCGAAAGTGTCGCCACCGGTCGCATCGGCACGGGCCGTGTAGTAAATGCCCGTACCAACAACACGCGACCCAATGCATTTGCCGCTGACCGAGTATTGAACGGTGGTTTCCTGCCCCGGCCGCAAGGTTACCTCACCCTGGGCGGGTTGCGCTGTTATGGTGATCGTAACGGGGGCGATGGATTTGCAGGCGTCATCAAAGCCAGCCATTACGAAGACACGCGCAGGCCGCTCCGGCACGACCATGGTACCGCGCTCTTGCGCCAAAGCGGTCGTCGCGCAAATGGCGAACGCTGAACAGAGGATTGTTCTTACGGGGCGCGGCAATACGGGGCGCGGCAATACGGGGCGCGGCAATACGGGGCGATGCAATACGGGGCGATGCAAATTGCAGAGACGGGTCATGCAGGCCTCCGTGGGCGAAACGACCCGCCCGCTAAGGCTATCACACAAGCGTCATATGGGTAGCCATGGCCTAAATGGAGCGAACTCTCAGTTCTGCACCGCTGTCGGCGTTACCACAGACGCTGCGCGTTTGGTTGACGGCGCGTAGCGGCGCAGGTCCTGGGTAATTCGCAATGCTGTCGCCTCGTCGCCCAGCCGAGCGCGATAGACTTGCACATTGGCCAGCACTTTTTGCACGTATTCGCGGGTCTCTTCAAAGGGGATGCGATGGATCCAGTCGATCGGATCGACATTGGGATCGCGCGGATCGCCGAATTCGCGGATCCATTGGCGCGTGCGACCCGGCCCGGCGTTGTAGCCTGACAGCGTCAACACGTACGACCCGGTGAACTCGTCCATGCGGTCACCGAGATAGGCCGAGCCCATCATCGTGTTGTAGGCTTTGTCGGTCATCAAGCGGTCAATGTCGCATTTGTTGATCTTGTAATCCTTGCAGACGTGCTGCGCCGTGATGGTCATCACCTGCAGCAGGCCCTTGGCGCCGGCCCCGGATTTGGTGGTCTGGGCGAACTCGCTTTCCTGACGGGCGACGCCGAGCAGGAACGCTGGTTCGGGCGGCGTACGCAGCGGCTGATAGGCTGGCATGGGATGGATCGGATAGGCATAGGTGACAAGATTAAAGCCACGCGCGACCGATGCTTTGGCAAGTCGCACGGACATTTGCGTGTCGCCAATTGCCTCGGCGAGGTGGGCGATCATGGCATGCTCAGGCTCGGAGGTGCTGGCATTGCGCAGCGCAACGAGCAACGCGCGGGTGACGCTTTGATCGAGACCGGACCGGCGTGCGATGGCTACTGCCTTGACGGCGTCGCGGGCCATGAATTTTTCGGCTTCCGTGACCGTCGCCAGTCGGGGTGGCGGCGCCTTTAGATCTGTGCGTCCGGGTTGCAACACCTGCATGGCCAGCAGGCCGTAAAAGGTGTCAAAATTCTTCGCGGCCATTTCATAGTTTACTTTCGCCGCGGCTTTGTCGCCGAGCGCTTCATTGGTTTTGGCGAGCCACCATGCCGCTCGAGCGCGGCTCTGGGGGCCATCGGCGGCTTTTTCCAGATCTTTGAAATGTTCCACAGCCGCTTTGGCATCGTTCAGGTGTCGCAGCGCGAGCCAGCCGGCCATAAATGCCGCGTCCTTGCGTTCATTGACGCTCAGGGGACTGCCAGGGGCCTTGACCAGCGCATAGGCACCCTTTGGATCACCAGCCTTCAGCAGCTCATAGGCGCCTAGACGACGTTCATCCCACCAGTCATCGAGACTGACGGCGATGGCTGGATCCGTTGGCGCGTCGAGCAGAATTCGACGCGCCTCGGCCATGCGGCCCGCGCGCCGATGCCACTGGGCAAGGGTGAATGCGAAGCCCCAATCGGCTTTTGGGCTGATCGCTGCATCGGCTGGCAAAGCTGCCATTAGCTTGGCGGCATCCGGTGCCCGCATGAAAACCGCGAGGCGTGCATTGGCCTTGGCGCGCTCCGGTTCCGAAAGGAACGGTATGACGCGTCGGATCAGGGCAGCACGGTCTTTCCGATCACCCTCCCAGCGCACATCATCGAGCAACAAACGATCAAGCCGCCACTGATGGTCTTCGGCCTTCAGCAGCTTCCCGAACCGATCCACAAAGCCGTTCTCGAGCGATGTTGGGATTTCGCCCGTCCGCCAGGCCTTGGCCGCAAGTTTGTAGGCGCCCTCATCGTCTTGGTCTGCCAGATGCGCCGAGGCGAGTGCGGCCAGGCCGATCGCCGTCTTTGGTTCCTGATCCGCAAACAACGCCTTGATGTCCTTGGCCGTGCCACCGGCCATGAACACGTGCTCTTCGGCGCGCTGGGTCAGCAGATCGCGGTTCGGCCAATCGGGGTTGGCTGACAGAAACGCGCGGATCTCGCGCGCACTCGCCGCGCCCACCCGCATCAAATGCCATTCGACCAGCTTCTTCGCGATCGGGTCTTTGATCTGGTCGCGGTGATATTTGATCGTCGGCACGTTCGATCCGGCTCCGAAAGCATCGCGCACGTTGGTTGCGTCGGCCACCGTGACGCTGAGTGTGCGGATCGGCGCAGTCAATGCATCAACGGCCGCGATGTAAGCGGTTTCGCTCGCAGGCTGGCGGTGAGCTGACTGGATCGGCTCAGCCGACATGGGTTTATCGTCGACCGCCGCCGGTTGAGCCACCGATGGTGCAGCTGCGGGTGGAGTTTGGGCTTCAGACGGTTTGGCCATGGCCTCGGGCTCGACCAGCGGCCGTGTCGGCACTTGAGCCACGACCGGTGGCAGCGTCGGTGGCTTTGGCTCCACGGGCCTGAGCTCCACGGGCCTGAGCACCTCTGGCCTGAGCACCTCCGGCTCTATAGGCGACGCCGTTTTTGGCGCATCCGGCAACGTGGCCGTCGTCAGGGGCTTGCCTGGCGTGGGCGTTGAGGACGCAAGCGGATCTATAGCCGGACGTGCATCAGTTGCCGGGCGTTCCCCGAATGGCCTAGTCGCCGTGCTTGAAGTAGGTGCCTCGGACGTCACAGTTGGCCAGTTTTTCTCCAGCGGCCATGGCCGTTCGGCGTAACTCAAGCCGACAACGAAAATGCCTATGGCGGCGACCGCGTTAACGGCACCCGCAAGACTGCGACCGACGTGGCGCATAAAGGGCGTGCGCGCTGCTTTCGCTTTTGCGACGGGTGGCGCCTGCTTGACAGCGACCAATGCCGTACCGACCACGACTGCCGTACCGACCACGGGGGTCGCCGTTGGCGGAAGGGGTGTTTTGTCGGACTTCAGCTGCATCCGGCTGCCATCTCCTGCAGTCAGGCCAACCTATGAGGTTGACGAAACAAGTGACGAACGCCCCGAAGACAAACCCGACTGTAACCTCGGCCCAGTCGCAACGGGAACTTGCAGGCCATCCATCAAGCGCTTAAGACGATATTAAGACAGTCGGTCAAGCAATCGCCGTCTCATGCGCCCAAAGCTTATCAAACTACAGCCCTGCATTCAAGTTTTGACGCGTGTACACCCATGGTTGGTATGCCAACTCGAGCGGGGGCTCACACAGCCGCCGACGATCGCGGACGAGAGCCTCGCGACTGAGATTGAGTGATCATTACGGCGCAGGCATGCTGCACGAGGCGATGAAGTCAGCCTTAACGATGAGAGCAAAGAGATTACGGTCATGACGCGCAGCGCGACGACACTTGGCCTGCAGGGCTCAATCACCGCACTCGTTACCCCATTCCAGGACGGAAAGGTCGACGCCCAGGGCTTCAGCCGCTTTGTCGAATGGCAGATATCTGAGGGCACTAAGGGCCTCGTTCCGGTCGGCACGACGGGTGAAACGCCGACCTTGAGCCACGAAGAGCACATGCAGGTGGTGGACCTGTGCATCAAGGCCGCCAGGAAGCGGGTGCCCGTGATCGCTGGCGCCGGCTCAAACTCGACCGACGAAGCCATCATGTTGACCCGTTTCGCCAAACAAGTCGGCGCGGACGCCGTGCTGCACTCAACCGGCTATTACAACAAACCGACGCAAGAGGGCCTCTACCTGCACTTCAAGGCCATCAGTGACGCCTGCGATATCCCGATTATCGTCTACAATGTGCCCGGGCGCGCGGTTGTCGACATTTCAGCCGAAACCTTCGCCCGCATGTGTGGCTTGAAGAACGTCGTCGGCATCAAGGACGCGACATCGAACATGCAGCGTCAGTCGCAGCATCGTCAGCTGCTGGGCGACAAATACATTGCCCTGACCGGGGAAGATGCCACGGCGCTAGGCTTCATGGCCCACGGCGGCCATGGCGCAATTTCCGTGACCTCAAACGTCGCCCCGCGCTTGTGCGCCGACTTTCAAGCTGCCTGCGCCCGCGGCGACTATATTGCCGCGCTGAAGCAGCACGATAACCTGATGCCGCTCCACGACGCCCTGTTCGTTGAGACCAACCCGGCGCCGGTTAAATATGCGGCATGGCGCCTCGGCGTCATTGCCTCGCCCGAGTGCCGCCTGCCGCTGGCCCCACTCACGGAAGCGACCAAGAGGACAGTGGATGCAGCGCTGTCCGCAGCTGGTCTCGTGGCCATGAAGGCTGCCGAGTAGGCAGCCTCGAATGCGAGTGCAATCGCGGCCGCCGCAGCCGATTCGTGCCCCACGACCTCACGGCTGCCGGATGGTGCGCCGGATTGCTGTCGCAAGCGTGAAGGCAATCCAGGCGGCCAGCGTTGCGCCCAGCAGGCCGAAGGCAGCGCCCGCGTACCAAAGCACGGTCCACTGCAACGCTTCCAGTATCCGGCTGGCCAGCGAGCTTGATTGCAGCGCGCGTTCGGTGAGCGAGATCTTGACGGTGCACAATTCGTTTTGCTGATCAAACTCCCCCAGTGACACGCCGAGGCCCTGCAGCTTGTCTTCGATGTCGGTGAGCAGGTTCTGCACCTTGACGCGTTCATCAATCGAACCGCCCGACGCGCCCAGGGCCTGCAACGCCGTGCGGGATTTTTCAAGCGTCAAGCGCTTAGCATTCAGCTGCAGGTATTCGTTGGTTTTGTCGTTCTTCACAACATCGATCAGCGTGCTGCGCCCGATAGCCTGGGCGGCCTTGATGACCTCGTCAAACCGCTCTGGCGGGACGCCGATGCCAAGCGCCAAGGCTCGCCGCCCGGCAAGTCCGGTTGCGCGTTCAATCTGGATGATGCCCTGGTGCGCCGCGATGGCGGACAGCAGGCGCGCCCGATCCGCCTCGAACGCATCGGTGACCTGACCGAGTGTGGCGATTTTTTCGTACTTCTGGCTTTGCGCTGACACTGCGACCATAGCGGCCGGAATTATTTGGGTGGTCGCGTAGTTTTTGCGCGTGCTGTCGATCTGGACGGCGCTTGGCGACCCCAGAGCGCTCGGTGCCGGGGCCGACAACAGCCGCAACAGGAACAGAGCGGCAAATAGGCCAAAGACAACAAAAAACGCGCGCCGCCAGGATATCATCATCTATCGATAGGTTCCAAACGTCGGCATCTCTACTACTGTTGGACTGTGTCGCGCCCGATTGTGGCGGGGTTGCGCCGGTTTGGTTCACCCTCAAATTCGCGTTTGCGATGGTCGGGTCTGCATGTCACGGTGGGGCCATGGTTCGAAATTTGTGACACAGAACCCGGCACGTGACGTCAAACTTGCCGCTGCCATGGAGGCAAAACGTGACAGTCTTGAAGCTGCCTTTTGTCATTGGACTAGCAGCGTTGCTTACCCTTCCAGATATCGCCAGAGCTCAGTCGGGCGCGCCGAATCTGAAGACGGAGATTGCCGGTAAAAGCATCGAACTGTTTCTGCCCCAAGGGCATTGCGTGTTAGACCAGAAAAACCCGTCGGATCGAGGCGCAATCGAGTTAGTCGAGCGACTGACCGCCGGGAAAAATCAACTGCATATGTTTACTGCCGATTGCAAACAACTCACCCAGTGGCGCGTCGGTGCACGCGCGACGCTCGGCGAATACGCGCAGGTGCAGAGTGCCATCCAGTTCCACGGCCAGGACCTGACCGGGCGCGAAAGCGAGGTGATCAAAAGTATCTGCACGGCGACCCGCCAGCAGGGCAATCAGATCACGGCTGGGGTCGAAACCGACATCAAGGCCCGCATTGAAGCCGGCAAGGAAAAGATCAAGATCGAGAACGTCGCCATGCTCGGCGCCCTGGGTGAGGACGATGTGGGCTGCTACGTTGGCCTGATCATCAAAGGCGTGACCGAATCGGGCGCGCCGAAATCGCAGCTGTGTGTGTTCGCCAACGTCGTGTTGAACGGGCGCATCATGTACATTTATCATTACGCAGAGACCGTGGACCAGCCTACCACCAACCGACTGCTTTTGGCCGTCAAGGCGTCAGCTCGTCGGCACGCACAGGCCAACAACGGCAAAAAACCGTGAACATCTGCGACCAGCGGCGCCTTTAGACTTGAAGGGTCCAAACGGCATCAGCGCCAGGCCAGCCGGCATCGGTGCCAGGCCAGCCGGCATCAGTGCCGGGCCAGCCGGCATCGGTGCCGGGCCAGCCGGCATCGGTGCCGGGCCAGCCGGCATCAGTGCCGGGCCAGCCGGCATCAGTGCCAGGCCAGCCGGCATCAGTGCCAGGCCAGCCGGCATCAGTGCCAGGCCAGCCGGCATCAGTGCCAGGCCAGCCGGCATCAGTGATTGTCTCAACCGGCGTATTTGTGGCAAAGCTACGGCGCAGTCTCCAGGGTTGTGGCACAAGTCTCCGTTAGCCTGGCGGCATGCAAGTTCATTCACGGTTCACCGCCCATCGGGCTTTTGTCGGGACATCTGTCTTCAACACCTCTCAGGTGCGTCCCCTCATGTCCGAGACCTACGTTTCCCCATCTCACGATGGGCCGCAGCCTGTCGGGTTCAAGTCCGGCGGGCCTTCGCTTGGAAGCCCGACGACCATGACGATGACGACCCCTACCGGTCTGCAAACCAGTGCCGACCTTTCCAACCGTCGCCGTATCGTGGTGGCGCTCAACGTGGTCACTTGGCTCGCGATGCTCTGGCTGGCCGCCCGCGTGATCGGCTACGGTGGCTGGACGCTGGTCGACGTGATCATGTTCACCTGCTTTGCCGTTGGCACCCCCTGGACCGTGCTCGGCTTCTGGAATGCCATCATCGGTCTCTGGCTGCTGCATTTCCACAAGAACCCAATGGCCGAAGTGGCGCCGTTCGCCGCCGCTGGCGATCTGGACACACCGATCAATATCAAGACCGCTATCTTCATGACCGTGCGCAACGAGGATCCGCTGCGCGCGATCCTGCGCTTAAAGACGGTCAAGGCCAGCGTGGATGCCACCGGTCAGGGTGCGCAGTTCAGCTATTTCATTCTGTCCGACACCAACAAGGACGACGTCGCCGCAACCGAGGCACAAGCCTTCGCTGCGTGGAAGGCGTCTGACCCCGATGGTGCACGCTTGACCTATCGCCGCCGCACCGACAACACGGGCTATAAGGCTGGCAACGTGCGCGACTTCTGCGACCGTTGGGGGCGTGATTATGAGCTGATGCTGCCGCTCGATGCCGATAGCGTCATGTCCGGCCCGGCCATCGTCAAGCTTGTGCGTATGATGCAGGCGCATCCGAAACTCGGCATTCTACAGTCGCTGGTCGTCGGCATGCCGTCGCAGTCAGCGTTCGCGCGCATCTTCCAGTTCGGCATGCGTCACGGCATGCGCACCTACACCATGGGCCAGTCCTGGTGGGTCGGTGATTGCGGCCCGTTCTGGGGCCATAATGCGGTGGTGCGTATCAAGCCGTTCGCGGAGCAGTGTGATTTGCCTGTGTTGCCGGGCAAGCCGCCGCTCGGTGGGCATGTGCTCAGCCACGATCAGGTGGAGGCGACGTTCATGCGCCGCGCTGGCTATGAGGTGCGCGTGCTTCCGGTCGAGAATGGCTCCTGGGAAGAAAACCCGCCGACTATGCTCGACTTCGCCCAGCGCGACGTTCGCTGGTGCCAGGGTAACATGCAGTACACAAAGCTGCTCAACACGCCGGGCCTTTATCCAATGAGCCGCTTCCAGCTGGTCTGGGCGATCCTCATGTTCATGGGCATCCCCGCCTGGACCTTGATGATTGCGCTGCTGCCGATTGCGGCGTGGCAGGGCCAGAGCGTTGCGAACTATCCCGCAGGCCTCGCGATCTTTCTCTACGTGCTGTTTTTCACCATGTACCTGATGCCGAAGATCGCCGGCCTGATCGATGCCGTCATGACCAAAGGTGGCGTTGCGCGTTACGGCGGCCCGGTGCGCTTTGCGGCGGGTGCAGCCCTCGAACTTGTGTTCTCGTTCCTGCAGGGCGCCGTCTCAACCATCCGCACGTCGATCTTCATGATCGGTCTACTGTTTGGGAGATCGGTCATCTGGGGCGGCCAATCGCGCGATGCCTATGGCATCTCGTGGTCAACAGCCGCGCGAAACCTATGGCCGCAGACGCTGTTTGGCGTCATCGTATGCGGCCTGCTGCTCGCCATCGCGCCGACCGTGTTCTGGTGGAGCTTGCCGTTGACGGCTGGCTATCTCGTCGCGATCCCGTTCGCGGTCGTCACAGCCTCACCCGCGCTTGGTCGCCTGTTCGCAAAAATCGGCCTTGCCGGCATTCCCGAAGATTTCGATCCGCCCAAGGAAGTGACGGCGGTGTTGCTGAAGTAACGCCTTGGGGGCAAGGTCGACTGCGCGCTCAGACCTTGCCTTCATTGACGATGGTCACTGTCCCAGGCAACGCGGTCGCGATGGCGGCTTTCAAAGCCGGCACCAAGGCCTTGAATGCGGCAGGCGATTGATCAAGCGAGCGAAGGACAACAATGGCGATCCTGCGTCCAGCGATCCTCTGTTGATACGTCAGATTGCGATCGCGCGTGACCAGCACATCATAGCGGCCATCGATTGCATCGAGCATTTCGCCATCGGGCATCTGATCGAGGCCGGCTTGCTGGGCGGTATCGATGTTAAATTCGTTCAGGTCTCGCCTCAGAGGCCGAGGTATGCACGCATCGAGTAAAACTCTGACCATCCGCGTCGCATCCGTCACTCGGCGGCGTCTGAAAGTGTAACGGCACGGTTCGCCATGTCGATCACGGCAACCGCGTGCTCCCGCGACACGCTTGGGAAGTCATCAACGAATGCCTCCAAGGTGTGTCCGCTCTTCAAATAATCGAAAAGTGCCTGCACCGGCACACGCCGACCTGTGAAGCAGGGCTCGCCGCCCAGCCATTCGCTTGAGACGGTAATCAAAGGTACCGGGAGTTTATAGGATGTCGCGGACATGGGTCTTGATAGCACATGCACACCTTAAGTCGAACGCAGCAGATGAACTTAAGAGGTGTCACGATGCGAAAGCGGATAGTGGATCGTGGATTTGAAGACGCGTCAAGCAACGCCCCACTCCCTCTCCAACGGCGCAAAATACCCGGCCACCATGTCGGGCGTGACATCCTCGGCCCGTGCCGGGTTCCACTTCGGCGCTTTGTCCTTGTCGACCAGCAGGGCGCGCACGCCTTCAATAAACTCGCCATCGCCGTACAGGCGCGAGACCACGCGGAACTCGACGGCAAGGGCTTCGTCGAGCGACGTGTAAGCCTTCGCGCGGCGAATGGCTTCAAGCGTCAGCGCCAAGGCCTTTGGCGATCGCGTTGTCAGGTCTAGACGCGCCTGCGTTGCCAACGGGTCGGCCGA
The DNA here is from genome assembly GCA_031409695.1 of Hyphomicrobiaceae bacterium. Lineage (GTDB taxonomy): Bacteria > Pseudomonadota > Alphaproteobacteria > Rhizobiales > Hyphomicrobiaceae > JABFRJ01. The sequence goes on from JANNXS010000358.1 coordinate 23,344, forward strand.
CGTCAAAAGGCGCGCGTGGATGTCGGCCATGGTCGCGCCATCGAACAGGCGGTCGATCAACTCGCTCTTGCCTGACAGAGGCGAGGTCGGCACTGGCTCGGCTGCGTCCTCGATGATCTCATCAACGGCGTCACGCGAACTCGACAGTTGAGCGATCAACGCTGGCAGCATTGCGACCGGCACATAGGCATCCGCAAACCCAGCCTGGATCGCATCGGACCCGTTCATCCGCGTGCCGAGCAGCCCAAGGTAAACACCCAGCCGGCCCTGCGCACGCGACAGCAAAAACGTGCCACCCACATCCGGGATCAGCCCGATGGTGGTCTCTGGCATGGCGAGCAGCGACCGTTCGGTCACGATGCGATGTTGGGCATGGGCGGATAGGCCGATACCGCCGCCCATGACAATGCCGTCCATCATGGCAACGTAGGGCTTGGGATAGCGCGCAATTAGCGCATTCAGCCGATACTCATCGGCCCAGAACGCCACGGCTTCAGCCGGCGCCCGCGTTTTGGCATCATAAAGCCAGCGCACATCACCGCCCGCGCACAGACCTCGTTCCCCGGCACCATCGAGGATCACGACTGCCACCGCCGGATCGGTGGCCCAAGCGTCGAGGTTTGCGTGGATGGTTTTAACCATGCTCCACGTCAGCGCGTTGAGCGCCTTCGGTCGGTTGAGTGTGATCCGTCCGGCCCGGCCTTCGCGGCGCACCATCACGTCGTCAATCGATACATCTGGTCCGGTCACCGTCTGCTCCTGGCTGTCTTGTCGTGTTGGCTGTTGCGAGCCTTGTCAGTTGGGACGTCAGACGGTGACTTTTTGGGAGGCGGTCGCGGCATCACCAGTATTCGGCGTCCCGCGAGGCTCGATGAGCAGGATATGGCATTCTTCCTCAGCGACCGGACAGTGCTCAACGCCTTTGGGCACTACAAACATCTCGCCAGGCCCAAGATGGACATCTCGGTTCCGCAGTCGGATCGTCAAACGGCCGTGCAGCACCAGGAAGAAATCGTCCGTATCTGGGTGCGAATGCCATTGGAACTCACCCTTCACTTTGACGACCATCACGTCGTTGTCGTTGTAGCGAGCAACGATTCTTGGCGACCACTGTTCCCCGAACGTAGCCAGTTTTTCTGCGAGATTTACGGCGCTCATGGCGGCTCCTTATTCCCTGAAATTCACGTTAACGGCGGGGTAACGGGCCGCAAAGCCGCCGGCAAGGGCCACGCCTGCGACCATGGCACGGATCGTGCTGACTTGCCCTTCAACCAATACGACGACGCACAAGCCAGCGACAGGGCTGTCGGAACCCCAGTATGAAACAGAAGACCAGCCAGATCCTGTTCGCCTATTGGAACGGGGTTCGCGGTGAGCGCATGGCGCCGCGCCGTTTTGAAATTGAACCGGCACGCATCGCCTCGATACTTCCCGAGACATTCATACTTGAGCGCCTCGACAGCGACACGTTCGTGCATCGCCTCGCCGGTACGCGGCTGTGCGAGCAATTCGGCTTTGAGTTTCGCGGCACAAACTTCCTCGACGGTTGGAACGATGAGGATCGTCACCTCATCGCGCAACAGTTCGCCCAGGCATCCGCTCAGGGTGGGGTGCTCGTGCTTGAGCTTGAGGCTGGCGTGCTGGATCAAACGCGGCCGCGCGTTGCCTTTGAAACCACGTTGATGCCGCTGGTGCACACATCCGCAACCGTCACACGCATTCTCGGCTCGTCCAGCGCCATTGATCCACCGGCGTGGCTCGGGTCTGAAAAATTGATCTCTCGCTGCCTGACCAGCCATCACATTGTCTGGCCTGACGGCCGACCACATGCCGTTGCAGACCGCTATCGCAATCAAACGCCATTTCTCGCAAGCCTCGCCGGTGCACGCCTCGTGAAGAGTGAACGGCGCTCGTTCCGGGTGCTCGATGGTGGTCTGTCGAAAACCGATGAAACCTGACAAATCCTCATCGTGCGCCAGTTTGCTTTAATGTGAGCCCGAGTGTGCGCCCGGCGAGTTGAAGCTATTGGTTGTGCGCGGTTGCTTATTGATCGCAATCAATGTCTGGCGCGGCCATTTCCGCGATCTTCTAAGTCGTCGGCGACCGCACTGCGGTCAGGTCGTCCAGACACATGGGAGATTCACATGACAACCAACGTCGGTTCCATCGATCGCGCCTTGCGCATCATTGTCGGTCTCGCGCTTGTCGCGTGGGCCCTCGGGTACATTCCCAATATCGCGCCATCTGCATGGGGATGGGTTGGTCTCGTCCCGCTGCTGACGGGCATGTTTGGCACTTGCCCCGCCTACTCAATGCTCGGCCTTGATACGTGCAAGCGTGTATGACCGTAGGCCAGTTGGGCCGACGGAAGCACAAACGGGCAACATCAGAAAACGGGCAACATCAGAAAAACGCCTGGATGCCGGTGATGGCGCGCCCGAGGATCAGGGCGTGCACGTCGTGCGTGCCCTCGTAGGTGTTGACCGTCTCAAGGTTCGCTGCATGGCGCATGACGTGATATTCAGCGGAAATGCCGTTGCCGCCGTGCATGTCGCGGGCGACGCGGGCGATGTCGAGCGCCTTGCCACAGTTGTTGCGCTTCATGAGCGAGATCATCTCGGGGATCATGCGGCCTTCATCGAACAGACGGCCGACACGCAGTGACCCCTGCAGACCAAGGGCAATCTCCGTCTGCATGTCCGCGAGCTTTTTTTGCACCAGCTGCGTTGCCGCCAGCGGGCGGTTGAACTGCTTGCGATCGAGTGTGTACTGACGTGCACGCATCATACACTCTTCGGCAGCCCCCATCACGCCCCACGAAATGCCGTAGCGGGCGCGATTGAGACAGCCGAAGGGACCAGCGAGGCCCTGTACGTTCGGCAACAGATGGTCTTCCGAGACGACGACGCCATCCATGACGATTTCGCCGGTGATTGAGGCACGCAAGCTGAGCTTGCCGCCGATCTTGGGCGCCGAAAGGCCCTTCATACCCTTTTCGAGAATGAAGCCTTTGATGCCGCCGCCGTGTGCATCGGACTTCGCCCAGACAACGAACACGTCGGCGATGGGCGCATTGGAGATCCACATCTTTGAGCCAGTTAGCCGGTAACCGTCGGCGACCTTTTCAGCCCGGGTTCGCATGCCCGCCGGGTCGGAGCCGGCATCGGGCTCCGTCAAGCCGAAGCAGCCAACCCATTCGCCGCTGGCGAGTTTGGGCAGATATTTCAGGCGTTGTTGTTCTTGGCCGTAGGCATGGATCGGATACATGACCAGCGACGACTGCACGGAATTCATGGAGCGATAGCCGCTGTCGACGCGCTCGATTTCACGGGCAACCAAGCCGTACGACACGTAGTTCGCGCCCGCGCAGCCGTATTTCTCCGGGATGGTCACGCCGAGCAGTCCAAGCGCGCCCATCTCGTGGAAGATCTCGCGGTCGGTTGTCTCTTCGAGATACGCTTTGGTGACGCGCGGCAGCAGTTTCTCCTGCGCGTAGGCCCGTGCCGTGTCGCGAATAGCGCGCTCGTCCTCCGACAACTGATCGTCGAGCAGGAACGGGTCGTCCCACTGGAACTGGACTTTGGCGCGCGCGGGGGCTGCATCTTGCATGGGGAGGCGTCCTGAATTGCTGAGGGTCACCATACAGCATGTCGGCGGCCGCTGGCCATGCGCCCGCGCAGGACATTGTGTCCGCTCTCGGGTGTCTGTGCACGTCGCTCGGCCCGTTCAGCCGGCCGCAGGCTTCCACCCGGCCGAGACGGCGTCTGCCTCGGTGCAAAACCAACGTTCACCCTTGGCCGTGCGCACAGTGGTCCGGCGGTAGTCGCGCCCGCCTGGGATCACGTACGTCTTCGATCCACTTTGGCTGACTATCCCTTTAATAGGGCAGCCGTCGGGGCTGGATTTCTTGGCGGCTTCCCAGACTTTGGCGCGGTTTTCCGAGGGCCGCTCGGCCTCGCCATTCCAGATGCCGACCTTTTTCTGACGGGCTTCGGTTTCGAGCGCGCCATAGCCGCCAAACAGAGCCGAAACGGCAAACACATGCCCCTCGCGCACCAGGTCGCTTGCGATATCGCGCGTCTCGACGGTGCAGGCGGCTGCAATACGGCCTGCGGGATCAGCGCTGCCGGACGGTTTGCACGTGGTCGTCTTGCCGCGCACGAGCCGTTCAAGCGCCGTCTGCGCGGCTTCCCCACAGCGCCACCGGCGTTTGCCCGGCCGCATGCAGGCCTGCGCGCGCTCGGGCGCTTCGATGCCGGCGAGCTTATAGGTGAGGCCGTTGAGGCGGATCGCGTCCCCGGTGACGGCTTGGGCGCGACCCTCGACGGTCGACGACTGTCCGGGCAGCGTGACATTGCCGAGCATGCCAAGACCCGGGCGGCTTGACGCATCGAACAGCGCCGGAAGTGCCAGGCCCACCCCGCCGAGACCTGCGATGCCGACAAGGCCCGCAGCCCAGGTGCGGGGCTCAGCGACACCGAAGCGCGTCAACAGGGCCGGCGCCGCCGCAAGCAGCAACAGCAAGCCCAGCCCGAGCGCGACCCAGGCTTCGGCATCAAGCCGTTGGGCATAAACCCGATAAGCGCCGGACGACACGGCAATAACACCGACGAGCGCCAGCGGTCCCGCCAGGTCAAATGTTTTCAGCCGGTCAAACAGCGGTGCCGACAGGCCGCGAACGCCTGTGACGAGAGGTCCGAAGGCGACGTTGAAAGCCCGACCGAAGTTGGCGGCAAACCACGACGCGCCCTTGACGCCGTGTTCGGCGCCGGCCTGCGCACCAGCGACGGCGGCCATGCCAGCAGCTTTCGATCCGGCGGCGACGGCTTGACCAGCCGAATGCGCCTTATCGAGCGCCGCCTGACGGGCCGCGTCAATACGGTCCCGGCGCGCCTCACGGCGCACCTTGATGGTCGTGCGGACATAGCCATGCCAGTCAAACGCTTCCGGCTTTTTGCGCCATCCGAACATGAAGGTGCCCCCTCGTTCCTTTGCGGCGCCGCATCTTGGCGACCGGGGCCGTGGCCTGCACCCGAATCCGCTTTGTCCATAGCAGAAATGTGGCCGGGAGGGTGCACCTGAGTTGGACGATCAACACGTGGTCGTCAGCGGACGCTTACTTCCCTGGAACATCGCCAAACCGGCGCCGCACAGCGTCGCCGCCTGAGCCGGCCGACGTCAAGCGGGATGTGCCGTAGTCTTAGGCGGACGCTTGCGGTGGTCTCGGTGGGGCAGGGCGTGCCGTTCAAGATCGGGAGAGCGGCACCTAACGGCGTCGGTACCGATCGAGTGGCCAACGGCGGCAGAACGAGCGAACGCGACCCGCGATCCGCGGAGTGGCCTCAGCGCGCGATACTTCCGCTGCGGCAGATGCTGCTCTTCCATTGCTGCGCCGGTGGCACCTGTGAAGGCTCTCGCCAGTCTTATCGCGCACCGCGTTTCTTGACGTGGCAACCTCGACCGCCCGTACTCGATGAACTTCCATGACCAGGAAGTGCCACTAAGTCCTGTAGCATGTTCGACGCCGCGTCGGCCACCTACACTGATAAGCTCTTAGGGCGAAACGTATCAGATCAATAAGACGAAATACTTGCTGGACGCGATTAACCGAATAAGGGCAAAGCCCAATAAACCTATTCTGGTTCCAATGAAAAATTTTTCAACTGCGTCTGTCGAGACGGAAACTGGGTTGCAATGTTGTGGCACAACAAATAGATTGTCAAGGTTTGCTATGCTATGTTCGACCTTCCGTTGCCCAATCAATTTAAGTCCCGAATAGACCCGCACCCAACTTCTAAGCATTGGGTGCGGTTTAAATCATCTATTGTATCGGCGCGACGTTTAACACTCGACCCTTAAGAGCAGGAACCTGGGTGTCGTACGATGGGAGAACGGATTTCCGGTCAACGGCAAAAATAGCGTTCGGCTGAACCGAGTCAATCTTTACTGCGACCGAAGGCTTTTCGGGTTTATCGTCGGGTTTGGCTTTTTTGCATACTTCGATTTTTCTTGCGGGAGACATCGGCGCCGTCGGGATTTTTGCAATAGCCACTACATTTTGCTTTCTAAGCTCTTCATCAGAATAGAAGTATTTTCCATCTAGCTTCACGATGGCAAATGCTCCGCTTCCTTCGCCACTAGTCGAATCGAACCGGCGGGAGGTCACGGAGGTAACGGCCGCTGCGGTTAAAAAATAAAATTGATTGGATTTTGATTTTTCTTCCCAACTCACGGGAAACCAACATGCTATGTCGTCTGCCTTTGGCTTCTCGGCTACTACTGCGACATTGTCTTGAACCACAAGCTCCGCGACTTGCTCCTTGCCCAA
>JANNXS010000359.1:0-14858 GCA_031409695.1 Hyphomicrobiaceae bacterium
ACCCATGAAGTGCGCCTGCTCCAGCGGCGGACCCGGCATGATCGGATGGATGGGGGCTGTCGCCGTTCTCCTCGGACTCCGGCGCAGACGCAGCTAGAGGGCTAGGACTCAGCGAGGCCGGGATAGGCCTCCGACAGCCAGCGCCAGAGCACGAACGCGACCAGCAGATACGTGACCAACAGTGCCACCTGATCGCGGCCAAGCACGATGCACGCACCAACGAGCCCCGCAACCAGACCCCACCGATAAGACCCAAGCCGGATGGCGCGATCAATGGCGAACATGGCAATCGGCCAATAGGCGAGAGAGAGGATCTGCCCCGTGTGCTGCAGCCGCCAGGCCATTGAGGCGCCGAAGGCAAACACAAGACCGCCAAGGATAGCGCCCGCCCAATGCCACTCCTGGTCGCGCATCCAGGCCATCAGTGCGATCGCGCCGGCAAGCTGGGCCAGAAGCACGGTCATATCGACCGCCCAAAGGCTTGGATCGCCATTCACCAGAGCGAGCAGTAAAAATGGCGGCGAGAAAATCATCGACTGAGGGTCGGCGATCTGAGGATGACCTGAGAAGACATTTGGCGTCCACCAGGGCCACTCGCCGCGCGCGACACTTTGCGCGAGAAATTGGATTTGGGGGTGGAAATGTGCCTTAGCGTCCCAGGGAATGGTCACGCGGCCGAGTAGCCAAGGCCAAACCATGACTATCCAACCCGCGATCAAAGCCAGCAACGGTCCCCCGAAAGGCCAGGCCGGTTCAATCGGTTCCCGCGCCAGCGCCCGGCGCAAAACGCCTGAGGCTCGGTTCTGGCCGCGGCTTTGCGACGTAGCGCTCAGTCCCTGGTCGGTCCACATACGCTGAACTCTTTTCGCGGCGCATCGACCATTCCGGCCCGATAGCAGCCGTGCGTATAGCGCAGGATTGCGTTCGTGGGGAGGGTCGTGTTGCCCGAGTGGTTTTGCCCGAGTTGTGTTGCCCGAGTTGTGTTGCCCGAGTTATGTTGCCGGGCGGCGGTACCCGAGGGCGCGTCGTTCGCACCGCGGTTGGCGTCGAAATACCGGCCCCAATTCGCGCCACATAGCCAGACCGACGGAATCTGTGCCAGAAGCGGTTATGCAAACTGTATCTGGTCTGACGGCACACATCGGTGCACGGCGGGCGTCCTCGGGGCATATCGCATGACCAAGCGATCCAAGCCGGCCGCGCGGCCCAGCACCCGCACCGGTCCTTTGAAGCTTGGCCTAATGAAACCTGGCCTAATGAAACCTGGCCCTAGGAAAATTGGGCTGCCGAGCAAAGAGGATATTCTCCGCTTCATCGAGTCGTCGTCAGAGACGATCGGTAAGCGCGAGATTACGCGCGCATTCGGCATCAAGGGTGGCGATCGTATCGCGCTGAAACAATTGCTGACGGAGATGACCGACGCGGGCCTCTTGACGGGCAATCGCAAAGGCTTGGCCCCACCCGGTAAACTCCCGGCCGTCGGCGTCTATGACATCGTTGCCCGCGACAACGAGGGAGACTTGATCGCTCAACCGGCCGAGTGGGGTGAGGCGGGCGCGCGGCCGCGTGTTCTGGTTAAAACAGGTGGCGAAAAAAAGCGCCGGGACAACGGCGCGCTCGGTGTCGGGGATCGTATCTTGGCGCGTGCGGAGCGAATCGACGACGAACGCTACAGTCACGCCGTCGATGTCCTGAAGAAACTGGAAAAGGAGAAGTCGCGCGCGCTCGGCATTTTGCAAGCGGAGCCGCATCCGCGGTCTGGTGGCGCGTCGGATGCCCGCCCGCATCCGCGCTACCGGATAGACCCAATCGAGAAGCGCGAAATGCGGACGTTCCGCGTTGCGCAAGATCGTCATGGCACGGGTAAGCCCGGCGATCTCGTGCGCTTTGATCTGACCAGAGATGGCCGGCTCGGGCCACCGGAAGCGGCTGTCGTGGAAGTTATCGGAAATCCGCAGGATCAGCGACAGATCAGCCTGATCGCCATCCATGCCCACGGCATCCCCGATGTGTTTCCGCCGCGCGCATTGGCCGAGGTTGAAAAGCTCCCACGCCTCTCCGATGCGCCTCTCGAAGATTGGCGCGATCTGGCCCTGATCACCATCGACCCCGTTGATGCCCGCGACCATGACGATGCCGTGCACGCCACCCCGGACGAGGACGTTGGGAACCCCGGCGGCTGGATCGTGACCGTCGCCATTGCCGACGTCTCGTATTATGTGCGCCCCGGCACGGCGCTCGATAAGGAAGCGCGCCTGCGCGGCAACTCCTGCTATTTCCCGGATCGCGTTGTGCCAATGCTGCCGGAACGCATATCAAACGACCTGTGCTCGCTTCGGGAACTTGAGGACCGCCCCGCACTCGCTGTGCGCATGACCTTTGATGTGCACGGAAAGAAGCGCGGCCACAGCTTCCATCGCGTCCTGATGCGGTCAGCCGCCAAGCTTTCTTACCAGCACGCGCAAGACGCTATCGACGGCAAGCTGACGGACAAAACAGCGCCCCTTCTGGAGCCGATCCTGAAGCCACTCTGGGCCGCCTATGCAGCCCTGTCGAAAGCCCGCGACGAGCGCGCGCCGCTGAACCTCGATCTCCCCGAGCGCAAGATCCTGCTCGACGACAAGGGGTATGTGAAAGACGTGGTCGTGCCTGAGCGTCTTACGGCACACCGGCTCATCGAAGAGTTTATGATTCAGGCCAACGTTGCGGCAGCCGAACAGTTGGAGGCCAAAAAGGCCCGCTGCGTCTACCGCATTCATGAGCCGCCCTCGCGTGAGAAGTTGGACGCGTTGCGCCTGTTTCTCGGCACCCTCGGCATGAAGCTGCCGAACGCGGGAAGTCTGCAGCCCGGCAACTTCAACGGCATTCTGGCGGAGGCGAAACAGCTCCCCGTCGCCGACCTCGTCAATGAGGTCGTGTTGCGCTCGCAATCACAGGCGGTATATTCGCCGGAGAATGTTGGTCACTTCGGTTTGCATCTGCGTCGCTACGCCCACTTCACCTCACCCATCCGCCGCTATGCGGATTTGCTGGTGCATCGCGCGCTTGTAAAGGCGCTCGATTTCGGGCCGGGTGGTGCGGGCGATGAAGAGATCGCCGATCTCGACCAGATTGCGCAGCGCATCTCCGAGGCCGAGCGTCGCGCCATGGCGGCTGAACGTGAGACCAATGATCGTCTGATCGCGTTCCATCTGGCGGATCGCCTGGGCGCGCAGTTTACGGCGCGTATTTCAGGCGTGACGAAGTCGGGCTTGTTTGTGCGCCTCAAAGAGACGGGCGCGGATGGTTTCATTCCAGTTGCGACGCTTGGTCAAGAATATTTCCACTATGCCGAGACGGCGCGCGCGTTGATTGGTGACCGCTCTGGTTTGGGCTACCGCCTTGGCGATGTCGTGACTGTGAAACTGGTTGAGGCTGTCCCCATGGCCGGCGCGCTGCGTTTTGAGATGATTAGCGATGGCACGAAGGGTGCCGGCGCGGCCATCCCGCACAGCATTCGCGGCCAGCGGCGCATGCGGGGGCGGCGGTGAGCCTGCTCAACTTTACCCTGCGGCCGATTGAGGACCTTGATCCCTGGGGCAACGAGGACGAACTCTCGCTTGACTGGTCAGGTTTGAGTGGCGGTGTTTTTTGGTTGGAGGCGGGTCAGGCGACGTTGCTCGAGTATAGTCTGGAGGCACACAACAACGGCGCGGATACGGTTTTTGGGCGTCAGGTCGCGCGCTTTCACGAAGACCTAACTGCATTGCTCCCGTTCGTGCTTGAGCCCGTGCCCGATGCGCTCGCAACCTTCCTCAGGCGGGGTATCCACGAGCCGCAGACGCTGGACCAGGACACCAATGAATCGGAGCTGCGCTGGAAGACACGCGCCAAGGCGTCCGGTTGGATCGGACGGCGCACGCTCCCGACCGGCTATATGAGCCCCGGCGCACGCATCTGTCTCTGGTCTGATGCTGATCAAGTCCACATCGACTGGAACAATCGCGATAAGTTTTATGCCGGCGTTCCCGCATGGTCGGCAGCAGGTGGCTCGTTCAGCATAACCCGTACCGCGTTTACCGACGCCGTCTCAGACTTCCATGCTCGGTTCATTCAGCAAATGGCGCAGCGGATCCGTCAAATCGGCGCCGGCGTGCTGGCGCCTGAGATTGCCATCGACACAGCTGGGCTGCTGCGCGATCACGAGGTCCATAGCCGCGCGCTTGATGCCGCGTTCAAGCCGCAGCCATCGCCGCCCCAGTGGGACGTGATATTGGCCGCGTGCCAAGACTGGGAACGGATGCGCCGTCGGACATAAGTTGAAGTCTTGTTGTTCAGCTCGGTTGCCGCTCCAGCTCATTCAATACGTCAGCCAGCGCCGCGTTGAACACGTCGGGCTGCTCATACATCGACCAGTGGCCGGCATCGCCCACGAGCCGCGTCACGAGATCCGGATGGCTCTCACGGATTGCGGCAAAGCGCGTCGCGGCGCCGCCCGTCACGGCGATTTGATCGTGCTCGCCCCAGAGGGCGCCAACCGGGGCGTTGATAAACGGCAGTGCGCGCTTGATCTCATCAGTGGTCGCAAACGGACGCGAGCGGAAGCGCGCTTTCGCGATGTTGTCGGCCTGAATATGGACAGCGAGGTCGTCGATGCGGGATGCGTCCGCGATCATCAGCGCATGCAGATTGCCGCGATGAACGTCGGCTCGTTCGCCAGGCGTCATGCGCGAATGTTCCTTGGTAAAGTCGACGCGCGCGTGTGGAAGGCCAAGCGCCGCCGAGCCCGAAAGCGTCAACGAACGGATCTGTGAGCCAAGCTCCATGGCAGCCAAAGTCCCGACATGACAGCCGAATGAGAAGCACACCATATGTGGGCGACGGTCGCCGAGAGTCGCTCTTAGCCCGGCCGCAACGACGGCCGCGCAACTGGTTGGAGCGAGGGGCTCGGGCGGCATCGCGCTTTCTCCGAGGCCCGGCAGGTCCGGCGCCCAGACCTCGTAGCGCTCCATGAAAGCCGGGATGGTCTTGATCCAATGCATCCACGACCCCGACCCGCCGTGCAAAAACACCACGGGCGCGCCAGCCCCCCAGCGCCGCCAGACCATGTTCCCCGCGCCACACGGCGTCTCAAAACGCTCACCGCGCTGGTCTAGCGCTGCGATGGTAGCGGCGGGTGTCGGCATGGAGGTTGAGCTCTGTTGCGGTGCGTCAGCGGTGCGGCAGGCGAGGGGCTTTGCCCGGACGATGACCTCAGGCGCGCCGGCTCAGAAATTCCTCAACGCCTAGCCGATACTTGCGATCACCAACCGCACGCATGTGATCGCGCCCGTCAAGCTCGAGCGCCTCGGCGCCCGGGATGAGTGCCGCCAATTCGGTGGCCGAACCGCCGATGACGTCATCTGTGCCAACGGCAACGAGAACCGCGCACTTAATCGCCTGTACCATCTCGGCCGAAATCACAGCGCGCGCCGAACGGATGCACATTGCGAGTGCCTTCAAGTCGCTCTTTGTCGCCTCGGCAAAGGCGCGGAAGGTGCGCGCTGTCGGGTTCGTCACATCGTCAATCGTGTCGGCCTCGAGCGCATGGGCGATCGGTCCTGTGCCAGCGAGGCCACGCACCATGTTGATGCCAAGGCCGCCGAAAATGGCAGACCGCACCCGCGCAGAATGATTTAAACACATAAACGCCGTTATCCGCGCACCCATCGAGTAGCCCATCACGTCGGCTGTCTGGATGCTGAGATGGTCGAGTAGCGCGCGCGCGTCCTCAGCCATCAACGGTGATCCGTAGGCCTCCTGGGTGTAGAATTTGGCGCTGTGTCCATGTCCGCGGCAGTCCATGGCGATCACACGGCGACCATTGCCGGTCAGGAATTTGACCCAGAGCGGTGCCACCCAGTTCGTTGCGAGGTTCGAGGCAAAGCCATGAATCAGCAGGATCGGTTGCCCGTCGCGCGGCCCCTCGTCGATAAAATGGATGTCGACGCCGTTGGCGGTGACGTGATGTGAGGTGATGTCGGACATGGTTCGGACTCGGGTTGCTGGTGCCCGTGCACTTGTGTCGGACCGTGCACATCTTTCGGGCCGCGCCGTCAAGAGGCTGAGCGACCCAAGCGCCCGCGACCAGCCTAACCACCGTCCAGAAGTGAGGATGCCGCAAGTGCTGCACGATTTACCAACGGTTTGCAGCTCTCCGTCCCTCCCTGTCCCGACCCGGGTGTGCGCTTGCCTAATCAACTGGCCGCCGCATACATCGCCGACTGCTGCTCGGACTTACGGTTTTCACCCCGGTAGCTGAGCGCTTCGGCGATGTGCATGCGGCCAACCTGATCGTGGCCATCGAGATCGGCAAGCGTGCGGGCGACACGCAACGTGCGATGAAAGCCGCGCGCCGTCAGCTGCAAAGACATGGCCGCCGAACGCAGCAACTCAGTTCCAGCCGCATCGAGGGCTGCGACCTGATCGAGCGCATGGCCCGATACGTGGGCGTTCATGCGCACGCCTCGGAGGCCGAGACGCTCAAAGCGCGCGCGTTGCCGCTCGCGTGCTGCGATGACGCGGTCTCGCACCTCAGCACTGCCCTCAATCGATGACGGCATAACCAAATCTGCGGCAGATACGGCGGGGACTTCAATTTGCAGATCGATGCGGTCGAGAAATGGACCCGACAGGCGGGATTGGTAGTCGATGGCGCAACGTGGCCCGCGTTTGCAGGCCATGCCCGCAGAGCCGCCGCCGCATTTGCAGGGGTTCATGGCCGCAACCAACTGGAACCGCGCCGGGTAGGTGACCCGGTGGTTGGCCCGCGCGATCACGGTTTCGCCGCCCTCAAGGGGTTGGCGCAGCGCGTCAAGGGCGTTGGCATTGAATTCAGGAAGTTCGTCGAGGAACAGCACGCCCAGATGGGCAAGCGAACATTCACCGGGTTTTGGCTTGGTTCCGCCGCCGACCAGAGCTGCCATACTGGCAGAGTGGTGCGGCGCCCTGAATGGGCGCGCGGATTGTAGCTTCCCACCAGACAGCGCGCCCGCCAGCGAATGTACCATCGACACCTCCAGCATCTCCTCGACTGAAAGCGGCGGTAGAATTGATGGCAGGCGGGCTGCCAGCATCGTCTTGCCTGAGCCGGGCGGGCCGACCATCAGCAGATTGTGCCCGCCGGCTGCCGCGATCTCAAGGACGCGCTTGGCGTCCTCTTGGCCCTTGATATCGCGCAAGTCGAGCATCGGGCCCGTCGCCGGTTCGACTGTCGGTTCCGGTCTTTTGAGGGTTTGCATGCCGGAAAAATGGTTGACCAATGAGACCAAATGAGGTGCGGCCAACACACGCATGTTTTCATCAGCCCAGGCAGCCTCGCCCCCGTTGGCGCCGGGACAGATTAAGCCCTTGCCCAGTGCGTTGGCGCCAATGGCGGCTGGCAACACGCCCGGCACCGAGCGGATTGAACCGTCGAGCGCCAGCTCCCCCATGGCGGCAAAATTCTCAATTGCGTCGGGTGGGATCGCGCCCATGGCCACCATCAACGCGAGCGTAATCGGCAGGTCGAAGTGGCTGCCCTCCTTGGGCAAGTCTGCAGGCGACAGGTTCACGGTGATATGACGGTTTGGTAAGCTGAGGCCGACGGCATGGAGCGCGTTCCTGATCCGCTCCTTGCTCTCAGCGACCGCCTTGTCAGCCAGACCGACCAGGGCAAAGTGGAAGCTCCCGCCCGACAGGCGCACCTGTACGTCGATGGGGCGGGCATCGACGCCAGCAAACGCGAGCGTGGTGATCTGGCAATACATGGTGGCCCTGGAGATGGGTGGCCTTAGAGAAGTGTGGCCGTGCAGGGTTGTGGTACTGTGCGACCCATGCAACTTGCGCGACGCCTTAGAAGAAGTCAAGAACGATAGTGGTACAAAACGTTCAGCAAGCTCAAACGGCAGTAATAGGCCTTGGAACGGCATGTGGACCGGGGCCGTGTCCGCACAGCAGACAACGTTGCGGCTAAATCTGGTCGAACTTGCCGCTCGCCCTATTTTGCGGCAAACACCCAGCTTGTTGAAGGACGCGCTGACCTGCCGGGGGGCGGGCTGAAAGCCGAGACTAGGTGAGCGCGTGGATCGGGTGAGAGTGCCGTGAGGGTTTTGGGGCTTGTCTGTAACACGCACGATGCGGGCGTTGCGCTCGTGCGGGACGGGCACATCGAATTGGTCCTCGAAGAGGAGCGCTTCAATCGCATCAAACGTACCTGGGCCTTCCCTGATCAGGCGCTAACGTCGCTATGGGCCGACGGTCACGATCCAGCCGGCATCGATGCCATAGCGACGCCCTGGAAGGCTGGACACCTCGCCCGCTTCTTCGCTGGAGCCGTGGCGCGCAATTTCCCGAAAAGCCTGGACCTTCTGCATGTGCGGGCCCACCCCGCGCAGCGCAACCAGATCATCCTTCTGCGCCACTACTTGCGCCGGGGTCTTAAACCGCACTGGGGCGGGCGGCGCATGCCCGATATTGTCGAAGTTGGGCACCATGATGCCCATGCGGCCAGCTTTTTTGTGTCGCCCTTCGATGAGGCCATCGTGCTGGTCATGGACGGCTACGGCGACGATGCCTCGACGTCGGCTTACATCGGCCGCGGCAATCAGATGCAACGGCTTTGGTCGACGGATATCTTCAACTCCCTTGGTCTCGTCTACACCGTGGTCACCAGCCATTTAGGCTTCGATGGCTTCGGCGATGAAGGCAAGGTGATGGCCCTGGCCGCACTTGGCGGCGATGCGCTGGTCGAAAAGTTCCGCGCCCTTGTGCGGCCGACAGTGAATGGCCGCTATGACCTCGACATGGATTATTTTTCGTTTCCGGTGCATGGCCAGATTCGCCCGCTGACAGAGACGTTTAGTGCCACTTTCGGTCCACGCCGGTCGCCGGGCTCGGCTCTCACACAGCGCGACTATGATCTCGCGCATGCCCTTCAAACAGTGACGGAAGAAACCGTCCTGCATCTTGTCCGTGGGCTGCTTGCCACGCACAAGACCCGCAACCTGATCTTGACCGGTGGCGTTGCGCTCAACTGCGTCGCCAACGCGCGCGTGCTCGCCGAGACCGATGTCGAGCGCCTTTGGGTGCCGCCTTGCGCGTCGGATACCGGTGCTCCGCTCGGGGCCGCACTTTGGTACACCCACCAAACGCTCCAGGCGCCGCGTGTGATGGAGTTGACACATCCCTTCTACGGCCGCGCCTACACCGATACTGAGATCGAACGGGCCTTGGTTGCGGCGGGCGTTAAAGCTGAAAAACTGACGGAGGCGGACCTGATTGCTCGCGTCGCCGGTGACCTGGCTGGTGGCCGCATCGTCGGCTGGTTTCAGGGTCGTTTTGAAATGGGGCCGCGGGCGCTCGGTAACCGGTCTATTCTGGCCGATCCGCGCAAGGTTGAAATGCGCGACACACTGAACGCCCGCATCAAGAAGCGGGAGAGCTTTCGTCCCTTTGCCCCAGCCGTGCCCCTTGAGCGGGCGGCTGAGTTTTTTGATCTCGCGCAACCTGACCCCTTCATGACGCTGGCGCCAAACGTAAGGGCCGACAAGCGTTCAGCCATTGCAGCTGCCGTGCATGTTGACGGCACGGGGCGCATACAAACTGTCGAACAGTCCGCAAATCCGCGCTATCACGCGCTGCTGACGGCGTTCGGTGCATTGACGGGTGTGCCTGTGCTGATCAACACCAGCTTTAACGAGCAGGAGCCGATCGTTGCCACGCCCGGCCACGCCATCGCCTGCTTCCAACGCACGCAGATGGATGTGCTGGTGCTCGGCGATCACTACGTGGACCGCACGATTGAAATGAGCCTGCCCGGCCCGACATGATTCACACGCGACGCATGACCCCGGCCTGACCGAACGCCGACGTCGCGGCTGCTTGCCCCGATCTTTGCTGGCGCGCTCGGGCGCAGTGTCACCCTCGCAGCTAAGCCAGTGATCGCGCCTGTGCCAGCGCGCGTTGGATTGGCGAAGGTCATCGGGCAGACCGACGTTGAGGCGTAGACTAGCGCGAAAATGGATGATCCGCCCGGCAGCATAAGTGGGGTTTTATACAGAAGCGGCTGCCGACGGCTCATTGCTTGGAGGTTCTCCGGCCGGTGGCCAGCGCGGACGCTATCCGGTGTATTGCGGCAACACTGTCGAACGTGCCAGCTTGGCTGACGAGGCGCTGCTTGGCCGGACGGTTTCTGATCAATCCAACCGTCGCACCTACAGCGCCAGACGAGAATGACCCGAAGGCGAAGTGGTCACGGATCATTATTCGGCATGGACGAACGGTAGCTCGTCGTTCCGTTGCCGACATGCTTCTTGGATCTCCCGGCCCTCAATCCAGGTAGAAGTTGCGAGTCGCAGACATGTCACTGTGCCTCTCAGAAACGAGCGCCCCCTGCATCGAGGCCAAGCGCAATCCGGCCTGCCACGCCATAAATGTTTGGGTTCATCGCAATATGTTTGGTGGCTGCATGCGTGTCGCGAATGGCGCGCTCCAGCGGACTAACCTCGAAGATCGATGTCGCCGCTGCTGCCGTCGCCAACTTGCCGACGATGTCATTGGCGGTTTCCGAAGCGTAAGCACATGCGGCCCTGAACGTGGCCCGCGCCCCAACGAGTTCTTCGCCGCCAGTATCGGTAGCAACGGCTAGCCTGTTCATTGTCGCCACGAGCAGTGCTCGACCGGCTTGTAGTTGCGCTTCCGCTCGACCAAACATGTGCTGAACGATTTCGCGGTCTCGCAACATAGCGGCGGAGCCAGCCGGTGTCTTGGAACCAGCGATTGCAGCGAACGCATTCATGGCGCCTCGCGCTATGCCGAGCGGAACGACTGCTACGGTCCAAGGAAAGATCGAATGGACTGGTAGTCGATAAACAACTCCAGAGCTGGTCGGAACGTTGTCGACAAGCTTGTGTGATCGCTCCTCAGGAACAAAAAGTCCTTTCACCTCAAAGTCACAACTGCCGGTGCCGCGCAGGCCGGAGACATGCCACGTATCGTGCACAACCACTTGATTGCGCTCGAAGTAGAAACACAACGGTGCCTCATCGCGACCCTGCGCATCCTGCGTGCAGGCTATGCCCATAAAGTGCGAGCCATGATGTGCACCGCTGCCGAACGGCCATCGACCGTTGATGCGATAGCCAGCTGCCACTCGCTCGGCTTTGCCGATGGCGCCCGTCGCAGCCACGATGAATGTGAGCGGGTCCGCGAACCATTTTCGACCAACGTGCTGTGGAAGGTAGCCCCCGGCGCGGCTGTAGCCACCTCCGTTGCCAATGAGCCATCCGACAGAGCCATCAAGTGCGGCGGCAGCTTCGACAACCGTCATGAATTCGATCGGCGTGAGTTCAGGCCCGCCGAGTGACTTCGGCAGGAAAAGGCGAAACAAACCTGCCTCGGCGAGCGCGTTAAAAACCTCATCGGGAAGGCGGCGGTCACGATCGAAGTTGCCCCGCCTTTCGGCAATGAATGGCGCAAGCCGCCACAGGGACGTCAGGAACGGTGCGGTTCGATCTGCATCAAACGTGTCCATTACAATTTGCTCTCGTGGAAGGACTGCGACTGTCATGGATTAGTGGCCGTCAGGCAAACTCAAATAATTCAGGTGCAGATGAAACAGATTCATCTACAACCGCCCGATGCGTAACCTCCCACCACTCACAGAGCTGCGAGCATTCGAAGCCGCAGCACGCCACTTGAGTTTCAAAGCGGCAGCTGCCGAACTTGGCGTGACGCCGACTGCCATCAGTCACCAGATCAAATTGCTCGAACAGTACTGCGGGCAATCGCTGTTCCGGCGCCGACCGCGCCCCTTAACGCTGACGCGGGCCGGCGAGGCGCTGTTTCTCGTTGTTCGAAAGGGCTTTGTCGACATCGCGGAGGCTCTGTCGACATTGCGCTCCGGCAAGACGAGCGGTCGCTTGCGCCTAACGGCGACGAACGCATTTGCCGCTCGCTGGCTCGTGCCGCGTTTGCCGAAATGGCATGAAGCCCATCCACGAATAAAGCTTGAGATCGTCGGCACCGACGCCTTGCTCGATCTCAAGGCCGGCGAGGCCGACATCGCCATCCGTTACGCGCGACTATCACCTCGGGACGGCCCAAGTATCGAGTTGATGCGCGATACATTCCATGTTGTCGCCAGTCCCCTACTCTTGGGTGCCAACATTCGTGCGCTTTCCCCCGCCGAGATCGCGCACTTTCCGTTGATTGAAGCGGAATGGCCGGCCACCGATGAGGATGCGCCCAATTGGCGGCGATGGTCGGCGGTCGCGCAGGCGAAGCACAAGCGCGTGCCCGATTTCTCAGCTCTGGCAAGCGTGAGCTTTCGAGAAGAGCTGCATGCGATAGAGGCGGCGATTTCCGGGCAAGGCATAGCGATTTGCAGCGATGTGCTGATCGCGCCGGAGCTTGCAAGTGGCGCGCTTGCTCCCGTGTCGCCGATCAAATTGCCCGGCTACGGATTCTATATCGTGCACCGGGATGGCCACCCGAGGCTGGCCGCAATCAAGACGTTCATAGCGTGGGCGCTAACGGTCTCGCAGGCAAAGATTGGTTCGAAAGCAGACCATGGTTGAACAAAATGGCACCCGTTACAGTTTAGCTCGCTTGTGGCCCATGGCGTCGGGGCACCAACGGTCGGTCTTGGGTCATTGCGACGATTGAGAGGAGCACGCTCGGCCTTGGGTGTCCAGGCTACGATCCGGGAAGTGTCGGCAGTCGGAGGTCGACCGACCGTGCCGATCTGATGATCTCTAGGCAGACGATGTCTACTCCTCAATGTCTCCTGCCTCTGCTTTCCGGTTGTCGCCTGCATTGCGTGGGCGAGGCCCGCCGGCGACCGCGGCTGGCCCGCCCCGTCCGCACGTGACAAATGCCGGACCATGGTGTCGCTCGCAGGCGTCGCACGGGCGGCGTCGCACCATCTCCACTTTGCGGGCGAGGTCTGATATTGCGGCGCAGCATTGCCGCTCGGACACCGCCCCTCGGACACCGCCCCTCGGACACCTCCATGACCGCCATCCGCTCGCCTCATCGTTTTTACGCATCCTTGGCCGTCGGTGCACCCGCACCTTTGCGCCAATTGCCCGTGCACTTGGAGCGCATGATCCACTTTGTGCCGCCCCACGTGGACAAGATGCGCGGCAAAGTCGGCGAGCTGATCAAGCAAGTCGACGTCGTCCTTGGTAACCTGGAAGACGCGATTCCGTCAGATCAGAAAGCCAATGCCCGCGCGGGTTTCATCAAGATGGCGCAAGATAACGACTTCGGCGGAAATGGCCCCCATAAAACTGGCCTGTGGACGCGCATCAATTGCTTGAACTCGCCCTGGGTCCTCGACGATATCCTGGAGATCGTGCCAGCCGTCGGCGATAAGCTCGATGTCATCATGTTGCCGAAAGTCGAGGGGCCCTGGGACGTGCATTACCTCGACCAGCTGCTGGCACAACTCGAAGCGCGCCACAAAATCCAAAAGCCGATTTTGATCCACGCCATCTTGGAAACGGCAGAGGGTGTCAAAAATGTCGAGGCCATTGCGGCCGCATCGCCCCGCATGCACGGCATGAGCCTCGGCCCAGCCGACCTCGCGGCCTCCCGCGGCATGAAGACAACCCGCGTTGGCGGTGGCCATCCCATGTACGGCGTGCTTGCCGATCCGGGTGCGGATCCAAAAGCGCCGCGCGCTTTCGCCCAACAGGATCTTTGGCACTACACGTTTGCCAAAATGGTCGATGCGTGCGTGTCTTACGGCCTGAAAGCCTTTTATGGCCCGTTCGGTGATTTCTCCGATACGGCCGCCTGCGAAGCGCAATTCCGCAACGCCTTCCTGATGGGCTGCGTTGGCGCCTGGTCTCTACACCCGACCCAAATCGAGATTGCCAAGCGCGTGTTCTCACCCGATCCAAACGAAGTTGCCTTCGCCGAGAAGATCATCGCCGCCATGCCGGACGGCACGGGCGCGGTCATGATCGACGGCAAGATGCAGGACGATGCGACCTGGAAGCAGGCCAAAGTCATCGTTGACCTCGCCAAGCTGGTGGCGACCAAGGGGTGAACCGGCGCCGCGCGGTTTGATTGCAGGGTCACGCGTGCGTTTTTCGCTGTCGCCGCGGGCCTTGTCGCGGCGCCTAGGAGTGCTTGCGCAACGCGCGCCGATCCAACCGCGGCTCAGGTGATGCGGTCGCTCAGGTCGGTTTGGTACCGACAGCCGCCTCGATCGCACGTGCCGCCATGGCCAACTGCGGCAGCGCCTCGCCAACATCGGACCGCTGGTCGTCAACGATCAACCAGGGTCGGTAGTGGTTCCCGTTCGCCGCATGCACGTAGTCTATGCCGCCGACGTCGATGCCGGTTGCCGGCTTGGAAAGCCGCCATGCTTGCGCACCATCTCGGCGCAGTTTGAGCCGGTCACGCATCGATCGTTGGAGCCTTTGCGGTCTTGCGGCTTGGCGGCGAACGTTGCCCAGGCGAGGACGTGAAGTTCTAGGCCGCCGATATAACGTGAAAGTCAGTATGTCGTGCCATACGCGACGGCCGCCCACCGGTGAGGTGCGCGGCCGTTGTCTGTGTTGCGGGGTCTATAAACCGCCGATGGTCAGTTCTGTTTCGCGGGCTGTGCGGGTTTCACCGCGGCCTTGACTTTGGCGACGGCATTGCTGCCAGCGGCTTTTGCCTTGGCGGCGGCTTCCCCGACACGGGCTTTGGTTTTGGCGACGATGCCGGGTTTTTGCGCGCCAGACGGCGGCACTACAGCTGAAGGACCAGTTGTTTGCGGTGACGGATCAAGCGGGCCGCGCCGCGGGCCGCCACCTTGACCGGGTTCGACCAACGAGCCGAGGCCCCGCGGACCTGTATACAAC
>JANNXS010000360.1:0-9682 GCA_031409695.1 Hyphomicrobiaceae bacterium
GCGGCCGCTGAAGTTTCTGTATCTTTATCGCGCCGACACGTTGCGCCTCCTGGTGCCCAAAAAGTGAACTCGGCTTCGGTTAGGTTCGGGCGTCGATGGCGCGGTCGACACGGCGGGCAAGCGGCAGGGTCAGGCCTGCGACCAGTGCCATAAGGAGCCCAGCAAACACGACGTCACTGAGGAAATGCCGCCCCTGAAACATGCGAATGCTGCCAGCCGTCAGCCCGACTGCGGTCCCGCCTATGATCAGAAGTGGCGCAGTGTGCGGGGCTAGAACGGCGGCGGCTAGAAAAGGAATAAACGTCGACGCCGTTTCGCCTGAGACGAACGAGCAGCCCCAGGTGCACTGGCCTGATGGCACAAACGCCGGTTTGAAGGTCTTGGTGCCACCGAACTCGGCAATTTCCATTGGTCGCGGGCGGCCAAACGGCGACTTGAACAGACCGTGGGTGACCAACAGCGGCCCGATCATCAGGCAGCCGAGGAGATAGAGCCACGAAACGCGGGGGCGGCGCAACCAACTCGCGCCACGCAGCGTGCGCCAGAGACCGATGGCCGCAAGTGCCAGACAGGCCACGTAAAAGACCTGGAAAGAAAAGCGCAGCGGTTCCGACCACCACACGAGATGGCCGGAAAAATCGCGGTTACCAGCGTAGGATTGTGCGGCAACCCAGATATCAATGTGGCTCCAACCAACGAACAACACCGCGAGCGGTAGCGACAGTGCGAGTGCGCCCATCACAAGCCAGCGCGCAACACGATCCTGAGCCGCCATCTGATCGCTTGCCTGCATGCTCCCCCCGGCATTTGCCAGTTCGGTGCCTGTGCGTTGATTGTGGCACTGTCAAGCCGATCCAGGTTGCGGCCGATCCGAGTTCAGGTTGCGGCCGATCCGAGTTGCGACGCTGTCGGCATGTCTTGGCCCGCACGTCGGTGTGGCTGGTGGCTCAATAGTCGGGCAGGTTTGCCGCACCGCCTCGTGTCATGCGCGGGTGCGTTTACGCTGAATTGTTGTAGGGGAGAGGCAGGCGCGCGTTCATGCTAGGGAGCGCCGAGCTAGACACAACTTTATGCACACAACTATTCGTAACAGTGAGCCGCCGTGGCGGTGGGTTCGACGGCGTGGGATGAACAATGGGCGACGCAAAAATCAGTTTTGGCCTCGGTGCCGGTCTCGGTGACAGCGATGATAACAGTCTCAAGGCGCTGGATATGATCCTCGACGCCTGGGAAGTCGGCGCGGAAAGTGGGATTCCGCCTGAAATGATGGCCTATGCGGCGCTGTACACCGCGTTGACGGATCTGGTTGCGACCTTTGGCGAGGATAACGTTGCAACCCTCATCGACGGGCTGAAGCCACGGCTGCAACGCGGCGAGTTCACGGTTTACCGATCGACCCAGTGATTTTTGGTCCCTTAATTGCGGACCTTATGGTGCCGGATAGAGCGCGTCAGTTCGCCCGGTAAGCCGATAAGCGGCAAGTCCAAAATATTCCCTGGATATGGTATCAAACCGACGCAGGCCATCGGGTATGCCACTAAAAACCCGCAGCCAGTCGACCGCCACCGCCGTTCGGTAGTCGACGGGCCAGGCTGTCACGTTAAAGCCTGCCTGCCGGAAACATCCGATTGCGCGCGGCATGTGCCAAGCCGAGGTCACGAGCAACCACCTTTGGCCCGCCATAGGTTTAACGACATCACGGGTGAAGCGCGCGTTCTCGTGCGTTGTCCGCGATCGATCTTCGAGCACGATCCGATCACGCGTGATGCCGAGAGCCTCAAACAGCGCCGTCGCGCGTTCGGCAGCCGAGATGCGTTCGGCGATCACTGTGCCTGAGCCGCCGGACCAAATCAGTTTGGCTTGCGGATAGCGGCGGGCCAAAGCGATAGCCTCGGTCATGCGCTCGCCAGCGTCGTTGAGTGACATCAGTTCCCGGATGCCGGGGGCTGTGTCTTCGGCGCCGCCAAGGACGATGATGCCATCAATGCGTGTGGCGCTGAGGTCCGGACGCGGAAAACGGGCCTCCAACGGGTTGGAGATCAGGTCTGAAGCAGCGGTCAACCCGATCAGTGTCAAGGCGACCACGCTCCCCGTCAACCAGCGCAAGCCCGCCTGAATGCGCCCAGACCGCACCAGCCAAATGCCAACGCATAGGCCCAGCATCATCAGGCTCGATGGCTGCAGCAAGAACCAGAGGATTTTAGACAGGTAGAAGAACATGGGGAGGGGTTATTCGTGTTCGAGTGATGCATGGTTTTTACCGCGCGTTGAGTATCATGGTTATGCCGCGGCGCTGTGACGGGTGTTTGCACCGGCCCTCTGGGCAGCCTATGTGTCCGCAGCCGACGTGTCGCCACGCGAGACACACGATGTTGACGTGACCCCGAGCCCCATGACCGCACAGCCCGCCGAGACGCTCCCCGCCGAGACGCTCCTTGTCTGTAATTGCCAGCGCACGATGCAAATCGATGGCGCGGCACTCGCTAAGGCGCTTGGCCGCAATGATCCGCTGACGGTCCATACGGAACTCTGTCGCGGCCAACTCGCGGCCTTCGAGACCGCGCTCGCGACCGGTAAACCGGTGCAGGTCGGTTGCACGCAGGAAGCGCCACTGTTCCGCGAGGTGGCAGCGGAGAAGGGGCACGTCGAGACTGGACACATGGAGACGGAGCTCCGCTTCACCAACATCCGCGAACGCGCCGGCTGGACCGCCAGTAAGACCGATACGACAGCGAAGATGGCAGCCTTGCTTGCCGAGGCCATGCACGAGCCAACACCGCCACGCCTCCTGACTCTCACGTCAAATGGTGTCTGTCTCGTTTACGGACCAGGCCAGATCGCGCTCGACGCGGCGGCGGCCATTGCGGATCGCATGAGCGTGTCTGTGCTCTTGAGCGATCCCGGCGACGCCTTGCCACCAACGACGGCGGCCGTGCCCATCGCCAAAGGTATCATCCGTAAAGCCGCTGGCCGTCTCGGTGCGTTTGACATCGAAGTGGACGGCTACGCGGCCGTGCTGCCGTCGGCGCGTGCAAAGCTTGACTTCGCTTTGGCTCGAAACGGCGCCAAATCCACCTGCGACGTCATTGTTGACCTGTCCGGACGCACAGCACTGTTCGCCGACAGTGCACGCCGCGACGGCTATCTGCGTGCCGATCCGGCAAAGCCCGGCGCGGTTTGGAAAACGTTGCTTGAGGCAACCAACCTGTCCGGTGAGTTTGAAAAGCCGCTCTACGTTGCCTACGATGCCGGCATCTGCGCCCACTCCCGCAGCGCCAAGGTTGGCTGCAGCAAATGCCTCGAAAGTTGTCCAACGGGTGCCATTGCACCCGACGGCGACCACGTGAAGATCGACCCCGCGCTGTGTGGGGGTTGCGGCATGTGCGCCGCTGTTTGCCCAACGGGCGCTGCTTCTTACAGCTATCCGTTGCGCTCAGATGTGTTGGCGCGCATGCAGATTCTGCTCGCCACCTATCGCGGCGCCGGCGGCACACACCCCATATTGCTCATTCATGAAGAGCAGCACGGCGGCGCTTTAATCTCAGCGCTTGCCCGGCTTGGCGGCGGTTTACCGCCAAATGTCATCCCGCTGACCTCTCATACGGTCACCAGCTTTGGCCATGAGACGCTGGCGGCGGCTTTGGCCCTTGGCGCTCAACAGATTGTCCTTCTGGGGTCACGCGCGCACGGCGATGAAATGGCTGCATTAAACGATGAAGTGGCCTTGATGCGCGCGTTCTTGACGGGTCTTGGATACGATGGCGATCGCCTGCATGTGCTCTCGACCGATGATCCCGATGACCTCGCGACTTTGCTTACAGGCTTGAAATACGGGACCGCCATCGCGCCGCAGGCGTTTTCATTTGCCGGCTCCAAGCGCGAAATCGCGCGCATTGCGCTTTCGACGCTGCACGCCGCCGCGCCAAACATAGTTGAGCGCATCGCGCTGCCGAAGGGCGCGCCCTACGGCCGCATCGCAATCAAGGCCGAGGGTTGTACGCTCTGCCTTGCCTGTGTCGGCGCTTGCCCGGCCAATGCTCTTGCCGATGCGCCGGACAAGCCGCAGGTGTCGTTCACCGAGGCTGCGTGCGTGCAATGTGGTGTCTGCGTTGCGACGTGCCCGGAGCAGGTTATCACGCTGCAGCCTAGCTATGCGTTCAGCCCGACGGCCTTTAACGCGGAGGTGCTGCACAGCGAACAGCCCTTCCACTGCATCGTGTGCAGCAAGGCCTTTGGCACCAAGGCGATCATCAACAAGGTTGTGGAAAAGCTCAAGGGCCGCCACGCCATGTTCCAGAACGAGCAGCAACTGCGCCTCATCCAGATGTGCGACACCTGCCGCATCGTCACGCTGTCAGAAGCTGGCAACGACCCCATGCGCCTCGGCGAACGCCCGCGCGTCATCACCACGGACGACTATATCGCGGCGCGTGCCGCAAACAAGAAAACACCGACGCCGGATGATTTCTTGAACTGATGGCATTCGACAAGGGTCAGCGCGAACCGGCCGGCTTCGGGCAGCGGTTTCGGTTCGCGAAAAAAAATCAGCCCTTGAACTCGCTCGCGAGCACAGGCACGCCGCAATAGAAACCCTGCATATAGTCGATGCCCGCGCCGCGCAGAAGTTCAACTGTGCGTTCGTCCTGCACCCATTCAGCAACGGTTTCGATACCGAATGTGCCAGCAAGATCACGGAGCGCACGGATGAACACCATATCGTGCGGATCGGTGGCGAGGTTCTTGATGAAGGTCCCGTCAATTTTGACCATGTCGACGTTGAGCAGCTTCAGGTTTTTGAAGCTCGTATAGCCGGCGCCAAAATCGTCGATGGCAACCTTGCAACCGAGTTCCTTGAGTGTGTCGACGTAGGCGATGGTCTGATCGATATCGCTGATCGCCGCCGTTTCGGTGATCTCGATGATCAACCGGTTGGTCATCGCCTTGCGCCCGCCGGTCAGCCGGTGCAGCTGCACCAACCACTCGTGGTTGGTCGCCGTCAGCCCTGAAACGTTGAGGGCCAGCGACAATTTCGGATATCGCTTCAGCAAATCACAAGCAAGATCAAGCGTCCGCTGATCGATCAAACGCGCGAGGCCAAGTTGCTCGGCGACAGGGATGAATTCGCCCGCTGACGTCACCGAACCATCTGAACGCTCGATGCGCAGCAGGCACTCATAATGCTTGGTTTCGCCGGTTTTGAGCGACACGATGGGCTGCAGGGCGAGCAGCATGCGATGCTCGTCGAGAGCCGACGTCACCTCATCGGCAACGCGGATATTACGTTTGCGCACCGTGTCTTGGTTCGGGCTCGGCTCAAAAGCTGTGAAACAATCGTTGCGTCCGCGCTTGGATTTATCGAGTGCTTGTAAGGCGTGGCTGATGGCGTGGGTCGCAGCCGTCGCCTGATCGGGGACGAGCACGCCACCGATCGAGACCGTCGCCGACAGCGGGCAGGCCGCTGTTTGAATGGTTGCGTCCCGCACGGCCTTCATGAAGCGTTCAGCGGCGGTACGCATGGCGCCGGCGCCGCAATCGTTCAAAATGATGCCGAATTTGTTGGACGAGTAACGCCCAAGTGTATCGCCGCCGCGCAGTTTGGTCTTCACCGTGCGGGCGACGGCCGATAGCACCTCGTCGCCGATGTCGAAGCCGAAGGTTTCGTTGATCAGCGCGAGATTGTTTACAGCCACCATCAGGAACGCGCACGTCTGACGCGACCGCGCGGACCGTTCGACGATGGCATCGAGCGCTTCCGTCAAGCGGATGCGGTTCAGCTGTCCCGTGAGTTCATCATGGTCCGAGCGATACAGGAGTCGCTGTTCCTCTTGATAGCGATCGTTGATGACCCGGATTACGCCGCGGGCGCGCACGGGCTTGCCATCGGGGCCGGGCCACCAGCGGCCATGATCCTCAAGCCACATGGACGTTTCACTGCGCCGGCCGCCTGGCATGAAGCGATACTGGACGCGATAGGGCGTACCCGTTGTCGTGCTGTCTGCCGTGGCACCTGCAATCTCCGTGTGGCGCCGGCCAATATGCTCAGGCGCAATAAGGAATTGGAACGCCTGACCCGTCGCGATTTCGCTGCCCTGACTGACGCCAAGAACCGCGCGGGCGTTGTGTTCCCAGGAGATGTTATCGCTCGCGATATCCCACAGATAAGCCGTTTCCTGAACTGCCGAGAGGATGCCAACGAGATCAAGGGCCTCGCCCTCAACGGGGACGGGTGCGGCGGCCGCGTCATTGACCGCTGGCCATGCGTGCCAATCGGCGTCGGTGGCGCCAAGTTCGGGCAAAGCCGTATCCTGTTGACCCGTCACGTTTCGCGTTCCGTGGTGAGGAAGTACATCACATGCTGCGGTCCATACCCTGGTGATGATGCAGAACTCTATCGAAAAACCGCAACGGCATTTTCCGAAGTTCTGCATGGGCCTGCCCCACGCTCCTGACAAGGTTAAAGCCAATTTGCTAAGAACTGTTAAAGTTCGCTTTCGTTTGGCGGCACCGCAACTCCATCCGTGCGTTGCCGCCTCGGCCTGGCGTCTGACCCGTCGGCACGGCGTTTGGCCCGGCGCGATGGCGAAGCTGCGCCTCTACGCCGCTTGCCATGGTGGTTGACCTGCCGCATGACAACTCAGGCGACAGTCGCGGAAGTCTGGGTCAAATCTGGCTGGGTCAAATTTGGGACGCAGAGCTAAAGATGCAGACGAACTTTACGCCGGCACAGCTGGCTGAGCCGCGCCTCGCTGAGATCGACAAGATCCTGCGCACCTGTGTGCATTGCGGGCTATGCACGGCCACCTGTTCCACTTACGTGCTGCTCGGAGATGAGCGTGATAGCCCGCGTGGCCGTATTTATCTTATGAAGGACATGTTCGAGGGTGGCAAAGCTGCAACGGCTGAGGTGCAGCACCACGTCGATCGCTGCCTGTCATGTCTCTCGTGTATGACAACCTGTCCCGGCGGCGTCGACTACATGCACTTGGTCGACCATGCCCGCGTCCACATTGAAGAGACCGGCAAACGCAACTGGCGCGACAAGGCGATCCGCGACCTGCTGGCCGCGATCATCCCCTATCCCGACAGGTTCGGCCGTGCGGTTCGCTTTGCCGGCATCGGCATGATTTTCATGCCGGTCCTGCGCTGGCTTGGATTGAAGGAACTGGTCGCGATGCTTGAACTCGCGCCAAAGAACCCGATCCGCCGCGGCGCTGCATTCGCTGGACCGGGAAAAGCCGCGACCAAGGGGGAGCGCAAAAAGCGCGTGATCTTGCTCGCCGGTTGTGCACAGCAGGTCCTGCGTCCCGACATCAACGATGCAACAATCCGATTGCTCGCGCGCGCGGGCGTCGATGTCGAAGTTGCCCCAGGTGCCGGGTGTTGCGGCGCCGTTGTGCACCATATGGGCCGGGAACAAGCGGCACTCACCATGGCGAAAGCGAACATCGACGCTTGGTTCAAGGTCATGTCGAAAGGACCCGTGGACGCCGTCATTATCAACGCGTCTGGTTGCGGCACGACCGTCAAGGACTACGGCCACATGCTCGCGCGCGAGGGTGGGGACTACGCAGCCAAAGCACAGCAGATCGCGGACATGACGCGCGACGTCACTGAGTTCGTCTCGAACTTCGATCTCGGTCCCCCGCGCCGCTGGTCGTCATTGCGCGTTGCCTATCATTCCGCATGCTCCATGCAGCACGGCCAGCGTATCACGGACGAACCGAAGGCTTTGCTCAAGAAAGCAGGGTTTTCGGTGGTTGATGTGCCTGAGGGCCACATCTGCTGTGGCTCGGCTGGCGTCTACAACATTTTGCAACCCGAGATCGCGGGAGACCTGCGCCGCCGTAAAGTTGAGAACATCCGCAAAGTTCGTCCGGACATTATTGCCGCCGGCAACATTGGTTGCATCACACAAATCGGTATCGGCACGGACATCCCGATCGTGCACACCGTCGAGATGCTGGATTGGGCTTTCGGTGGTCCCGTCCCGCGCGGGCTCGAAAGTCTGTCAAAGCACGTAACAGATGTGCCTGGCGGCGAAATGGTCGACGATGCCATCGAAGCCTACATCCAGGCCGCCCCGCCAAAGCCCTTGGCCGTCAAAGCCAAATAGAATTGCCTCAATCGGTTTCAATGTTGCTTGATGGTGGATGTGTCTGGGCCGGTATCACTGACCATACGTGCGGGGGAGAAAGGAAAAAGTGGACGAACTGGCCTGGGGGAAAGCCGGTTCGTCCACCGTGCCTCACAGCTGAAACTGTCCCCGGGGGAAAGGACAGTATCGCGTCACCTGCACCGTAGGCGCAAGGGGCCCGTCGGAGGCTCTCCGGGCTGAAGATGGTTCGTGAAGGGCTCTCCACAACCACAGGCGGACAGATTACACGCAGATTAAAAGATCTGCTGTGAGAATCCGCACATAATTGAGCAAAATCGTGTGTGGATAACTTTAAAAGTGAAGGATCTGCGAGCGAGCTTCACTATTTCAGCTTCCGGTAGCGATTTTGACAAGCGCACTCAACCTATCGACGTCCGGGATCACGATCGCCCGCTGTTCCTTTGCCAGGAGGCCTTCCTTTTGCAGACGGTTCAACTCGCGCGTCACGGCCTCGCGGTGGGTGCTAATCCGGGCCGCGAACTCTGCGTGCGTTGGCGTTACGCGCAAGCGAATGCCGGATGGTGTCTGCTCACCATTGGCGCGGGCAAGGCGCAGCAACTCGGCGTGCAAGCGGCTGGTCACGGACATCGTCGAAAATTCGAACACCCGCGCCGTCAATGCCCTTATGTTTCGGGCGATCTGCTCCAACACGCTGAGGGCAAATTCCGGCTCGATCCGGACCAAGTCCAGGAAGGCACCGGCCGACATGGAGGCGACGGTACAAGGCGTAACAGCTTCAACGGCCAGCGCACGTGGTTGGCCATCAATGGCCTGGACTTCTCCGAACATCTGACCAGCAACGATGTCGCCAAAGCCGACCATCATGCCGGCTGCCGAATGAACAACGGAACGCGCGCGACCGGACGTCAGAAAATAGACGGTGCGAGAGCTGTCCTCGTGCGCGACAATAAGAGTGCCAGCCGCAACTTCGCGCCAGTTGCACTGCGCCGCCAAGGTCGCGCGTCGCTCAAGAGAAAGTCGATGAAAGACTTGAACATCGCCCAGGTTTTTGCGCATCATGGCACCTTTGTCTGACCTTCAAAATATCAAACCGAAACGCCAACAATTGAGACGCCCCTCGTCAGCGCATCCGTCGCCCGGCCATTGTGGTGACACTGTGACTATAGTCACATCACATCATGCGCCAAACGGTGGGCAGTCACTGGTTTGAGGCGCGCAAACCCTGCACCGAGAGCCAGCCCTTCTCGACCCCCCACCCGATGGCGAGCCCCAGAACACCGGCGATCGCGGCAGCGATGAGCCATGCTAGCAGTCCGCCGACGAGGGGCACAACGCCCCCAATGGCCGCCGCAAAACCATTGATGCCATACTCAATGCTGGACATGCCGTATTGGGCGAGGCTGTGGATGATGATCCCGCCACCGACCCAGAGCATGGCAAGGGTGCCGACCACGGACAAGACCTGCAGGAAAGACGGCATCCCGGCAACGAGCCCGCGACCGATGGCCTGTGTTATGGGCGAAAAACGTAAGTCGGCCGCTGTCGGTTCCGTCGTCGCCTCCCGCT
>JANNXS010000361.1:0-9092 GCA_031409695.1 Hyphomicrobiaceae bacterium
CAAAGGCTTCGGCAAGGTCTGGCACATAGGCCCAGCTGTGGCCGACACCTGCAGGCGATAGGTCACGCAACACTTTCGTTGACCGCCCCCCCTTGGCGAGCGCCTGGGTAAACCACGAGCCGACGACGCCCGGCCCAAAGAAGTCACCGGCCCGCACGGCGATGGTCCGCACACCACGGCTTGCCGCCGCCTCGGCAAGCATGTTTTCCATCTCAAGGCGGACTTGGCCTTTACGCGTCTCGGGCTTGAGGGGCGTTGCTTCAGTGACAACAGCTCCGGACTTCGGACTGAAGACGTAGACGTTGGCCGGAAACAAAATTGTCGCGTTGCTGGTTTCGGCGGCCGCGATGGCGTTGGCCAACATGGGAATGCCGACCTCGCGCCATTTGGTGTAACCCGGCGGATTGACGGCATGGACGATCAACTGCGCCCCCTGGGCTGCAGACACGACATCGGACCTGATGAGGGCGTCACCTTTGGTCCACTCGACTGGTGAACGGTCAGCCGGAGATAGGGCAATGACCGGGTTTGGGACGCGACGGACGAGCGCACGGATGCGATACCCGCGCGCCGCCAGCGCTGCAGCGATCGCACCGCCGATGGCGCCAGAATGGCCGAGGATAAGGGCGATGGGTGCGGCGCTTGGCGCTGTCATGTTGGCTCCAGGATCTGATCTGGAGCGACCATGACGGCCAACGTTGCCAAAGAAAATTGTATAATTTTGTTGGTCGACTATACGATTATGGATGATGCCATCAGCGCGCTTTTGCGCACAAGCCCAATTCGGCTCACCCTGTTTGGCCGTCGGACTTAAAGGGGTTTCAACGTCTGATAAGCTCCGTCACAATACGCCAGCGGTAGCGCCTGCGCGTTGAAAACGTGAACTTCGATGACGGACCCAATCACGACGTGATGCGTTTCCCAATCCTGAACCTTCGCAACCGTGCACACAAAAGCGGCCCGACAGTCTGACAGAAGTGGCACGCCGCTCTCTAGGCTTCGATGCCAAGTGCCTTCGGCGAAACGATCACGCCCTTTGGCGCTGGTCTGACCACCAAACGTACGGGCAACCGCGATCTGGTCGATGGTCAGAACGTTGACAGCGAAGCTGGCACCCGGCGTCAAAGCGGTGGCAATTTCAGTCTTGCGGTTCACGCAGACGAGCAAGGACGGCGGATCGGCTGACAAAGACGACACTGAGGTGGCCGTCAGGCCAATGGGCATCCGGTCATCGCCGGACGTGGAGTAAGTTGTATGTGTGGTAATGACGGACACGGCGCCGACAAGCGTGCGCATGCCCTGCTTGAACGCAGCGCTGTCAGCGGGCCTGATCTGTGTGCTCTTTACGTCTGCCATGCCCGACCTGCTACGAGCGTAACCGCGCAGACGATCATACTTTAAAAGTCGGTATTGCCGCGCTGTCTAAGCTTGCACGGTCTGGTCTGGCATCGCCCGGGCCCCCAAACGACTGACAAGGAATGCCCCAGTGAGGATTCCGAAACCAGCCCAGACGCAGTCAGCGTTAAGCTGAGAGACGCTTGCGGCCCTTGGCACGACGACGCGCGAGGACGGCGCGACCGCCGACGGTCGACATACGATGGCGGAAGCCATGGCGGCGCTTGCGAACGAGTTTGCTGGGCTGGTACGTGCGCTTCACGACGCGTCTCCGTTGGGCAGTGGCAGGGGGCGGTGGCAGGACGAATTAAGCCGCCGGGGAACCTGCCCCGCACATATCCACCCCGTTGTAGATTTGACCGCGTTATAGCGCCTTATGGTATAGTGTCAACGCAAGCGAGCGGCGCGGCGAGTTGGCCCTGACCATATTGATCACACACCCTTGCGGCGTTTTGCGATAGCGTCCCAGATCAACGCAGCGATATCGGCGCCGCCAAAGGCCTTAACCTGTCGTATGCCCGTTGGCGACGTGACGTTAATCTCTGTGAGATACGGCCCGATCACATCAATGCCAGTAAAAATCAGGCCGCGGCGCTTCAATTCCGGGCCGAGGCGCTTGCAGATGGCCATATCGACGTCCGTGATCTCGGTTGGCTTGGGTACACCGCCCGCGTGCATATTCGATCGCGTCTCGCCGTCCTTCGGTACGCGGTTGATGGCGCCGGCCACCTCCCCATCGACAAGGATGATGCGCTTATCTCCGCCGCGGACCTCAGCACGATACTGCTGCACCATGACAGGCTCGCGGTTGATCGCCTGAAACATCTCGAGAAGCGAGCCGAGATTCGTATCGTTTGGTTGCACGCGGAACACGCCGGCGCCACCGTTGCCGTAAAGCGGCTTGACGATGATATCTTTGTGCTTGGCCCTGAATGCCAGGATCTCCGAAACGTCGCGCGTCACGAGCGTGGCCGGCATCAGGTCCTGGAATTCCAGCACCCAAATTTTCTCAGGCGCGTTGCGGACTTGCACGGGGTCATTGACCACCAATGTCTTGGGATGGATGCGCTCTAAAAGGTGCGTGTTCGTGATATAGCTCATATCGAAGGGAGGATCTTGGCGGAGCAGCACCACATCCATCGTCGACAGATCAACCGACTTTTCCGGGCCCAATTCGACGTGTGCACCAACCACGTCGTGCACGACCACATCATGCCCGCGCGCGCGCAGCACGCTCCCCTCGGCCGACAATTGAAACGGCGTATAGTAAAACAGTTTGTGCCCGCGCTTTTGTGCCTCAAGCATCATCGCGAAGGTCGAATCTCCGCTGATATCGATCTTGTCGATCGGGTCCATTTGGACGGCAATGTTGAGGGTCATGGCCAAGGCTCCTATTCCAGTATCGGATGCAAACGGCGTCGAAGGGGCTAAGTCAATGCTTGGCGGGCGCTTGCGCTGTACTCAGGCCAAGCACACACGCAGCATCCGATACAGACTGCCTCGCAATTTCTACGTCCGCCCGCCTGCATTTTTTCCCTGGCGCACGCTTTTGCCGCGGGTATAGTCAGGCCATGCTGCGTTCACCGTCAACGGTTCAAATTCGCTCAGCGCGCCCGGCCGACGCGCACCTTTTAGCTTTGCTGTTTAAAGAAAGCTGGACGCTCGCCTACACCGGCATTTTGCCATCTGATGCACTGGCACAGCTGTTATCGAAGCGCGAATTGGGCTGGTGGCAAAAGTCGCTCAGCAGTGAAGACCCAGTGCTGGTGTTGGAGGTTGGCGGGGTCGTCGCCGGCTATGCGACGGCTGGCCGTTGCCGATCGCAAGGCAAGCAGAAGGGCGAAATCTACGAGCTTTATCTGGCGCCCGTTTATCAAGGACTCGGCTTTGGCGAGCACGTATTTGAAGCGTGTCGCCACCGTCTCGATGAACGGGGCTTGAAGGGGCTGCTGGTCTGGGCACTGGTCGACAACACGCAGGCCTGCCACTTCTATTGGCGGCGCGGGGGACGGCCCGTCGGAAGCGTCACCGAACTGTTTGGCCGGACACGGCTTGAAAAAGTTGCTTTCGGTTGGCCTTGACCCCGAAACGACGTCTCCTGCAACGCGAGCGTTGAACTGGTGGCCGTCGACCGAGGTTGAGATGGCAGGCAGCGCCGCCATGCTCGCACTTTTCGCCGGTTTATTGCCCTCGGCTGGCAACGAGCCTCGGTTGGTGGCGAGCAGCGCGACAAGGCGAGGTTGGGTGTTGGTCACTGGTCGCCGGCACACCGCCGTACGTCACGGCCACTTCACCAACGGCGGCATACTTGACAGGATGCTCTCGACGTTGCCGCCGGTTTTGAGGCCAAAGGTCGTGCCGCGGTCGTAGAGCAGGTTGAATTCGACGTAGCGACCACGGCGAATGAGTTGCTCGTCGCGTTCAGCCTCATCCCATGGTTTGCTCCAGTTCGCGCGCACCAGTTTTGGGTACACGTCCATAAACGCGCGGCCCACGTCCTGGGTGAAGGCTAAACCAGCATCAAAGCCACCAGCCTCATCGGGCGGTGTCAGGTGGTCATAGAAGATGCCTCCGATCCCGCGCATTTCCTTGCGGTTCGGCAAGTAGAAATACTCGTCGCACCACGTCTTGAAGCGCGGATAATCAGCAACCGGATGGGCTCGGCACGGCTTCTCCATCGCCGCGTGAAAGGCAACAGTATCAGGATCGGTCTGTGTGCGGCGGGCATCGAGAACGGGTGTCAGATCCGCGCCGCCGCCGAACCACCACTTGGTGGTCGACACCATACGCGTGTTCATGTGCACGGCTGGAATATGCGGGTTGGTCATGTGCGCAATCAGCGAGACACCGCTCGCCCAAAAGCGCGGGTCCTCTGATGCACCGGGGATCTGGCCGCGAAAATCCGGCGCGAACTCGCCGTGAACGGTCGATGTGTGCACGCCGACTTTCTCAAACACGCGGCCGTGCATCATCGACATGAGGCCGCCACCGCCGTGCGCACCGGAGTGGTCTGTCCGCTCCCAGGGTTTCTTTGTGAAGTGACCCGCCGGGCGATCTTTGAGCGGGCTCCCGGTCGGTAGTTCCGCCTCGAGTTTTTCAAACGCCGCACAGATGTCGTCGCGGAGTTTTTCAAACCAAGCGCGAGCCTTGGCCTTGCGGGTATCGAGGAGCGTTTCGTCGATCATCGGGGGTCGCGGGTTACTTGAGTGTTTGACAATGCATTGTGCCAGATATCACGTCGGATGTCAGATATCACATAGGATGTCCGGCCAACGACAGGATCAAAGTTGCCGATGCCGCCCTCAGTCCACCCGCCCTCGGCCAACCAACTGGTCATCGATACGGCCACACCGCCCATCCCCGAGGCACGCGGTTGGCTCGATCGTTACGATGGTCACAACGGGCCAATACTGAACCTGTCGCAGGCAGCGCCAGGATCGCCACCACCACCTGAGTTACTCCACGCCCTTGGCCGTGCCGCGGCCGATCCAGCGACCGCCACCTACGGCCCGATCCTTGGCGATGAAGCCCTCCGTCAGGTCTATGCCCACGACATGAGCAAACGCTACGGCGCGACGGTCTATCCGGCCGAGGTCGCGATCACAACCGGCTGCAATCAAGCCTTCATCACCGCGCTGCTGGCGCTGGCCAAGGTTGGCGACGCTGTCATGTTGCCGGAGCCCTGGTATTTTAATCATCAGATGACCCTGCAAATCCTCGGGCTTCGCATTGTGCCGCTGCCATGCCGGGCCGCGAACGGGTTTGCGCCGGACGCTGCTGAGGCGCGTGAGCTGTTGGCCAAGACGCCTTGCAAAGCCATCGTGCTCGTGACGCCAAACAACCCGACCGGTGCAATTTACCCGCCGGCCCTCGTTCGGGCCTTTGGTGGGCTCGCCATGGAAAACGGTGCTTGGCTTATCTTGGATGAGACCTACCGAGATTTTCTCGACACTGCCGATGCTCGGCCGCACGACCTGTTCTCGGTGCCTGACCACGCGGCGCGGGTGGTGCAGCTGTACTCATTTTCGAAAGCCTACGCGATCCCGGGGCATCGGCTGGGCGCGCTACGCGCCCCAATGCGTCTGATGCCGGACATTGCCAAGGTACTCGACTGTCTACAGATTTGCGCGCCGCGAGTTGGGCAAGCAGCCCTGGTTGCAGCGATCCCGTCGCTTGCCGCCTGGCGGGAGGCCAGTCGTGCCGAGATCGTCGGGCGCGCTAGCGCCTTTGCCGCCGAGATGGCAGACAGCCATGGATGGGTCATTCGCTCCATCGGTGCCTATTTCGCCTATGTGTCGCATCCCTTTGGAGCGGTGCCCGCGCACGAGGTGGCGCGCCGACTGGCCGAAACGGTCGGTGTCCTCACCTTGCCCGGCACGTTCTTTGGCGGCCCGGAGCAGAACGGCTATCTGCGTTTTGCCTTCGCCAATGCGGATCGGGCTTCCCTTTCAGGCCTATCGCAACGCCTGCGACGGAGTGTGTGAACGCTTCGTGTAAGTCATTCTGAACCAATTCGACGATTTTGCCCATGTGCTGGAGTGGTTTAGGACGAAGCGTTTACCAAGCTCTGGCATCATGAACTTTGAGCGGGTGGGTTTGTGTCCA
Source organism: Hyphomicrobiaceae bacterium (assembly GCA_031409695.1). Lineage (GTDB taxonomy): Bacteria > Pseudomonadota > Alphaproteobacteria > Rhizobiales > Hyphomicrobiaceae > JABFRJ01. Next base: position 6,001 of record JANNXS010000361.1, read on the forward strand.
GGGGTTGGTCATGTGGAGTTTCGTCGCGCGTTGCGTGGATGTGCGTTTGGCGGCCTGTGCGGCCGTCGCGTTGCTTGTTTTACCGGGCCAGGCGATAGCCCAGACCGGCCCCCTAGGACCCCGACCAAACCTGAACCGCACGCCGCACGCGCTGTCGCCGCCGGCGAACCGCAGACCGCAGATGGACTTGCTCGATCTGCGCGACCGACATGATCTCGTTACATCCGTCACGCCGCTTAGCGCCGCCTCAAACATCATCCAGTGCGTCGCTGGCTGTGGCGATACCGGATCGAAGCCAATCTCCGCTGTGCCGCAAAACGCCGGCGCATTTCTTGCGGTCGTCGGGCCGATTGAAGTCGGGCCGATTCAGGCCGGGCTAATTCAGGCCGGGCCAATCGAAGACGCCAGACTTATTAAGGCTGCGGTCATTGCGCCGACAATGGCACCGGTCCCATCGGTTGCTGATCAAGGCGTCATCACATGCCTTGCCGGCTGCGATGCCTCTGATCGTCGCGTGATGCAGGCAACCGGTGGACCGCGACCGATTCTCCCGCGTCATCAACTCGAGATCACGCCGCGCTTGATCACGGCCGCGGCGGCGCCGATGTCTGGCCCGGCACCTGTAAAAACCGCACTTAAAAGGACACCGCAGGTTCTGACGCCGACAGCCGGAGCGACCCGTCAGATATCGACGGCCTCGGCTCCTTTGAAACTTAAACGCTCCTACACCGCACATGCCAAACAGGTCGAGAAACGCAACAAGATTGCGGCTCGGACACCAGCGACCACCAGAATTGTGACAGTCAAGACTGCAACAACCCGCAAACCTGCCTTGCCCCAACTCGCCGCGGTTGGAGCTCCAGCCCCGATCCAACCACCGCAACCCGGTCCAAAACCACAGCCCGCAATCGCCAAGACGCAGCCCGTCGTCTCACCCAAAAGGCCAGTCTCGGTGAACACATCCAGCGACTGGTTCAACAAGATCAGCCGAGACCAGGCCGCGAAGAAAAATGACGCCTCAGCCCAATAAACGGCTGTAAGTTCGGGCGAAACCAGCGAAAACACGTCCGTGTTCCGACGCGTTGGCCGCTTGATCGTGGAAAACTTTCGGCGAGCTTGTCCTTTCCGTGCCGTGATCCTGTACAAGGGCGCGACGAGGAGAACAGGCCGTGGCTGAAACTGCACGTGTGCTGAAGCCGACGCCCGGATCAAACTCCGGCGCCAACGTCGCCGAGTTCAGCGTCTCCGAGCTTGCGGGCGCTGTCAAGAAGACGCTCGAGGGCACATTCGGCTACGTGCGCCTGCGCGGCGAAATTTCGGGCTATCGTGGGCCGCACTCTTCGGGCCACGCCTATTTTTCGCTGAAGGACGACAAGGCCAAGATCGAGGCCGTCATCTGGCGCGGCGTGTTTGGCGCCCTGCGCTTCAAGCCGGAAGAGGGCATGGAGGTGATCGCCACGGGCAAGATCACGACGTTCCCAGGCTCGTCCAAGTATCAAATCATGATCGAGCAGCTGGAGCCGGCGGGTGTTGGCGCGCTGATGGCCCTGCTCGAAGAGCGCAAACGCAAGCTCGCCGCCGAAGGACTTTTCGCCGCCGAACGCAAGCGTCAGATCCCATTCCTGCCACGCGTTGTCGGCATTGTGACATCGCCGACAGGCGCCGTTATCCGCGACATGCTCGCCGGCTTCGACGAGCGCTTTCCAACGCACGTCATCTTGTGGCCCGTGCGTGTACAGGGCGAAACCTGCGCTGACGAAGTGGCGGCCGCTATCCGCGGCTTCAACGCCATTCAGCCAGACGGCCCGATTCCGCGACCGGATGTGCTGATCATCGCGCGCGGCGGTGGAAGCCTTGAAGATCTGTGGGGCTTTAACGAAGAGAGCGTCGCGCGGGCCGCGGCGCAGTCGCAAATCCCACTCATCTCAGCTGTCGGCCATGAGACAGATACGACGCTCATCGACTTTGTCTCGGATGCGCGCGCACCGACGCCAACCAAAGCCGCCGAATGGGCCGTGCCTAAATATGCCGACCTGCTCGATCAGATCGCAAAGTTTTCAGACCGATTGGTCGTCAGTGTCCGCCGGTCCCTTGATGGCCATCGCACGCATTTGAAGGCCGCGGCACGAGGTCTGCCACGGCCCGAGGATCTGCTCGCGATGCCGCGCCAAAGGTTTGACGCCATGGCCCAGCGCCTGCCGCGCGCGCTGTCGGCCAATACCAACGCTCATAGCCAGCGCTTCGGTCGGTTGGCACCACGCCTGCAACGGCGCCTTTTGACTTTGCGCCTTGAGCGCGCGCGCCAACGCCTCGACCAAGCACAGCAGCGCGGGGCCACGGCCCTCGGCCGCATTGCCCAGGGTCGCCGCACACGCATAGAGCGCGCCTCGGCTCGTCTCACGCCTCAACTGCTCGCCAATCGGATCGCGCGCCTGCGCCAGTCGCTCGACGGCGACACGAAAATGCTGTCCGCCTTGAGCTATCAGAGCGTCTTGCGCCGCGGCTTTGCCCTAGTTCGAGACGCGGACGGCAAAGCCGTACGCTTGGCCGCAAGCCTCACACCCGGTGCGCACATTGCCGTCGAATTCGGTGACGGTACGGTTGGCGCTGACGTCACATTCAGCGAAAGCACCGTTCAGCGCAGTGACGCTGGTTCGGCCGTGTCGGCTAAACCGCGGCCTGGCCCGAAGCGACCTCCGGGCGGCAGCGGCGGCTCACAGGGTTCGCTGTTTTGACAGCGGCTTGCCCCGTTTTGCCATTACTCACGTGTGCCTTCTCTTTGGCGCTGGATCTATTGTCCCGCGACAGCCCCTGTGAAGGCTGCTAGTTCTGCATCCGCATACCTTGCACACCCTGACAAGACGCAAAGACCAGCCAACCGCCATGACCACTCCGCGCCACTTCCTCGATATTGCCGATCTCGACACCAAGACGCTACGCCGCATTCTCGACATGGCCCACGAGATGAAGGCCTTTGGCCGACGCCCGCCACAGCATCTGACGCCAAAGGACATCGAAACCGCCGTCCTGGTGATGATCTTTGAGAAGCCATCGACGCGCACGCGCGTGTCGTTTGACGTCGGGATGCGGCA
>JANNXS010000362.1:0-5027 GCA_031409695.1 Hyphomicrobiaceae bacterium
ATGGTGACGGCGCTCGATCAAGCGAGTGACCGGGTCCAGGGCCTGGAGGCTGGGGCTGACGATTTTCTTTCAAAGCCAGTCGATGATGTTGCGCTGGTGACACGCGTGAAAAACCTGGCTCGTCTGAAGGTGCTTGCCGACGAAATGCTGATGCGCGCAAAAACGTCGCAACAGATGACGATGGACGATGCCACCCATGTGAATTGGGTCGAGGCCGGCAACAACGGTTCTGTCCTCGTCGTGGATGATGTGCTGCGTTCGTCCAATCGCTTGCTCGACGCGCTGAACAAACTTCACACCGTGAACATTGAGACGGATGGGCAAGCCGCCTTGGCGCGGCTGGGCAAAGGCGGTTTTGACTGTGTAATCGTAAGCCTTTCCATGGAGAAAACCGACGGGCTGCGTTTGTGCTCGCAGATGCGCTCGCTGGATGCGACGCGACATTTGCCGATCATTATCGTTGTCGAGCCGGGTGAAGATGCTCGCCTGCTGCGCGCCTTGGATATGGGTGTAAATGACTATTTGACGCGTCCGCTCGATCGTCATGAAGTTGTTGCTCGGGTGCGCACGCAGGTGGCCCGCAAGCGCCACACCGACGTGCTCCGCAACAGCATTGAACAGAGCGTCGAAATGGCGATCACGGACGGCCTGACCGGGCTCCACAATCGCCGCTACATGGAAACCCACCTGCGCCAGCTCGTACAAAAAGCCCGGGACGGTGGGCGTCCTTTGTCCATTCTTGTTGCCGACATCGATTTCTTCAAGCGAGTTAACGACACCTACGGCCACGATGCGGGCGATACCGTCCTGCGAGAGTTTGCCGCTCGCTTCCGCCGCAACACCCGCGGCATTGATCTCGCCTGCCGGATGGGTGGCGAAGAGTTCGTGATCATCATGCCAGAGACGGACATCGGCCGGGCTTTCCAGGTCGGAGAGCGCCTGCGTGCCTGCGTCGCTGCGGAACCCTTTCACGTGAACGCGGAAACGCGCTTGCGCGTCACAGCCAGTGTCGGCATCGCAACGCTCGAGCGTCGCGAAGATACGCCCGAAATGCTGTTTCGCCGCGCAGACCAGGCGCTCTATTCGGCCAAGCGCGACGGGCGCAACCGCGTCGTTGCGGACGCAGCCTGAGCAAACTTGCGCTGGGTCGTTTTCCGCTCTAGCCGTTGCTCCCCGCTGCTCGACTTGGAGCGGCGGGTTTTCACACTGGCAAATAGGCACACTGGCAAATAGGCGGTTTAACGGATGCAGGCGTCGCTTTTTACCCCATCAAACCCAGCCTTTGAAGATCTTGTACACGGCCTGTTCGACGACCAAGGTTTGATGACGATGTACGGTGCGACGCTCACCAGTGTTATGCTTGGCCGAGTGGTTATCGATTTAACCCCAAATCCGACGCTGGCCCAACACCAAGGTCGTATTCACGGCGGTGTCGTTGGCGCAATTGCCGACAGCGCTGGCGGCTTTGCCTCTTTGACCCTCATGCCAGCCGGTTCGGATGTTGTTACCGTCGAATACAAGATCAATTTTATGCGTGCTGCTGTTGGTCACTTGCGCGCGATCGGCGAAGTTATCCGCCCCGGCAAAACCATCACTGTTGCGCGGATGATTTGTGAGTGCGGAACCCCCGGTGCTCTTGAGGCCTGTGCAGTCGTCCAAGCCACATTCATGCGCCTTGGGGCAACCCGTTGACCTCTAACCGATGGTCCACTTGTGTGGCCTGAGGTATGCGCTCTTTACCCGCGGCCGTCCTACCAACCCGGCGACCGCTCTCATGTTCACTGTCGCAAGGCCGCCTGTTGGTCGACAATACGGGATGACACTGGGTTGCGCCGGAGAAGATCATCGACGCGTGACTTCTCTTTGAGGAAATCGCGCAACTGGTTGGCCGTTAGTTTGCGCTCTCGCGGTACCTGGATCGACATCGGATCAACGGGCTGTCCATTCACATGCACTTCGTAGTGCAGATGGGGACCTGCTGAAAGGCCGGTCGTGCCAATAAAGCCAATAATTTGGCCTTGGGTGACGCGGACGCCTTCACTGATTCCCGGTGAGAACCTGGACAGGTGCGCGTAAGCCGTCTTGTAGCCGTTGGCATGACGAATGCGGACATAGTTGCCATACTCGCCACGCCGTGCCGCTTCCTCAATGGTGCCGACGCCTGCAGCCATGATTGGCGTTCCCGACGGCCCCGCCCAGTCGAGCCCGTTGTGTGGTCGCAAATAGTTCAACAGCGGGTGACGGCGCATGCCGAAACCTGATGCCATACGGAGTCCAACACCGCGCACCGGCTGGCGCATCAGGAATTTGCGGCTCGTGTTGCCGCTTTCATCGTAATAGTCGGCAACCCCGTCGGTGGTCTTGAACCGATAAAAGCGCTGCGTTTCGCCGCCTGTCGATATCGACGTCATAAGGAGGTCGCCGAGTGTAGCGTCGAGCCCCTTTTCGTCATCGCGGGTGTCAAAGAACCATTCGATCTGGTCGCTGCCGCGAACCCGACGGCGGAAATCAGTATCGTAGGCATGAATGCGCAGGATTTGCAGGATTAGATCGGCCGGCAATCCATGGGACAGAGCTGAATTGTAGAAGCTTGTGTAAAGGCTTGCGTTTGCCGCCTGTTCGCCAGGATCGATGGCCGTTCGCACCATGCGCTCGTCCATTTGCGTGGGGCTCGCCACGAATTCGCCAGCCGAGTTGCGCGCGACGGTTACCTTATGGTCGTGCTCGTCACCGGCAAAGACGCTGAAGCGAGCCGGGTCCAGAGCATTTGGCCGGGTGATCGATGGGACCAAGGTAACGTGGACCTCAAAGCCCGGCACAAGATCAGTGTCGGCAAGGATTGGTTTCGACGCTGCCACCATCGCGCGGATATTCGTCGGGTCACCACCCAGGCTCTGGAGAACGCGCGTTAACGTCAGGCCGCGAGTGACTTTGACCACCTTCACTTGACGCGCTTCCATATCATCGACGCCATCATCGCTTTCGACGACGTTCTTGGCGAGGGCAACAGTATTTGGCGGCATCTGTTCTTGCGCGGTCCGTTGGGAACGCTTCGCCAGCAGTGCCTCGCCTGAAAGTCTTGGGGCTTCTGGGGCTATCGCGCCACGGATGGCGGCGGCTCCAGTCGGTGCCTCTTCCTGGCCAGCGATTGCGCGCAATACAATGTCGGCGACATCTTGCGCATCTAGCTGTTGGCCGTCGTCGGTCGGCAGTAATCCGCCGGGCAGTTCAACCACACGCGTCGAAATCTCCTGACTGTCATCCGTTGCGGCGGCCGATGCATCGTTGGGCCCCTGGCTTGCATACAATCGGTATGGGTTGAAGACCGGGATTTTTTCGGCCTCGGCAGCGGACACTGGCGCAAGGCGCGCCACAAGTCGAACGAAGGATTGCTTAACAATGGCGTCGCGTGGCCCGCGCCGCACTTTCATTGTGTCGTGGATTAGAAAGCGTGCAGACAAGGTGGCAGTCATTGCTTGCAATCTATCGGATTTGGGGATCGCCCAGCGGAGACCCGTCTCGGTCGGTTGCCCACGCAGTGTGGTGCTGGTCCGATCAATGAGTGCCCGAGTGGTGATGCGCCGAACGACATCGTAGGGGTCGTCGGGCTCAGCGGAGCCCAAAACAACGGCAACAACTGAAACAGCGCCGACACCAGCGGCCAGAGAGGTTGTGAGAAGCCATTTGAAGCTGCGGCCTGGGCGTCGAGTTCCGTCACCATAAATGTCAAACGCGCGCGTTGCCGACGCCTGGATCGGCCGCAGCCGAGCGCCTAGCCCATGCGCAAGAGGCCTCGCCAATGGAGCATGTCGACGTAGATCCACCTGTGCGCTCCCAGATAACATCGAGCGATTGCGATGAAAGACGCTACGCCCAAGGCGCTTTCATGACCACGTAGGATTTCACCTCGTCCACCGAGAAGACCAAAGAGGGCCTCGGCTAGAGCAGTTTCCGACGAAGTGGACGCCGGTTCGTCGTAGAAAACGCGTCAAAACACGGTCTTCTAGTGCGCATTCCAATTCCACGAGATCGGAATGCGCACTTGCTAATTGTGGCAGGTCGACAATTCGCGGTGTCGCTTCATGCTGCAGCGCACAAAAAAGCCAACCAAAAAAACAAATCAACCCAACGATTTAGTGACAGCAGCCCCGAATCGATCCAGATTTTACCAGATTTATGACGATCGGCTGTTGACGCGGCCGACGGGTTGGTGTTTATGGGGACATCACTGACGCGGTGGAGACACCGGCGGGCAGGGAATTTGGAAGACACTGAACTGACAGAGCCTCATCGGTCAGCCGATGATGGCCAAAAACCGGTTCAGAATGATATGCGTCCTGAGGGACGTTGGTCAAGTCAACCGTGCTCTTTGACAATTGAATTCGAAGGAAGAGAAACGCAGACGGCGGAGTTCTGGCGGACTGAAGCGTTCTTGCTCGTCTTTGAGCAGGTGACGTGGATGTCAATCAAACTACGACTTATCTGTCGTTTCAACCAAACACCACTTCGTGTGGTCACATCAGCCGCAACGCTGGTTTGGCTAAACGTTAGTGTGTGATGGATCCCGTAAACGCAGAACATGGACCCAGGTTCGGTCCGTGAATAGTCTTGATCAACTTTCAAACTTGAGAGTTTGATCCTGGCTCAGAACGAACGCTGGCGGCAGGCCTAACACATGCAAGTCGAACGCCCAGCAATGGGAGTGGCAGACGGGTGAGTAACGCGTGGGAACCTTCCCAAAGGTGCGGAATAGCTCAGGGAAACTTGGGGTAATACCGCATAATGCCGAAAGGCCAAAGATTTATCGCCTTTGGATGGGCCCGCGTAGGATTAGCTTGTTGGTGAGGTAACGGCTCACCAAGGCGACGATCCTTAGCTGGTTTGAGAGAATGACCAGCCACATTGGGACTGAGACACGGCCCAAACTCCTACGGGAGGCAGCAGTGGGGAATCTTGGACAATGGGCGCAAGCCTGATCCAGCCATGCCGCGTGAGTGACGAAGGCCTTAGGGTTGTAAAGCTCTTTT
>JANNXS010000363.1:0-4156 GCA_031409695.1 Hyphomicrobiaceae bacterium
CATGGGTTCGTCGAGCAGCAGCAGCTCAGGCTCGGTCGCGAGAGCACGGCCCAACTCAACGCGCTTTTGCAAACCGTACGGGAGCTTGCCAACTGGCGTCTTGCGGATATGTGCGATCTCAAGGAAATCGATGATTTTCTCGACGGCTTCGCGGTGGTGGATTTCTTCAGCCATCGCGGGCCCGTAGCGGAAGGCCTGCGCAAGAATACCACGCTTCATTTTCAAGGTGCGCCCAGTCATGATATTGTCGAGTGTCGACATACCCTTGAACAGCGCGACGTTCTGGAAGGTGCGGGCGATACCCTGCGACGCGGCCACATAGGGACGCATGGCCGCACGCTTTTCGCCCTTGTAGGTGATTGTGCCCTCTTGCGGGTGATAGAAGCCGTTGATGACGTTTAGCATTGACGTCTTGCCAGCACCGTTGGGGCCGATAATGGCGCGGATCTCACCCTTTTTAACGTCAAACGAGACGCCTTTGATTGCCGTGACACCGCCGAAACGCAGAATGACATTGTCGACTGTCAAGAGCGTTTCGCCAATCCGGCGCGAGGTGCCGATGCCGCTTGACGGTCCAGCGCTCGACAGCGGCGAACGAAATTGGGTCTCGTGGTCCATCACTCCGCCGCCTCACGCACAGGTGCGCCTGAAACTAAAGCGGCGTCACTGAATGTCGGTGCATCCAACACTTGCATATGGCCCTCGATCTTGCCCTTGCGACCATCTTCAAACACGACTTCAACTGAAATATCGGCGGTCTTTGAGCCGTTATAGAGCGCCTTGACCAGGGGTGCGTAGCGCTCTTCGATAAAGGAGCGCCGGACCTTCTGCGTGCGCGTCAGCTCACCGTCGTCGGCCTCGAGTTCCTTTGACAGGATGATCAAACGCTTGATCTGGCAAGCTTTCATGCGCTCTTCAGTCGACAAGGTCCGGTTCATTTCCCCGACCCGCTTGGTCACCATTTCAAGCACTTTCGCGTGACCCGCAAGTTCCTGGTAACTCGCATAGGAGATACCATTGCGCTCAGCCCAATTGCCGACACTGGTGAGGTCGATGTTGACGAACATCGACACGAAATCACGGCCATGGCCAAAGGCGACCGCCTCCTTGATCTCAGGGAAGAACTTGATGCGGTTCTCTAGATACTTGGGTGAGAACACGGCGCCAGACGTCAGTTTACCGACGTCCTTGGCACGATCCATAATGACCAGGTGGCCACGGTCGTCAATAAAGCCAGCATCGCCCGAGTGCACCCAGCCGTCTGGCGTCTTGGTCGACGCCGTGGCCTCATCGTTCTTGTAGTACTGCACAAACACACCGGGCGACCGAAACATCACTTCACCGGATTCAGCGATTTTGATTTCGACATCTGGCCCCGGCTTGCCAACCGTGTCGGGGTATACTTCACCGTCAGGCTGAAGCGTGACAAACACGCTGGCTTCGGTTTGGCCATAGAGCTGCTTCAAATTGATGCCGATCGACCTGTAAAAGCGAAACAATTCCGGTCCGACGGCTTCACCAGCCGTGTATGCGAGGCGTAGCTTGGAAAAGCCCATACGGTTGCGCAGCGGCGCATAAACAAGTTTGTCGCCAAGCCAGTATTTGAGACGGCCACTGGCGGTTACCGGCTTGCCATCGAGTATATTCTCGCCATGTTCCCGGGCAACCGCCATGAAGTAACTGTGCATCCGGCGTTTTAGCCGGCTGGCATCCTCCATGCGGACAGTCATCTGCGTTAGCATGCTTTCAAACACACGCGGCGGAGCAAAGAAGTATGTCGGCCCGATTTCCCGGCGGTCCTCGACGGCGGTTTCCGGGCTCTCTGGGCAGGCGACGCAAATGCCGCCAGCGTAAGCCTGACCGTAGGTGAAGATGTGATCGCCAACCCACGCCATCGGCAGGTAGGCAAGCATCGTGTCGTCGGCCGTGAACTTGTCGAACAGGTTGGCGTTCTGGCCAGATTTCACGACATTATCATGCGACAGCATCACGCCCTTAGGACGGCCTGTGGTGCCCGATGTATAGAGCATAACCGAAATGTCCGCGCCCCTTCCGATCGCGATCTGGTCGAGCCACCAGTTTGCCGCTGCAGGGTTGGCCGCGAGTTCCTTGGCACCAAGCTCCCGGACCGAGGCGTAGCTGTTCAGGTGTGTGGGGTCGTAGTCTTTGAGGCCGCGAACGTCGTCATAGATCACGCGCGTCAAAGTCGGTATGCGATCAGCGATGGAGATGATCTTGTCGACCTGCTCCTGATTTTGCACCAAGGCGAATTTTACCTCAGCGTGGCCAAGCACATAGGCCATCTCGTCGGCCACGGCATCTTGATACAACGGGATCGGCACGCCGCCCAAACTTTGGGCCGCGCAGAACGTCCAATACAAACGCGGACGGTTGTCCCCGATGATGGCGATCCGATCGCCGCGATCGAAACCGAGCTTGCGGAGGCCAAGCGCAAGTAAGCGGATTTCGTTCCGCATATCGCCCCAGCTATAGGTTTGCCAAATGCCAAGGTCCTTGTGGCGCATGGCTTGGCGCCCGGGGAACATGTCCGCATTGCGCAAAAGTAGTTTTGGCACGGTGTCCGGGGCGCCCGATGATCCAGGCGAGCGCTCGCGCTCCGAGACGGATGATGCAGACAAAGCTCACTCCCACTGGTCGTATCTGCCGCACGTTGTCCGTGCTGGCTTTGGCCCTGACGACACCCTGCACTAGGGTACGTGCTACCGCCACGCAAGGTTCGATCGGAAATCACCTCTCATCACATTGGCGTACACCTCGAAACTATGCTCACAAAACGCGCATGTATCCGGCTGCCTGAGCGGCAGCGGCGCGTTTGTCCGATCCGGGACTGTCGGGGCGATCTGCAACGTCGTAGGCGACTTCGCGACAGTACCAGCCAAATCCTGTCGGGAGATCGCACCCTTTCGTATGACAACGCTCTCGCTTTACCGCGGCCGAGAGACAACAGTTTTCCGCTGATTTCGAGGCCCTGCGACTGTCACACAGGCTTCACAAATGTCCGCTTAAAGCTGCAACACCGAGGGGCAGATCGCAGCAACGGCTGCATCGTCCTCGTGTGTGTGAGGCAGATAAATGCGGAATTTCATCAGCTTAGCAGCTGCCGGCGCGATGGCGCTGAGCACGCTTCCCGCCGTTGCCGCTGACATCTCGGGCGCCGGCGCGACTTTCCCTTATCCGATCTATGCCAAGTGGGCCGATGCCTACAAGAAAGAGACCGGCATCGGGCTCAACTACCAGTCGATCGGCTCCGGTGGCGGCATCAAGCAGATCCAGGCCAAGACGGTGACGTTCGGTGCCACCGACATGCCGCTGAAGGGCGAACAGCTTGAGAAAGACGGCCTTGTGCAGTGGCCAATGGTCGTCGGCGGCAACGTGCCCGTTGTCAACCTCGAGGGCATCAAGCCGGGCGAACTTGTACTCGACGGCACAGCTCTTGCCGACATCTATCTTGGCAAGATCAAAATGTGGGACGATGCAGCGCTCAAGAAACTGAACCCGACTGCAAAGCTCCCGAACCAGGCCATCGTTGTCGTACGTCGGTCCGACGGCTCGGGCACGACTTTTATCTGGACAGACTATCTCTCCAAGGTCAGCCCAGAGTGGAAAACCAAGGTTGGAGCCAGCACGGCTGTCGAATGGCCGGTTGGCATCGGCGCGAAAGGCAATGAAGGCGTCGCCAACAACGTCCAGCAAACGAAGGGCGCGATTGGCTACGTCGAGTTTGCCTACGCCAAGCAAAACAAGATGAGCCACACGCGCGTCATCAACAAAGCTGGAAAAGCTGTGGAGCCTGGCCTTGACACATTCCAGGCCGCTGCAGCGAATGCGAAGTGGGACAGCGTGGCGGGCCTCGGCGAGATCCTCACGGACGAGCCCGGAGATACGTCATGGCCAATCGCCGGTGCTACTTTCATCCTGATGCACAAGTCGCCGAATAAAGTCGAAGATGCGAAAATCGCCCTTAATTTCTTCACATGGGCCTATGCGAAGGGCGATAAGATGGCATCCGATCTCGATTACGTGCCGATGCCGGATGCTGTTGTTGCAACGGTCAAGAAGGAGTGGTTGAAGATCGTCGGCGCGGACGGCAAGCCGCTTTTCTGAATGTATTGAAGGCGTCGCCAGATCATCTGGC
>JANNXS010000364.1:0-26645 GCA_031409695.1 Hyphomicrobiaceae bacterium
AGCACTGGGCTCGCAGCACTGGGCGAGCGGCGGCCGCCTTGCGAGCCAATCGTGGCTGGCGTAACACGAGTCAGCGTTATTCATATTTCTGCGAAAGATCCCCCATGCAGCTATCATCGGCCGTGTCTGCAATTGTGACCGGAGGCGCGTCGGGGCTCGGCGGCGCAACGGCGGCAGCGTTGGCGGCGAAGGGGGTGAAGGTCGCCATCTTCGATATGAACGAGGCCGCTGGCACCAAGCACGCCGCAGAGATCGGCGCGAAATTTTATAAGGTCGACGTCACGAGCGAGGCGAGCGTCGATGCGGGCCTTGCCGCCGCCCGACGCGACAACGGGGTAGAGCGAATCCTTGTCAGCTGTGCCGGCATCGGCGTTGCCAAGCGGATCACCAAGAAGAACAAAGACACCGGCGTCATTGAACCACATGACCTCGCGACGTTCACCAAAGTCATTCAGGTCAACCTGATCGGGACGTTCTTGATGCTCGCGAAATGCTCAGCCGCCATGCAGGCATTGGACCCAATCACGGCAGATGGCGAGCGGGGCGTGATGATCAATACGGCCTCCGTTGCGGCGACTGATGGCCAGATCGGCCAAGTCGCCTACTCGGCGTCCAAGGGCGGTGTGTTGGGCCTGACACTGCCAGTCGCTCGTGATCTCGCCCAGAGCGGGATCCGCGTCAACACGATCATGCCGGGGTTGTTCATGACGCCCATGATGGCCGGTCTGCCGCCGGACGCGCAGCGCTCGCTTGAGCAGTCCGTGCCGTTCCCCTCGCGCCTCGGCTCACCATCCGAATATGCCATGCTAGCCTGCCACATCTGCGAGAACAGCATGCTCAACGGCGAATCCATCCGTATCGATGGCGCACTCCGCATGGCGCCGCGCTGAGCACGACGCCCTCAGGTCAGCCATTAATTCGGGCCGTAAGGTCGGAATTCAATACCGCGGTGCAGCGCGTTCGATCATGCGTTCAAGAAACGGGAGTGCACGGTCACGCGTGCGAGCTGAGTAGGCAAACAGACGCTCGCGGCCTTCTTTCGTCATTTCGCGGGCGCGCGCGGTTGCGGCGCGGAAAGGGGATTGGCGCGGGATCAGCGCATCAATCGGCATTTCGCGGATGCTCCGGATCATCTCGGTGTGCTGACGCTTTTCCGACACGTCGCGGACGCGCTCCGGATTGCCCGTGAAGACAACGACCGGCGTGCACACCGTGTTGACGCGAAGACCGCCTTCGAGCCACCGACCGTTCTGCACACGCGTTTCCTGCGTCGTGTAGACGTTCTGCCCGCTGACAGTTTTGGCAAGGATCGAGCGGTCGACGATCGGTACGAAGTGTCCGCCGAGATCACGCACCAGTTTAAAGCGTTCATTGTCAGGGTCAGGGAATTGGACGAAAAAAGCGATGCCATCGTCCGACGCGAGTGCAACTCGGATGGCTTCGTCGACGCTTTGACTGTTGACGACGCGGCTGGCGCGGCCAAGACCGTTTCGGTCAATGCCCTGCAACATTTTAAAGGTGCCGGCACTACCTGACTGCTGGGGCGGCAGGAAAACGCGCATCGACGATGCCAACGCGGACAGTTCGCCAAAGGAAGTGATCTCCTTTGATTTGGTGACCGCAAACACGCATTCTTTGACATCGTCCTGGCGCACGATCTCAAGTGCGGTTCCCATGGAAAGCTGCTGGGTTTCAAGCGTGTAGACATCAAGCTGGCCGTAGCCGATGTCGCGCGGATTGGAGCGGACGCGCTCCATATTTTCCCGCGTGCCCGTGCTTTGCGTGCAGGTGTAGTTTGCCGTGCCAGCGGTACCGATTTCGCGGCTCAACGCCGGACAGAAATCGCGATGGTAAGCGCCCGTCTCGCCACCCGTGAAGATGCGTTGGGCACTTACGGGGACGGCACCCAAGCCGAACACGGAAAGAAGGGCGAGCACGAGGGCGCGGCCCAGGGTGCGAGGCAGTGTGCCAGTCAGGCAGCCAGACGTGGTCATGGCGGATCTCATCGTACAAGGGCACACCTACAGGCATGCAACGCGATAGTGGAGCCAATCGAAGACGCAAGAATAGCGCCAAACGTCGCCAAAGCGAAGACCTTGGCCGTTGTCGTGGTTATAAACGCCGACTCCGAGACATGGTTCGCCATTCGTTCGGCGCAATTGCAGATCAGACCAAGAACTGGCGGCCATTCACGATTCGGTAACCTATTCGGTCGAAGGGTGTGCTTGAATGGCGTGAGATCGGGCGGACGGACCCAGCCGGTCTTGCCCCGTTTGGTCTTTAGCCGTCTGGTCTGTGTGGGGTTGCGTCGATGCGTGCGAAGTCGAAACCTGTGATCAGCGATCGCATCCTGCAGGGCGATTGCCTTGCTCATCTGAAAGCACTGCCAGATGCAGCCGTCGACCTCGTGTTCGCTGATCCACCTTACAATCTGCAACTCGCTGGCGATCTACTGCGGCCGAACAACTCCGTCGTCGATGGTGTTGACGACGCCTGGGACCAGTTCGCCTCGTTTGAGGCCTACGATGCCTTCACGCGGGCCTGGCTTGGCGAATGCCGCCGCATCTTGAAACCTGATGGCGCGATCTGGGTCATCGGCTCCTATCACAACGTGTTCCGCCTTGGTGTCGCCTTGCAGGACCTCGGCTTCTGGCTGCAGAACGACATCATCTGGCGCAAGACAAACCCAATGCCGAATTTCCGTGGCAAGCGCTTCACCAATGCGCACGAAACTCTGATCTGGGCCTCGCGCGACAAGGCGGCCCGACCGACGTTCCACTACGAGGCCATGAAGGCTTTCAACGAGGACTGCCAGATGCGTTCCGATTGGCTGATACCACTGTGTACGGGGCCTGAGCGCCTTAAGGGGGGCGATGGTAAAAAGACGCATCCAACACAAAAACCGGAAGCCCTACTTCAACGCGTGCTTCTGGCGACCACGAACGTCGGCGACACCGTTTTGGACCCCTTTTTCGGCACCGGTACAACGGGCGCCGTTGCCCGTCGGCTCGACCGTCGATTCATTGGCATCGAGCGCGATCCGGCCTATGCGAAAGCCGCAGCCGATCGCATTGCGGCCGTGGTGCCGTGGGATGTCAGCGCGCTCGAAACGCAGCGCTCAAAACGGTCCGAGCCGCGCGTTCCCTTCGGTGCCTTGATTGAGCTGCGCTTGCTCGATCCGGGCACGAAACTGTGGGACGAGAAGGGTCGCGTATGGGCCGAGGTGCGCGCCGACGGAAGTTTGGTTTTGACGCCGAAATCCTTCAGCCATCCGCACGCACGCTTACCGACGGACAAGCCGGGTGCAGCGGCCGCCCGCAGCGCTAAGACGGCGCGCGCTTTGGCCACCGTGCCACGCCCCAAAAAAGCGGAACGTCTAAACCAAGGCGACCTGCCCAACCAACAGGGCTCGATCCATCGCATGGGCGCCGTGGTGCAAGGGGCGGCCGCCTGCAACGGTTGGACATTTTGGCACTACGAGACCGCCGGTCGCCTCAAGCCCATCGACGTGCTGCGCGGGGAAGCGCGTCGTCAATTGGGACTCTCAGGGGCCGTTCTGGCGGATGCGGCAGAGTAGCCGACCCGCGACAAATGCCAGCAATTTGAGGCCTCTGCCCAAATCGCAGGCAGTCAGCGCGTCGTTTTAAGCTTGCGTCCGGAGCTTTGGCTCAGCTACTGAAAGTGCACAAAAGATTAGCAATGCCGATGTTGCTGATAATTTGAGCACGCGCGCTTCAATCCGCGTGTATCAAGCACTTAACGGGTTGGGTACAATGCGGTGATGCCAACTTCTACCGATGAACCGCCCGCTCGGGCTCTGACGATCGGTCCTATGCGCCTGCCGAACCCCGTGGTGTTGGCGCCCATGTCGGGGGTTTCAGACCTGCCCTTCCGCCGGCTCGCACATGATCTTGGAGCCGGTCTTGTTGTGTCCGAAATGGTCGCAAGTCGCGACCTCGTCGAAGATCGTAGGAAGGGTTATCGCAAGGCGTCCGGCAAGGGCTGGAGCCCCTACGCGATCCAGCTGGTTGGCTGCGAGACGGCCTGGATGCACGAGGGGGCAAAGATCGCGGCCGGCCTCGGCGCAGATATCATCGACATCAATATGGGCTGCCCCTCGCGCGAGGTCACGGGGCGGCAATCCGGGTCGGCTTTGATGCGCGATCTCGACCACGCCCTCGCGTTGATCGAAGCCGTCGTCTCGGCAGTCAAAGTCCCGGTCACGCTGAAAATGCGGCTCGGTTGGGACGCGCGCACGATGAATGCGCCGGAGCTTGCCCGCCGCGCGGAGGCCGCGGGCATCAAGTTGATCACCGTGCATGGCCGCACGCGGCAACAGTTCTTCAAGGGCGAGGCCAATTGGCACCATGTGCGGCCCGTGGTCGACGCCGTGTCGATTCCCGTGGTCGTCAATGGCGACATTACCTCGGCTGTCGCCGCGCGGTTCGCGCTCGACCAATCGGGAGCTGCGGGCGTGATGGTCGGGCGCGGCGCCTATGGTGCCCCCTGGCTGCCAGCCCAAATCGCCAAGGCACTTGCCTCGGGCAATGATCCGGGCGCACCGGATTTGGCCGTGCAGGCCAAACTCGCGCTGGCCCACATTGAGGCAATGCTCTCCCACTATGGCCGCGAGCTCGGCCACAAGAACGCAAAGAAGCACATCGGCTGGTATCTTGAGACGAGTGGCGTGCCTGAGGCGGTGGTGAAGACTTGGCGGCGGCAGCTGTGCACCTGCGACGATCCTACGTCAGCGCTCGCCGGCCTCGCAGACTTCTACACACGCGTCCAAGACGGTACCGTGGCGGAGGCGGCATGACCATTCCCGTCAAACCGATCGATGCCAATGTCTCGATCGATGCCGATATCTTGAGGGATGCCAGTGTTCCGCGTGCCGGACCGACACGGCGGCACATTGAGCATGATATGCTTCTCGGCGCGCTGCCACATCCAATCCTGGTGTTTGCAGAAGACGACCGCTTGCTCTACGCCAATTCTGCTGCGGAGGCGTTTTTCGACACCAGCCAGGCCATGCTGAAGCGTTTATCTCTGGCCAACATCCTGCACGCCCGTTCGCCGCTCGTATCACTCGTGGAGCAGGTCCGCCGGACGGGTACGACGGTGAATGAGTACGGCGTGGAAGTGAGCCTGCCGCGCCAGACCCTTGCGCGCCTGGTGGATGTGTTCGGCGGGCTGATGCCCGACCAGCCCGGGCTTGTTGTACTGATGTTGCAGCAACGCTCCATGGCGCAGATGATCGAGCGGCAAGTCTCGCAACGGCAGGCGGCCCGCTCGGTCTCCGGCATGGCCGGCATTCTGGCCCATGAAATCAAGAACCCTCTGTCGGGTATTCGCGGCGCTGCACAGCTTTTGGAACCGGGCCTCGGCGAAGAGGATAAAACACTGGCGCGACTGATCATCGATGAGACCAGCCGCATTCGCGATCTCGTTGACCGCATGGAGGTGTTCGGCGATGAGCGGCCACTCGATATGTCGCCCGTCAACATTCACGCGGTGCTCGACCACGTGAAGCGTCTGTCTCAGACGGGCTTTGGTACGGGCGTGAGGATCCTTGAAGAATACGACCCGTCGCTGCCCTCCATCCCAGCCAACCGCGACAAGCTCGTTCAGGCGTTTCTCAACCTTGTGAAGAACGCCGTTGAGGCCCTTGAGGACTCAGTCGACGGCGGGCGGGTCATTTTACGGACCGCATTCCGCGCCGGCGTGCGGCTCGCGGTGCCCGGATCGACGGTCCGCGTTTCGCTGCCCTTCATGATCGAGATCGAGGACAACGGCCCAGGCATCCGCGACGACGTGCGCACGCAATTGTTCGACCCGTTCGTCACAACCAAGCGTTCAGGCACGGGCCTCGGCCTGTCGTTGGTCGCCAAAATCGTGGGCGACCATGGCGGCATCGTCGAGTGCGACAGCGTACCGAAACGCACGGTGTTTCGGGTGCTTCTGCCAGTCGAAAGCCGTCCGAAGACCCCAAGTTCCGCCCAACGCTAACGGAGACAAGCCATGCCCCGTGGCACAATTCTGGTCGCCGATGACGACGGCGCAATCCGCACCGTGCTCAACCAAGCGCTTGTGCGCGCCGGCTACTTGCCGCGTGCCACCGGCAATGCCGCAACGCTTTGGCGTTGGATCAGCCAAGGCGAGGGCGATTGCGTGATCACAGACGTGGTCATGCCCGATGAGAACGCTTTCGATCTGATCCCGCGCATCAAACGTGTACGCCCTGAATTGCCGATTATCGTCATGAGCGCGCAGAACACTTTGATGACCGCCTTGTCCGCTGCCGAGAAAGGTGCGTTTGAATATCTGCCAAAGCCCTTCGACATCGCCGAGGTCATCAGCGTTGTTGGTCGCGCGCTTGCCGATCCGAGCCGAAAGGGTAAACCGCCGGCGCCCGAGAGCAAGAGCGACGATCTCCCGCTGATCGGTCGTTCGCCGGCCATGCAAGAAATCTACCGCATTATTGCGCGCCTGACGCAGACCGAACTCACCGTCATGATCACGGGCGAGAGCGGCACGGGCAAGGAGTTGGCGGCCCGCGTGCTGCACAACTTTGGCCGACGCAAGAATGGCCCGTTTGTGGCGCTCAACATGGCGGCCATCCCGCGCGAGCTGATCGAGAGTGAATTGTTTGGCCATGAGAAGGGTGCGTTTACCGGCGCTCAACTGCGGACGTCAGGCCGCTTCGAACAGGCCGAGGGTGGTACGCTGTTTCTCGACGAAATCGGCGACATGCCGCTCGAAGCGCAGACGCGATTGCTGCGTGTCCTGCAGGAGGGCGAATACACCTCCGTCGGCGGCCGCACATCGATCAAAACCAATGTCCGCATCGTCGCCGCGACCCACCGCGATCTGCGTTTGCTGATCCAGCAGGGCAGCTTCCGCGAGGACTTGTATTATCGACTGAACGTTGTGCCGATGCGCCTGCCGCCGCTGCGCGAGCGCCTGGATGACATCGGCGATCTCACGCGGCACTTTCTGCGCCAGATAGGCAAGTCGGGGCTTGGGCAGAAGACGATCGAGCAGGCCGCCATTGAACGCATGAAGCGCCACCAGTGGCCGGGCAACGTGCGCGAACTCGAAAACACCGTCCGCCGGATTGCAGCGTTGCATCCGGAAGACACGATCACCGTGCCGATCATTGAGGCTGAACTTGCGGTGCTGATGAAGCCAATGCCGATTTTATCGGGTCCAAATGGCACGCTTGTCGACACGGGCGATCGCACGCTTTCGGAACAGGTCGAAGCGCACCTGTCGAAATATTTCGCTGGCTACGGGCGAGATCTGCCGCCGCCACTGCTTTATGACCGCATTCTCGCCGATGTCGAACGGCCACTGATCATCGCCTCGCTGACGGCGACGCGCGGCAACCAGATTAAAGCGGCGGAGTTACTCGGCCTCAACCGCAACACACTGCGCAAAAAGATCCGCGATCTCGATATCACGGTGTTCCGCGGCAACGGCGGGTGATGCGCGCCGGCACAATCAGCGCCGCTCCGCTTGCCAAGTTTCCGTTCTCCAGTCACCCCCATGGCAGCATCCGCCGGAGCAGGCCAACGCGATCAAGCACCTGGTGCTTCAGGGCGGCGGCGACATGGCCAGCGGCGAGCAAGCCAAGAGCATAGGCAAGCAGCCGATGCGTGACTTTCGCCCTTGGCTCGAATGCAGGCGCCAATGGCAAATGGGGCCAAGGCAACCAACCATAAACCAACGTCGGCAAGCCAAGCGCGCTTGACGACACTACAAGCCAGCCCGCCAACGGCACAGCAAGCATCAACACGTATAGTACGCCGTGCATGAGGCGTGACGCTGCCCGTTGCCAGACGGGCATTTGCGATGGAAGCGGCGGCGGTCTGTGGGTCAAACGCCACGCGAGCCTGACAATCGACAACACGAGAACCGTGAGCCCTGTGCTTTTGTGCGCTTGGTAGATCCAGAAGGCTCGCTCCCACTGGGCGGGGGCGTCGATGGCCAACACCATCCAATACCCCGAGCCTAGCTGCCACACGATAAGCCCAGCGATCACCCAGTGCAGGGCGATCGCGACCTGTGAGTAGCGCGCCTCTGTGTTGCCCGTGGCGTTGCCCATAATCTCACCGCGGCAGGTCGGTCTTGCCCATCAGTGCCTTGTCGATGGCGTGGGCCGCCTGCCGTCCTTCACGGATGGCCCACACAACCAGCGACTGTCCGCGCCGCATATCGCCCGCAGCATAGATCTTCGGCCGCGACGTGACATAGGCCGTCTCATCGGCCTTGACGTTGCCGCGCCCGTCTATTGCGAGACCCAACTGTCCGACCATGTCATCAGCGACCGGCGCGACAAAGCCCATGGCCAGCAGCACCATGTCAGCGGGAATGGTGAACTCGCTACCGGCGATCTCTTTGTATTTGTCATCGACCTTGGCGCAGACAAGTTTCGTCACTTTGCCGCCCTTGCCCTCGAAGCGCTTGGTCGTGACGGCGAAGTCGCGTTTGGCGCCTTCGCCCTGCGACGACGACGTGCGCATTTTCATGGGCCAGTTGGGCCAGCTCAGCGCCTTGTTTTCCTTCTCTGGCGGCTCGGGCATGATTTCGATCTGCGTCACACTCTTGGCGCCCTGGCGGATGGACGTGCCGATGCAGTCGCTGCCGGTGTCACCGCCGCCGATGACGACTACGTGTTTGCCGTCCGCCAGTTCGTCCGTTCCCGCACCAAGTGCCTCGCCAGCAACGCGGCGGTTTTGTTGAGGCAGGAAGTGCATTGCGAAATGAATACCCCGTAAGTCGCGCCCCGGCACCGCCAGATCGCGCGCCTTCTCAGCTCCGCCTGTGAGCAGCACGGCGTCATACTGAGCCTCGAGCTCCTCGACCTTGTGCGTCACTCCGATATGCGCATCACAGATGAATTTCACGCCTTCGGCTTGCATTTGCTCGACCCGTCGATCGATGATTTGCTTTTCCATTTTGAAATCGGGGATGCCGTAGACCATCAACCCACCGGGCCGCGCGTTCTTCTCATAAACGTGCACGACATGACCTGCCCGCGCCAATTGTTGCGCGGCCGCCATTCCCGCCGGACCCGAGCCGACAATGGCGATTTTCTTGCCGGTCTTGTGTTCCGCCGGTTGCGGCACGATCCAACCTTCGGCCCAGCCCTTGTCGACGATGGCGCATTCGATGGTTTTGATCGCCACCGGGTTGTCATCGAGATTGAGCGTGCACGACGCCTCGCACGGCGCCGGGCAGATACGGCCCGTCACCTCGGGAAAATTGTTGGTCGAGTGCAAGTTCGCAAGCGCCTGTTTCCAGTTGCCGCGATACACGAGGTCGTTCCAGTCAGGGATCTGGTTGTTGACCGGGCAGCCGTGAGTCGTACCCGACGCACCGGAGCTGCAATAGGGGATGCCACAATCCATGCAGCGCGCCGCCTGCGTGCGCACGGCTTTTTCGCCCAACGGCAGAACGAACTCTTTCCAGGTTTTGACGCGGTCTTTGACAGGCGCATAGGCGCGATCTTCGCGCGGATAATCGATAAAGCCGGTGATTTTGCCCATGGGATGCTGTTCGCTACTTTGATTTGACGTCGTTACGGTTTAGATATACATTTTTTCTTGTGTATATCAATTCAGGAGGTGCCCTTGAAGGTGTCGAAGTGGGGTAATAGCCTCGCGGTGCGGCTTCCGGCCGATTTGGTCGAAGTTCTCGGGCTTAAGGAAGGGGATGAGATAGACCTTGTCCCGGGCGAGAGTGGCCTTGCCGTCTCGCGCACGCCCGACCGGCTGGAGATGTTGCGCGCGTTTCGAGAAAAGTACCGGGGCACGCGCCCGAAAGACTACACGTTCAATCGGGACGAACTCTACGATCGCAGTCCGGCCGATGAAGATTGATGTCGCATTCGATTCGAATGTGCTGCTGTACTTGGCCGGCAACGATGCCAAGGCGGAGAGAGCGGCGGAGCTTCTGTCAGCCGGCGGCGTTGTGAACCCTCTCGTCCTCACGGAGATTGCACGGGTCACGCGCCGAAAATGGCGCTGGGATTGGCCAGCGACGCATGACCTGCTGGCGACGATCCGCGTCAACACAACCTGTCTGCCGTTATCCTGCGATGCGCATGAGCGAGGCATCTGGTACGCCGAGCGATACCGACTGCAGGTCTTTGACGCTGTCATCATCGCTGCAGCCGCGGGTGCAGGCTGCGCGACGCTGTGGTCCGAGGATATGCACAACGGGTTGGTGGTCGACGGGCTCACGGTACGGAACCCTTTCCGGGCATAATCTCCAACGCAGCCTTGCACCGGTGCAGCCACTTTTGCACCTGCGGCTGCGCCCCGAGATCAAACCCGCCCTCATGTGCGACGTGGGTGTAGGCGTAGAGCGCGATGTCGGCGATGGTCAGCGTATCGCCAACGAGGAAGGTACCCCCAGCCAGCATCCGCTCCATGTAGTCCAGCGCCTTCTCGCCGCGCTCGACCTTCGCCGGATCGCGCGTCACCTTCGATTTGCCGAGATAGACCATGTGAAACCGGCACGTCGCGACGTACGGCTCGTGCGAATATTGCTCCCAGAACAGCCACTCGTCGATTTTTGCTTGCGTGTACGGATCCGCCGGCAACAGCCGTGTGTCCCGCGCGAGATAGCGGATGATGGCATTCGATTGCGCGAGCGTGCGCCGCTCTGATCCAGAGCCATCATCGCGTTCGATGCCCGGCACCTGCCCCCACGGAAACTTGGCGAGGTATTCGGCCGTGCGGCTTTCGCCCGACATGATATCGACGGGCACCCAGGTGTAGAGAATGCCGAGCGCGTCGGCGGTCCATTTCACCTTAAGGCAATTGCCGGATTCGATATCGCCGTAGATTTTCATTACCGCCCCTCCGGCCCGGAGTACGCGCGCTCGACCTTAGCGACGCGCGTTTCGTAGTGGCTGTGACAGCGCTCGCGGCCGATCTTCTGGCCACTGAGACGCTCAGCGACTTGCTTGCAATTCTCGATGCTCGCCTCGTCGCGCCAGTATGAAACCGTGATGCCGGCGCCGTCGTCGCGCACGCTCTCATGGCCGAGATAACCCGGCTGCTGTGTCACCATGTCGGCCATGACATCGGCCATCGCGGCGTAGCCGGCGTCGTCGACGGCGGTCCGCTTCGACGTGAAGATCACGGCGTAGTAGGGCGGGGCGGGGGTTTTGGCGAACATGCGTGCCTCCAAAGACGTCGCGCTGCCGCGCGAATTGCGAGGGGCTTTCAGCCTCCTCGCGCTCCCCTGACCAGGGCTTTGCCCTGGACCCTTTTTTAACCCGCAGCCTTCGCCGTCTTGGCCTTCGCCTTCGGCACGCCGATCTCGAGTTTGTCGAGGCCAGTCATGTCCGCAGACTGGTGCTCGGCCATTTTCTTCAAGGCCTCGCGATACTCGACCGGCATGATCTTCTTGAACTTCGGCGCCCAGGCTTTCCAGTCGGCGAGGATCGTCTTGGCCTTGGCCGAGTTGGTATAGTGCGCATGTCGGGTGATCAACGCGTGCAGACGCTCCGCATCCTGACCGGTCATGTTCGCCATGACGTCGACGAGGCCGTGGCTTTCGAGATCGTTGCCCTGGTTGGACAACTTGCGCATTACCTCTTCCTCGGCCGCGACGGGCGCAAGGTCGATCATGGCGAGGTTGCACTTGGCTTCGAAGTCGCCGGCCTCATCCAAGACGTAGGCGATGCCGCCGGACATGCCGGCGGCGAAGTTGCGGCCCGTGTTGCCGAGCACGACGACAACGCCGCCGGTCATGTATTCGCAGCCGTGATCGCCGGTGCCTTCGACAACGGCGACAGCCCCCGAGTTGCGCACGGCGAAGCGCTCGCCCGCGATGCCGCGGAAGTAGCACTCGCCCGAGATGGCGCCGTACATGACGGTGTTGCCAACGATCATGCTCTCCTCTGGCACAATGCCGGATTGCGGATCTGGGCGGACGATGATCTTGCCGCCCGACAATCCCTTGCCGACGTAGTCGTTGGCTTCGCCCACGAGATCAAGCGTCACGCCCGCCGCCAACCAGGCGCCGAACGATTGGCCCGCAATGCCCTTCAGCGACACGTGGATAGTGTCTTCCGCTAGCCCAGCATGGCCGTAGCGACGCGCCACCTCACCCGACAGCATTGCGCCTGTCGCCCGATTTGAGTTGCCGATCACCGCGTCGATTTTGACTGGCTTTTTGCTGTCCAATGCCGTCTTCGCTGCAATCAGCAGCGTCTGATCCAACACCTGTTCAAGACTATGGTTCTGACGTTCGCTGTGGTTGATCTTCACAATCTCGGGCACATCCGGCTTGTGAAAGAGCCCCGAGAAGTCGAGCCCGCGTGACTTCCAATGGCCAAACGCGCGATCCTTATCGAGCAGATCCGAGTGTCCAACCAACTCCGACAACGTGCGTGCGCCGAGCGACGCCAAGATCTCGCGCACCTCCTCGGCGACGAAGAAGAAGAAGTTGATCACATGCTCGGGTTGGCCGTTGAACTTCGCGCGCAGTTTTGGGTCCTGCGTTGCGACACCGACGGGGCACGTGTTGAGGTGACACTTGCGCATCATGATGCAGCCCGTTGCGATCAGCGGTGCCGTGGCAAAGCCGAACTCATCGGCCCCCAACAGCGCGCCTATGATGACGTCTCGTCCCGTGCGCATACCACCGTCCACCTGCACCGCCACGCGGCCGCGCAGTCGATTGTAAACCAGCGTTTGATGCGTTTCAGCGAGACCGATCTCCCATGGGCTGCCCGCGTGTTTGATCGCGGTTAGCGGAGATGCGCCTGTGCCGCCTTCAAAGCCCGCGATCGTGATGTGATCCGCGCGCGCCTTCGCGACGCCCGCGGCAACCGTGCCAACGCCCACTTCCGACACGAGTTTGACTGAAACATCCGCCCGCGGATTGACATTTTTCAAGTCGTAAATGAGCTGAGCCAGATCCTCGATCGAGTAGATATCATGGTGTGGCGGTGGCGAGATGAGGCCAACGCCCGGCGTCGAATTGCGCACCTTTGCAATGGCCGCGTCGACCTTGTGGCCCGGCAACTGTCCGCCCTCGCCGGGCTTTGCGCCCTGCGCCATCTTGATCTGCATGACGTCGGAGTTGACGAGATACTCGGTTGTCACACCGAAGCGACCGGACGCCACTTGCTTGATCGCAGAGCGCATCGGGTTCGGTTTACCATCGGCCTGCGGTACGAAGCGATCCGCTTCCTCGCCGCCTTCGCCCGTGTTCGATTTACCGCCGATACGGTTCATCGCAATTGCGAGCGTCGTGTGCGCCTCACGCGAGATCGAGCCGAATGACATCGCGCCGGTCGAGAATTTCTTGACGATGTCGGCCGCGCTCTCGACCTCCGAGATGGCGATCGGTGAGCGCCCCGTCTCCTCAGCCGTCTTGATCCGGAACAAACCGCGCAACGTCATCAGTTGCTCGGACTGGTCGTTGATCTGGCGCGCATAATCGCGCCACTTTTGCGGCACTTTGCCGGCCATGGCGTCGTTGACATCAGTGCCACGCACCGCGTGCTGCAGATCAGCCACAACCGACGGGCTCCAGACATGCGCCTCACCCCGCGAGCGCCAAGCGTATTCCCCACCAACTTCGAGCATGCCATCGAGGTGTTGCACGTTTGCGAAGGCTTGCCGGTGACGCTCAGCCGTCTCGCGGGCAATCTGGCGCAGCCCGACGCCCTCGATCTGCGTGTGGGTGCCCGTGAAGTACTTTTTAACGAACGAATCTTTGAGACCGACAGCATCGAAGATCTGCGCGCCGCAATAGCTCTGGTAGGTCGAAATGCCCATCTTTGACATGACCTTCAGCAAGCCCTTGTCGATGGCCTTGATGTAGCGTTTCTGAGCCTCCTTCAGTGTCAGCTTCTCATCGATCTCGGGCAGCAACTGCTCCAAGGTATCAAACGCCAGATATGGGTTGATAGCCTCTGCGCCATAGCCAGCGAGCGTCGCGAACTGGTGAACCTCGTGGGCTTCGCCCGTCTCGACCACGAGACCGACGGACGTCCGTAGACCCTGCTTGATCAGGTGGTGATGCACAGCTGAGGTGGCGAGCAACGAGGGTATGGGAATCCTGTCAGGGCCGGTGTTGCGATCGGAGAGAATGACGATGTTGTACTCACCCGAACGCACGGCCTCTTCGGCTTCCGCACACACGACATCGAGTGCCCAACTCATGCCGATGGCACCCTTTTCCTCGGGGTAGGAGATATCGATGGTGATCGAGTTGAACTGGTTGTCTTCGACATCACCGATTTGCTTGATGCGCTCGAGGTCCTCGTTGGTCAGGATCGGCTGATAGATCTCAAGCCGCTTCACTTTGGCCGTGCCTTCGAGGTCAAGCAGGTTCGGTCGCGGCCCAATAAAGGTCACAAGAGACATGACGATCTCTTCGCGCGTTGAATCGATCGGCGGGTTCGTCACCTGCGCAAAGTTCTGTTGGAAATAGCTGTGCAGCAGTTTCGACTTGGTCGACAGCACCGAGACGGGTGTATCCGTGCCCATCGAACCCACGGCTTCCTGGCCCGTGTGCGCCATGGGCGCCATCAGAAATTTGAGGCTCTCCTGCGTGTAACCAAATGTCTGCTGCAGATCGAGCAGGGCGACATTGGTCTTCTTTTTCTTGACCGGCTTTGGCAACGGCAAGTCACCGACCTGGATCTGCGTTTTCTTCAGCCATTGCTCGTAGGGATGCCGCGCCGCGAGGTCGCGCTTCAGCTCGTCATCGGAAATGATGCGACCTTCTTCCATATCAATCAGCAGCATTTTACCAGGCTGCAGGCGCCACTTCTTGGCGATGTTCTCTTCCTTTACGGGCAGCACACCTGACTCAGACGACATAATAACGATGTCGTCCTTGGTCACGAGATAGCGCGCCGGCCGCAGACCGTTCCGGTCCAAGGTCGCGCCAATTTGCCGACCATCCGTAAACGCCATTGCTGCTGGACCGTCCCATGGCTCCATCAGGCAGGCGTGATACTCATAAAACGCGCGCCGCTTGCTATCCATCAGCGGATTGCCGGCCCAGGCCTCGGGGATCAGCATCATGGCTGCATGCGCGAGCGAGTATCCGCCCATGGTGAGGAATTCCAAGGCGTTGTCGAAGCACGCCGTATCCGACTGCCCCTCATAGGAGATCGGCCAGAGTTTTTCGATGTCCTTGCCAAACAGCGGGCTTGCGACGGAGGCCTCACGCGCCGCCATCCAGTTGTTGTTGCCACGGACCGTGTTGATCTCGCCATTGTGGGCCACCATCCGGTAGGGGTGCGCGAGCTTCCACGACGGGAACGTGTTGGTCGAGAAGCGCTGGTGAACGAGCGCCATAGCCGATGCCATGCGCGTGTCCGACAGGTCCTTGTAATAGGCCTTCACCTGATAAGACAGGAACATTCCCTTGTAGATCAAGGTACGTGAGCTAAGCGATACGGTGTAGTGGCCGATATCACGGCCCCTGTACGCATTGTGCAGCGCATTCGAAACTACCTTGCGGATCAGGTAAAGCTTGCGCTCGAACTCATCCTGATCGCGCACCGTTTTGGGCCGCCCAACAAACAGCTGTTCGTGAACGGGCTCGGCATCTTTCACCGTTTGGGACAGGGATGCGTTGTCGACCGGCACCGCGCGCCAGCCCAAGAACTCAAGCCCTTCTTGACGAATAAGGCGTGCCCAGACGTTTTTGCAGTGCTCCCGCAGCCGCTCGTCTTGCGGCAAAAAAATGTGTCCCACAGCATACTGACCGGGTTTCGGCAGGATGATTTTCTGTTTGGCCATCTCGTCGCGCAAAAACTGATCCGGAATTTGAATGAGAATTCCCGCTCCGTCGCCCATCAGTGGATCCGCGCCAACGGCGCCGCGATGTTCTAAGTTTTCCAGAATCTCGATGGCGTCCTTGATCACCTTGTGTGAGGCACGCTTCTTAAGATCGGCAATGAACCCAACGCCACACGCATCATGGGTTTTACGCGGGTCAAACAAGCCACGTTTTGTCGGCTGACCATAGACGTCAAGTTCGGCGTCGCCGCGCACCAACTGTGCCGGAGCATCCTGCGCGGAAATCAGAGCTGTAGATTTGCTAGACTGAGGCATGGTCGGTTATCCAAGACGGCGCAGAGGCGACGGCAGTTCACAGGTACGCACGTTTCAAAACACGTAAACTTCCAGGCGCGAAAGCCCAAGGGCAAGTGAAGTCCCGGGCAGGAAAATCACCCGCTGGGTTATGTACTTAACGGCGTTCGCACGACGTCTTGGCACAACGGGCGGATGTGTGTCACGCGCATCCAGTACGTGCGGCGATATGGGAAGGTTCACTGACCAAAAGCCGGCGGCTCCTGCAGCCCGCGCTCGGTCGGCGGGCGTTGGCAAACACGGTTTAGCCGCGTCTGCATGAGGCCAGTCTCTTTCGTGTCAGCTGTCTCGGCAGCCCAACGTGCATCACCAAATCGGGCACAGGGTCTGTTCAAGACGATAGAACAGGTACACTGTCATAAATCCGTTGGCAAGTTGTTTTGCAGGCGCGCAGCAATAGCTAATTTCAGGCTTGCGCGCGCGCGCGATCACCCCTATTGCAGCGCACGTTCGTGCGGTGTTTCCGCGCGCGGGGCCGTAGCTCAGCTGGGAGAGCGCTTGCATGGCATGCAAGAGGTCAGGGGTTCGATCCCCCTCGGCTCCACCAATGAAATCAATTACTTAGCATCGAGGCTTAGTTGAGTTGATCCGCCGCCCACCTGCCGACCACATTTCAATCATCGTCTTATCACGTAGTGCCATATCAGTTTCGTTCAGCCGTCGAAGTGGCTTTACTCATGAAACCGTTGGCATCGGCAAGGCAATGACGTCCGTAGCAGCATTTGCCGTCAGCCAAGCCGCGACCTCGGCCGCGAGCGGCTGACACGCACACACGATTCACTCAGCGATAGCCGCCATGGTGTGGAGGCGCACACGGATCCTCGCCGCGCACTCAAGCGCAAGTTCGCGAGCGTGGTCGTTGAGAAACTTGAAGCCGCATTGGTGATGCATGCTTTCGATCGCCTCGTCCTGGTCGCGCCGCCAGCGATGCTCGGTGATCTTCGGATTGCCCTGACAAAACCTTTAAGTGAGCGGGTCACAGCTGAGATCGACAAGGATTTGGTGGAAGTCGCAGATCACGACATGTGCGCGCATCTGGCCGACGTGGCTGGCATTTAGTGTTCGCATTGCGGCTGAAATGCTCCTCCCTTTTTCGAGCAAAAGGACGCTGACCAAGCCGCTCCACACGAGGCAAGTAACAGGGAGCTCGGCACCAGAATTTTGAGCTTCACCCTCGGTCAATCTTTCCTGGCCCATGCCCTGCCTCAGCTGCGATTCTTACAGCTACGGCCGCTATTGTCTCGACCAGGTCGTTATTGGGTGACGTTGGCCAACTGGCATTGAAGTGCAGATCTGGTAGCGTCACCGACGTGCTGATTTCTACCAGTTGCCCCGTCCTTAGCTGGTCGGAAACAATAGCGCGGGGCATCAGCGCAATGCCCATCCCCTTCATGGCCATGCTGATAACAGGCGCCAGCGAAGCGCTGGCATGCACGCGGATTGGACCCAGATCATGTTTCTCAATTAGCTCCCGGAGCGCAATATGGGGAGCCGTTTGTCGCGCGAAGGTGATGATTGGATGCCGCGCGAGCTCTGCCAAAGAAACGTCAGTCGAGGGTAAGTTCAGCTCCGGGCTGGCCAGAAACACCAACGGAAAGCTCGAAAGGGGCAGGCTTCTCACCATAGGCAGACTAATAGGGCCGAGCAAAAACGCCAGATCAAGTTCATGGGCCACTAGCCGGTCGCGCAGCTTGGGCGAAATATCGACATCAATCTCAAGCTGCAGATTAGGATATAGAGCGTCCAGATTTTCGATGAACTGGGGCAGCCACGTTTGTACAATCGACTCGGCAACACCAAGACGCAGCACGCCGCGCAGGACACGCTTCTCCACCATTTCGAAAGTCAGCTGCGCGTGAACACGCATCAAGCGCTCGACATGCTCCAGCATCTGCCGCCCCTTTGCGGTTACGCTGACGCTGCGGTTGTCACGCTCCAGCAATTGCGCGCCGACCTTCTGCTCTAACTGCTGGATGCGCTGCGACACAGCGGGTTGCGTCGTGTTGAGCTTGGCTGCCGCTGCGCGAAAGCTTCGCAGCGTGGCGACCCAGTAGAACGTTTCGAGGCTTTTCAGATCAAGCATTCAGCTGCTGTCATTGAACATCGAGCGATAAAGCTGACTTATCATGCGATATAATAAATGACAATTCGACGTTTCAGTCGGTTGGTGGTTTGCTAGCGTTTTAACCAACGGCAACGTCTTTCATGCATGGTGCAAGAATTCGGAATCCAGCTGACGTCAGACCTGATCTAACCCGCCCCGACGGTGTCCGTCTTGCGGCGCGTGACGGCACGCTGGATGGTCCGACCTCTGGCCTTGCTTATGGCTACGTGCAGGGCAATCTGGCCATTCTACCGGCTGACATGGCAAGCGATTTTCTTCGCTTTTGCCAACGCAACCCGAAGCCTTGTCCCATCATAGGCATGTCCGAACCCGGCCGCCCGCATATACCCGCACTTGGGAGTGATCTTGATGTTCGCACGGACGTGCCGCGCTACCGTGTCTGGAAAGACGGCGTCATGGTCGACGAGCCAGCCGACGTCACGGGGTGGTGGCGCGATGATCTCGTTACTTTCGTGCTGGGCTGCTCGCACTCCTTCGAGGAAGCGCTGCTCGAAGATGGTCTGTCGCTCCGCCATGTCGAGACAGGGGTCACGGTGCCGATGTATCGCACCACGATTGCATGTGCGTCTGCCGGGCGTTTTTCAGGTCCGCTTGTGGTCTCGATGCGGCCATTCAAACCGGCAGATGCCATACGCGCCATCCAGATCACCACGCGGTTTCCAGCAGTCCACGGCGCGCCGGTGCACATCGGACGACCTGATTTGATCGGCATTGCCGAGATCAGCAAACCTGATTGGGGTAATGCGGTGCCATTAGCCGAGGATGAAACGCCGGTTTTCTGGGCTTGCGGTGTCACGCCCCAAGCGGTCATTCAGGCTGCAAAGGTGCCATTTGCCATCACGCATGTGCCGGGCCGAATGCTCGTGACGGATATCCGCAACTCCCAGCTTGCCGTGATGTGAAAGACGCACGCATGAGCTTAGCACCCCATCCAGGATTTGGCTTGTTTGCAAAGACACATCGGGAGTTTTTCGACGCCCTCACGCAGGACGGCTGGACACCCGTTGCAGGCTACTACGGGGTTGATGAAAAGATTTTGTCGGGGAAGCTTGATGTTCCCGGGGGGCGCGGTTCCGTAACCCGCTTGGCACGTTGGGCACCGGGAGCACGCGTTGCTCATCCGGTTTCACATTTATGGTGCGAAGAGGTTTTCATTCTCTCCGGGTCAATGTCGATAGGTGTGTCTGACAATGATGACGCGAGGCTTCTTCCGACAGGGACGTTTGCCTGCCGACCTGCAAATGTTGTTCATGGCCCTTTCTTCAGCCGCGGGGGCTGTGTGCTGCTTGAGTTCATGTACTTTCCGCCCACCATCAAATGAAAACCAAGAGGAGGTCGACCATGACTGTGCTAAAAATCTCGGCAGCTTTGGCTGTAAGCCTGTTGATGTCAGGAGCCAGCCTGGCGCAGGGGTTGCCCGCAGGTCCGACGGTCAATCTGCAGATTGTCACTCAGCCCGGCCCGCAATTTCCGCAATACACCAGGGTGGATATCCCATTGCTGCGAGAAGGCCTGCCAGCCAAGAGCGGTGGCCGCATCAAGGTGACACTCGCCAGCTGGCCTGAGCGGAGCCTGAACGGCCCAGAGATCATTCGTCTTGTCCGCGCCGGTCAGGTCGACATCGGGGCAGCGCCACTGCCGACGGTTGCAGGTGAAGTGCCATTGTTGGACGTCGTTGATCTGGCCGGATTGAACCCTTCTGTCCAGCAAGCGCGCAAGATGGCCGATGCCATGCTGCCAGAGATCAACAAGGAACTGGAGCGCACCGGCACACGCATCATCGCGACCTATCCTTTTGCCGCGCAGGTTTTCTTCTGCCGTGGCGACGTCAAGGGTCTTGCCGACCTCAAGGGCAAGCGCATCCGCACCAGTGGCGGCTCACCCAACGACATGATGACAGCGATTGGAGCACAACCTGTTTCAATCGGCTTCCCGGAAGTATACGGCGCCCTTGAGCGCGGTGTGGCGGATTGTGCCATGACTGGCACCTCTTCAGGCAACAGTGCGCGCTGGTATGAGGTAACACAGACCCTCTACACCCTGCCGGTGGCCTGGGCAGTCTCCGGTTATTTCATCAACATTGCCTGGTGGAACAAGCTTGATCCTGCAGTGCGTGACATGATCGAGAAAACCATGAAAGACGTGGAAGATGCACAGTGGAAACTGGCGTTGGAAACCACCGACGATGGCATTGCCTGCAACAGTGGCAACAAGGATGGCTGCAAAATCGGCAAGCTTGTGGACACAAAACCGATGACTGTCATCAAGCAGACCGAAGCTGACCTTGCTGCTGTTCGCGCGGCTCTCACCGGTACGGTTCTGCCAGCCTGGGTGAAGCGTTGCGGTGACAAATGCGCTGAGATCTACAACCGGGTTGCGGCACCGATCACCGGCATCAAGTACGAAGCGAAATAGGGCGTACGCTCAGGCAGACTGGTCATCTGCCCCTTTGCCCTTTGTGGCAATGGATGGGGATGAGGGTGGTGGGGGACAAAACCTGACCGCCCCTCAACCCGATGGCGCCCGTAGTCACCCCCTCCAACAAGGGGGAGAGTTGAACACCCGCCAACCCTGATTGGAACGATCATGAAGATGTCCGGCCTTGCCGATAAGGCGGGAAGCCTGCGACGGCTTCTGGAACGTGGCACAACAATGATGGGCTATGTCGCGGGGTGGGGCTTCATCCTGTGTGCCTTCTTCATCAGTTTTGATGTTCTAGCACGAAAGTTCTTGGGCTTCAGCTCGCAGGCCACCACAGAGATCACGTCCTATATGCTGGCGCTGGGCATTACCTGGGGGTTGGCCCATACGCTGACCTTGCGCGCACATGTGCGCATCGATCTCTTAATCAACAGGCTGCCGACACGATTGCGCCACTGGATGCATCTGAGCAGCCTGTTCGCGCTTGCGGTGTTTGTCGGGTTCCTGGCCAAGGCATCCTATGATCTGGTGGATGAATCGCTGCTGTTTCGGGCAACAGACACC
The DNA here is from genome assembly GCA_031409695.1 of Hyphomicrobiaceae bacterium. GTDB lineage: Bacteria > Pseudomonadota > Alphaproteobacteria > Rhizobiales > Hyphomicrobiaceae > JABFRJ01. The sequence continues at coordinate 21,247 of JANNXS010000364.1, forward strand.
AGTGTGCTGAGTATTCCACTTGCTCTTCCACAAGGCCTCTGGGCCTTTGGTCTGGTTGTCTTCGCGTTGCTGATCACCCTGATGTTCATCGAAAACCTGCTGCTCATTCTGGCCGGTCGCGGGGCAGAAGCGGAAGCCAATCTCACCCCGCGGACCTTCTCCGAGGATGTCGACGAAGCGCTCGAAGCCGTCGGCGTCAAGGGAGCACCCACGCCATGATCGCTATCGTTTTTCTGGTTATTCTCCTGCTGATTATGATCGGCCTGTCCCTGACAGGAGCCGGACCGCAGAACCTTGTTATTGGTGAAGTGGTGATGCTGCTTGGACTTTTTGCGGCCTTCTTCGGCGCAGGAATCTATATTGGTGCAGCCCTTGGCGTCCTTGGCCTGATCGTTGGTTTCAGCTTCTCAGACCGTCCATTCTGGCTGTTCCTGGGCCAGACGATCTGGGGCCCATCATCGAGCTTCGTTCTTGTGGCGGTGCCGCTTTTTCTGCTGATGGGTGAAATTCTACTGCGTGCCGGCCTTTCCGACAAACTCTACAAAGCCTTGAATGTCTGGCTGAACAGATTGCCCGGCGGCTTGTTGCATACCAACATCATGGCGTCAGGTGTGTTTTCCGCCATCTCCGGTTCGTCAGTGGCGACCGCCGCCACTATGGGATCAGTCGCTTTGCCCTTCTTCAAGGACACACGCTATGATCCCAAAATGGTCATGGGTTCACTGGCTGCAGGCGGTGCGCTGGGCAATCTCATCCCTCCAGGTATCACCTTTATTATTTATGCTCTGATTACCGAGCAATCGGTGGGACAGCTTTATCTTGCGGCTGTGGGACCAAGCATTCTGGTTGTGGTGCTCTTCACGATTGTCATCCTCGCAAAAGCGAAATCATCGGCCCCGATTGATGGCAATCTGCCACGCATCCCATTGCGCGAGAAGCTGCGTGCCACGAAGGATCTTATCCCGACCGCCTTGCTGATCCTGCTTGTGCTGGGCACCATCTACGGCGGGCTGGCGACGGCCACAGAGTCTGCTGCATTGGGTGTGGTGGGTGCTATCTTTTTTGCAGCGCTGGAAAAGAAGCTCTCCTTCAAAATGCTCAATACCTGTGCCGAGGCGACAGCCCGCAACACGGCGATGATCGGCTTGATCCTATTTGGCGCCTATGTGCTGAACTATGTCTTCACCGGGCTTGGCGTACCGCAGGCGCTGGCGAAAGTGGTCGGTGAACTGCCCTTGCCACCTTGGGCGATCATGGGCTTGATCATCGGCTTCTATCTTGCCCTTGGGACCTTCATGGAAGGCTTCTCCATGATCATCACCACCATTCCGGTCATCTTCCCTGTCGTGATGGCGTTGGGGTACGATCCGATCTGGTTTGGTGTCATCGTCACCATGTTGGTCGAGATCGCGCTGATCAGCCCGCCTGATGGCACGGTGCTCTATGTCCTTCACGGCATGCGCAAGGACAAGGGGCCGATCACCGATGTCTTCAAAGGTGTCATGCCCTTCATGACCGTCTATATCTTTGCCATCGGGCTCCTGATGGTGTTTCCGGCCATCGCCTTGTGGCTGCCGAAATGGGTGATGGGGTAAAACGATGACAGCACATCTCCGGTTCACCTGCCATTCCATGGCGGGCCGCCAAGCGGTTGACGCGGCGATCCATACTCTAGTGATTGCAGGGTGGGCCGGCCGGGACGAGACGGCTTTGCGCCATCATATCGAGGAATTGGCTGCCATTGGTGTGCCACGCCCTTCCTCTGTGCCGGTGTTTTACCGTGGCTCTGCCTCGCTGCTCACCCAGGCGGATCAGCTTGATGTGCTGGGGCACGACAGCTCTGGCGAGGTGGAGCCGGTCATCGTGGCTCTGGAGGATGGCCTGTGGCTGGGCGTGGGATCGGACCATACCGACCGCAAAGCTGAGACGTTCGGGATCGCGCTCTCCAAGCAGATGTGCGGCAAGCCGGTCAGCCGTGATCTATGGCGGCTAGACGAGGTGATCGACCGCTGGGATACGCTGGTGATGCGCGCCCATGCCACGATCAGTGGCGAGGCCACACTCTACCAGGAAGGTAAGCTTGCCAGCCTGCGACCGCCTTCTGATCTCATCAGCAAATGGACGTCAGGCGGCGCGCTGAAACCTGGCACAGTGTTGTTTGGTGGCACATTGGGGGCCATTGGAGGCATCCGTGCTGCTCAAACTTTTGCAATGGAAATCGCCGACCCCGCAACCGGACGGACCCTGCATCATCGTTATGACATTACAGCCTTACCTGTCATTTCGTAGTGCGCCGTTTGCTGTCATTCCGCATTCGACAAAATGCCCACGTCCGAAACGCGTCACAGGACGGACGGTCGCGCCACGACCACGTCACGCCCGAACCTCATCACATAGCCGCCAGTCCCAAGCGTCCTTGGCAGGTCTGGCAACGAGGCTCGCTCCATACCGTCCGGAATCGTAAAGATTGTCATGTTGTTCGCTTTCGCCGCCAGAGCATTATTTTGAGTGCAACGCCGATGCCGATCGCACCCGAGATCATCATGTTGAAGTCGCTGCGCAGAACTTGCTTGTGATACCAGCGGTCAACAAATATGACAGCTGCTATTACGTGCGCGGCCGCCATCCCAAACGCCAAAACGAGCGCCCGTCTATCAAATGCCACAGCCCGATCCATGCGCCGGCAAGGACTGCCCACCCGGCCCCTACGAGCGCGTGTCGATGATGGCGCACACGCTGAAATCCGCCGGCAAGACCAAATCAAAGGTCATCGTCCTCGATCCGAAGGACACATTCTCCAGGCAAGGTCTCGTCCAAGAGGGCTGCGAGACGCACTATCCGCGCATGGTCGAATGGATCAACGCTAAGATCTACGAAGGCGTCAAATCGATTGATCCGAAGACCAATACCGTCGTCACAGGCTTTGAAACCTTCAAGGACGCAGCGCTTGCCAACGTCATCCCGGCGCAGATGGCTGGCAAAATTGCCCGCGACTTTGGCCTCGCCAACGAAAGCGTGTCCTGCCCGATTGATCCGACCAACATGAAGTCGGCCAAGGACGCCAATATCTACGTCATCGGCGACGCTTGCATCGCCGGTGATATGCACAAGTTAGCATTCTCGGCCAAAGGCCAAGCCAAGGTCGCGGCCATGATGGTGCGCGGCGAGTTGACTAAGGCGCAAACGTTCCCAGCACGCTACAGCAATACGTGCTGGTCGCTGATCGAGACCGTTGACACGGTCAAGGTCGGCGGGCGCTACGAGGCCAAAGACGGCAAGATCACCGCCGTCGAGACTTTTATATCGAAAACCGGCGAGACGGCGCAGTTGCGCAAGGATCCGCAAGTCGAGAACATCGGCTGGTAGTCCGGCATTACGGCCGACATGTTCAGCTGATGATGAATCCAATGGCGCGTGGCGATAGATTGACGACCGAACTGGCACTGTCGCGCCGTGCCGTTGTTGGTGGGTTGGCGGCAATGAGCGCGTCCGTCGGCGCGGCCTCACCGGTGCAAGCGCAGGCTACGCCGCACAGCGTTAAACTCGGCGATGTCGAGGTGATTGTGATCAGTGACGGCTCAATGTCGTTTCCGACCACGTTCGCGTTGCCGAAAACAGCAGCGTCGGACGTGTCGACGCTATTTGCTGGACGCGCTACCGACATGGCCGCGTTAAGCGTCGGCGTCAATGTCGCCGTGCTCCGCATGCCCGGCGCGCTTGTCGTTATAGACAGTGGCGGAACGTCGGACTTCATGCCGACGCTCGGCGGCTTTGCCGACAGGCTGGAGCAAGCGGGCATTATGGCGACTGCCGTTACCCATGTTGTGTTTACGCATGCCCATGCCGATCACTTGTGGGGCGTCATTGATCCGTTGGACGACGACACGCGTTTCCCCAACGCGCGACATTTCATGTCTGCGGCGGAGCGGGATTATTGGCTCAAGCCGGGGCTCGAAAACAACGTTCCCGATGCAGTCAAAGGCGCGACGATAGGCACGCAGCGCCGCGTAAAGATGCTTGCCAAGCGGCTCGAAGCAGCGGCGCCAGGTCGGGAGGTCGCCCCCGGCCTCGTGGCAATCGATACCGCTGGACACACACCGGGGCACCTTTCGCTGCAACTGACGGCTGGTGGCACGTCGCTCATCGTCGGCGGCGATGCGCTGGGCAATGCAGTGGTGTCGTTCGAACGGCCCGCGTGGCATTGGGGGCCGGATGTGGATCCGCCTAAGGGCGCGACGACGCGCAAGCGCTTGCTGGATCAACTGGCGACCGATCGGACATTGCTGCTCGGATATCACTTGCCATGGCCGGGCTTCGGCCGGGTCGAACGCCACGCCGGGGCGTTCCGTTGCATCGCGGCTTGATCGCGTCGGCTCGCTGGAGTTATGCGCCGCATGGCAAGCCCGAGGACGACAGCGGTCGGTGTGGCGGCGGCAGTGCTCGATGCCCGCGCCGGGGCACTCTCAGCCCTCATGCTTGCCCTGTCCGAGCCGTTGGTCAGCAGTCGCGACCGACCGGCAAGCGCCCACGCGTGGTCATCCACACCAGATATGTCGTCGTCGGGCGGCGCGCTGCTGCGGGCATCCGGGGCCGCATATCGACAGCCCCTGCTTGGTGGCTTACACACGGCCCAAGATCCGCAATCACCCGCAAACGAGGCTCAAATGGACCGGTTCAGGGCATTGATCGTGACCAAAGCCGATGCGGGTCAGCAGGTCGCATGGGGCGAGTTGAGCGCCGCCGACTTGATGCCGGGCGATGTCACGGTTCGCGTCTCGCATTCGACCATCAACTACAAGGACGGCCTCGCCATCACAGGTAAAAGCCCGGTCGTCCGCCGCTTTCCCATGGTCCCGGGTGTCGATTTTGCCGGCACCGTGACGGCTTCGGACAGCCCGGCGTTCAAGGTCGGTGACGGTGTCATATTGAACGGCTGGGGCTGCGGCGAAACCCATCTCGGCGGTTATGCGCAGGTGGCGCGGGTCAAGTCGGATTGGCTCGTGCCACTGCCAAATGCATTCTCGGCCGCGCAAGCCATGGCCCTTGGCACGGCCGGCTATACCGCCATGCTGTGCGTGATGGCCTTGGAGACGAGCGGAGTCACGCCGGCCAACGGTCCTGTCCTCGTGACAGGCGCGTCCGGTGGTGTCGGCTCGGTTGCCATCGCGTTGCTGTCAAAGCTTGGCTATCAGGTCTCGGCCTCGACCGGACGACGCGAGGAGGAAAGCTACCTGAGGAGCCTCGGCGCCACCGAAATCATCGACCGCGCCGAACTGTCCGGGACACCGCGCGCGCTCAACAAAGAGCGCTTTGCCGGAGCAGTTGACAGCGTTGGCTCGGCCACGCTCGCCAATGTGTTGTCGATGATCAAATACGGCGGCGCGGTTGCCGCCTGCGGT
>JANNXS010000365.1:0-3434 GCA_031409695.1 Hyphomicrobiaceae bacterium
GCGGCTCGCCAAGGATTTCGAAAACCTGACGCGCACGCACATGGCGTTCGTCGTGCTCGCCATGATCCGTCTCATGCTACGGCGCATCATGCGGCTGGCCGAGGATTGATTTTCATGGCGAAAATGCCGGACGGACTCTAACGCATTTGGTCGTCTACTATGATGCCTCCAACAAAAATGCACGCCTCGCTGATATTCTGGGGCGGCTCGGGAAGGCAGATGCAAATATTGTTCGTAGCCAACTCACTGCAGGGCTAATCGGTGCGCGCCCGAAAGACCGCAATACGCTTAAAGGAATTGCAGGAAAAGCGCCATACACTTTAAATATAATGGTGCTGTTCAGGTCAACAACTACAGAGCTGGCAGACGATATTGTCACGAACTGCCTTTCTGATCTTTGCCAAAGCGGATCAGTTTTCACGCGCACGCTCGATCTGAAAGATTGGTAATTCCAGGCTTTGATGTTGCGCACAATGAAAACCAGCGGCGATGGGGAGCCACAAAGTGACACGCGAGTTGTATTTATCAGAGCTACGGCGACGCCTTTCAACCGCAGCCAAACTGATCGAGCACGAAGTCGGCCGCCGCGGCGGAAATGAAACCGTTATGCCTGAGGAGAAAAGGCGTGTTGAGATTCGCGTTCGACGTACTTATCTACGACGATTGCTTCAGGAAATTGACAACCTCCTTTCCCCCGAAGGCGACGAGAGTTCACAAACCTCTGACTGGCAAACCGTATTCTTGTCGCACAACATGTCAAACGCCATTCATGAAGCTTCAGTTTTTAGGGCCTTCAGTTTAGCATGTAAAAGCTTCAGGTTCTTACCAGATAATGGGCAGCAGTATAATCTAATCGAGGTCATCCCTCAGGTAAAAGCAAAGATTCGGAACTGCGTGGCAGTCATCGGCGTGTTGACGCCGCAGGATGACGTGATGTCGCCGCGACCGTGGCTTATTCGCGAATTAGGCTATTCTGATGCACTAAATAAGCCTTATTTCCCGATCACTGCGGACCCGAGGCTGGAAGAATTTGTGGCCATGCATTGCCCAGGGCGCTACATAGAACAACAGCCGAATTTTCTCCGCCTGGGAGACGGTGGAATGCAAATGGTTTTCGAACGTGTTTTGCAACGTGTCCGCGACCACATCGAGGGAGCGTAGACGTAGCTGATCAGCTCAACGGCCTGAATATCCACGCCGGAAAGATCACCTGCGCAGCGGTCGCCGAGTCGTTGGGCGAGAACAGCGTGGATGCACGGAAAGCACTCGGCGGATAATGGGGTTGGCCGCAGGGGCTGCAGTCGGCTATCCGCTAACGGACTTGCCGAGGGGCGTTTTCACGTCCCCGCTTTGAGAGTGCAGATTGCGGGTGCGCGCGTCCGCCATCATGACAGATGCGCACCGGCGTCCACGCGCATGAGTTCTCCGGTCACGTTCGCCGATTGGGCGGTCGCAAGGAAGCAGACCACGCGCGCCACATCCTCAGCGCTGGAGGCGACCTTCAGCGGCGTTTTTGAGATCACATAGTCGCGCACTTTCGCCGCCCCCTCGACACCGCGCCCCTTGGTGAACCAGGGCGTATCGATGTAGCCGGGGCAAACGGCGTTGACGCGGATATGCGGCGCAAGCGCTCGCGCCAACGAAAGCGTCATGGAATTCAGCGCTCCCTTGCTCGCGACGTAGGCGACCGAAGAGCCGATGCCGCTCAGCCCCGCAATGGACGACACATTGACGACGGACGCCGCGCGACCGCTCGCTTTCGCACTCGCCTCTAAAAGAGGCCGAGCCGCGCGCAGCATCTGAAACGGGCCAATGGTATTGACGGCGTAGAGCCGTTGGAAATCGTCCGCCATCAGCCCGTCGAGATCACTGTGCGTGACGTGTTTCGTCACACCGGCGTTATTGACGAGCGCATCGACGCGCCCCCACGCGGCCGCCGTCGCAACAATCTTGCGGCAATCCTGGTCGTTGGCGACATCACCCTTCACGACCACCACCTCGGCCCCTGCCTTACGGCACAGGTCGGCGACCTGCTCGGCTTCGGTCTTGCTGCTGGCATAGTTGATGACGAGGCGCGCGCCGGGCCCTGCGAGCATGACGGCGGTGGCGGCCCCAAGGCCCGAGGCTGAGCCGGTGATAATGGCCGTGAACGCGTTAGACATGAGTGGGTCCTGTACGGATGCGCGCCGTTGGCGACGGTGCTGAATGATGACTCTTGCCCTGTCGGCTGGTGAATTCCCGACGAAAGTGGTGTCCGATCAGAACTATCCGCCGAGTGGAGTGACCAGTGCTTTCGATCTCGGATCAAGTTTCATTGCAATCCCTCGGAAGTTGTGTTGCTTTCTATTGATGGAGTTCGAGTGGCACAACGCGAAGAACGACGAGAACTTGCGCAAGCATGGCCTGGACTTCGACTTGGCGCGCCGCGTTTTCGACGATCCATATCTCATTGAATACGATGATGATTACCCCTATGAAGACCGTGTCAACGCCATCGGGGTCATCGACGGGTATATGGTCCGTGTGACATATACGATGCGTGGCGACGTTTGCCGCATCATCTCGGCACGAGGAGCCGAACGCCATGAGCAACGACGCTATCACGAGGGTTAAGCACGACCCGGCCAATCCGCCGAAGGCCGACTGGTCGCGTCTCGACGCCATGACCGAAGAGCAGCGCCATGCAGCGGCGCTGGCCGATCCGCACGCTCAGCCGGCCACCGAGGCCCAGTTGGCAACCGCCCGCCGCCGCCCGAATGTGCGGGCGATCCGCGAAGCCCTTGGCCTCGGTGTCGAAATTTTCGCCACGCGTTTCGGGTTGTCACCTGTGCTCGTGCGCGAATGGGAATCCGGCTCGAAGTGGCCCGACCGTCCGGCCCAGATGCTGCTGCGTGTGATCGAGCGCGAGCCGGACGCGGTGGCGCGGGTAGCCGCGGAGTGAGGTTGCAAGTTGGCGAATGATCACGCTGCTCAGCGCTCCGTGTGCGCCAAGTATGATGCGAAATTCATCGCGACTGACGATAAATTGAAACTCGGCATCGGACGGGGTTTCAACCCGAACCAGTTCCCAGTCAACGGGGCACGCCATCCCGTCGCAGGTGGCACGTGTGGATGGTACATTTGGTCCGGTAGCGTTTTATCGCAGGATGCTGAGTTCTTCATTCCGATGCATATGTATCACTTGTCGGACATTTGCCCTGAAGCGATCAAATACCTGGGAATGGAGCCCGGCTGGCGCTTCATGTTCGCGCCGGATCACGAAGACGTCTGGTGGGACGCTTCCCTGCTGCATGTCTGAGGAAACGTGGTGTGTGACCAGATGGGAGACACCACCACAAAACAAAAAAAAAAAAAACCACCATAAGCCCCGCCCGGGTGTAGCGGGTATTCGACCGCCGCGGGGTTTTTTGGAAAACGGGGCAGGTAAATATAAA
>JANNXS010000366.1:0-2469 GCA_031409695.1 Hyphomicrobiaceae bacterium
GACGAGCCCCAGCGCAGGAACCTTGAAGGCGCCAAAATCTACCCCGCGAATGGTCGTTGCAAACAAAAGGATCGAGCCCAGGATGAACACTGGCCCGCGCAACGACCAGCGCTGCAGGGCCGAGCCATGCGTGATCAGCGATTGCACGATCAGCACAAGGCCGAAAACGCCCAGCAGAAAGGCCGTCACTTTGGGCATCAAGCCTGCGCCGATGCTGCGCAACTGGCCCGTCTTCAGATCCCAGGCGCCCCAATATAGAAAGGCTGCAAACAGCAACAGGAAAAGGCCAGCGGCCATATCTTCCGGTGATTTCACGAGGCCGCGACGCTCGCTATCATGACCCGTACTGGTTGGCCCGTCGGGCGCATCTTTCGACAACGGACGTTCTCCCTGGAATACGCCTTTGGGGGTAGGAAACCTGCCGACAATCACGCGACTGTCATACAGCAGCCATGCTGGCGTTATCGACGGTCCTGCACCGTTGTCCAGCGCATGCGGCCGTTGTGGCACCACTTGTCGCCGGATATTGCACTGCGATGTGGCACTACTGCATCATTTGAGAGGCCGTTGAACCGAAATTGCGCAAGGCTGCCTCTTCCAAATGCGGACTGGTTCGCCTATCTATAGTGCGCTGGGGCAACTCAGCTATGGCGATAAATGGACATCGTAATAAGCCTTTCGGACCCGGGGGCGGTACCCGGCGCCTCCACCAGTTAAGCTGGTGCGTTCCGACTTCACTTCGTGGAGCCGGAACGCACGGTAACGCGTTCGGCGGCCGGCTCTGCGGAGCAGAGTCGCCGAGCGCCAGCAAGTGCGGGGGCGAAATAGGATCGACGAGGGTGTAAAGGGTACTCTTTTGCTCGGCATGATACCGCCGTTATCGGGTCACCAGAATAGTTGCCAATGACAACTATGCTGAGGCCGCGGTCGCTGCGTAATGCAGCGCCTAAAGCCTATACTTAAGTCCTAGCGCTTTGCAGCCTTAGGCGGGGTTCGGGGGTACCTGGCAACAGAAACCCCCACTTCTCCCTTTACCTTTGCGTGGGCGCCACGCCAGCGTGACCTTTGGCGGCCCCTTGGATAGGCTTGTGGGAACCCTCGGTTGATATGGCTGCGATAGGCTCTCTCGGCGCTGGCTCTAGCTCCGGCCCTGTTCTGTGCTAATCGAATTCCACCGCCAGCGCAGGAGTTCTAAATGTTCGACATGATGAAGATGATGAAGCAGCTCGGCGACATGCAATCGAAGATGCAGTCGGCGCAGGACGCGCTGTCGGCCGTCAACGTAACAGGGACAGCAGGTGGTGGCCTCGTCTCCGTCACCATGTCAGGCCGTGCCGAAATGAAAGGCGTCGTCATTGACCCGAGCCTCTTGAGCCCGAATGAAAAGGAGATGCTCGAGGATCTCATCGTCGCGGCAACGGCTGACGCGCAAGCGAAGGCTGCGGACGTGGCAAAAGAAAAGATGGCGAGCGTAACGGCCGGGCTGCCCATCCCACCGGGCATGTTGAACGCATTGAAGATGTGATGGTGTCACGACAGTTGAAGCTGCAATCGCCGTCCTTCGATGCCTACGCGCACCGCCATTCTTCCGACAGCGGCGCCAGATACGCGGCCACCATCTCTGAGGTGACATCGTCACGCCGGGCCGGGTTCCACTTCGGCATCTTGTCCTTGTCGACCAGCAGCGCGCGGACGCCCTCAATGAACTCACCGTCGCCGAACAGGCGTGAGCTGAGGCGGTATTCTACGGTCAGCGCCTCATTGAGGGTCTTGTAGGTCTTAGCCAACCGTACCGCTTCCAGCGTCAACGCAAGTGCTTTGGGCGAGCGAACAGCGAGATCGGTGCGGGCTTGTGTTGCCAGCGGATCGGCCGAAGTCATTAGATTGGCATGAATTTCGGCCATCGTGCGGCCGTCGAACAAGCGGTCAATCAAGTCGCGCTTGGCGGCCAGCGGTGACGTTGCAACCGGCTCTGACGCGTCCTCGATGATGTCCTCCACGGCATTAGTGCGATCAGACAGCTGCGCGATCAACGTCGGCAGCTTCGCGACTGGCAAAAACGTGTCCGCAAAACCGGCCTGAATGGCATCGGCGCCATTCATCCGTGTGCCGAGAAGGCCCAGGTAAACGCCGAGCCGCCCTTGTGACCGCGACAACAAGAAGGTGCCGCCGACATCCGGGACGAGACCTATCGTCGTCTCAGGCATGGCGATTTGTGAGCGCTCGGTCACGAGGCGATGGCGACCATGGGCCGACAGGCCGATGCCGCCGCCCATCACGATGCCGTCCATGAGTGCCACATAGGGCTTGGGGTAACGCGCAATGAGAGAATTCAGCCGATACTCATCGGCCCAGAACGCGAGCGCTTCGGCAGGCGCACGCGTCTTGGCGTCGTAGAGCCAACGCACGTCGCCACCGGCACACAGCCCTCTTTCACCCGCGCCATCGAGGATCACAACCGCGATTGCT
>JANNXS010000367.1:0-3853 GCA_031409695.1 Hyphomicrobiaceae bacterium
ATTTGGGGCTTTTATGGTAACGCCCCAGGATCTGGCGGAGCGTGGTGGATAAAGCATGTTGAGATCAGTTCTGCGCGCGGCGCTTGTAACGGTAGGCGTATTCGGCTGTGGGCCGTTGGCGGCTCAACCAAAACCATCGCCCTCGGCCGTCGATCTTGTCGTTAAAGCACTGTCAAACCCCGATGACCCTTCAGAGCGCTTCCTTGTGGCCTATGCCACGAAGGTTGCAGCGCGAATTGGAAATTTGGATGATTTCGCTCGGCTGTTAACGACCGACGCAGCAATGCAATGCAACCTGCTTTGCGAAGCGCGCCTAACACCTGCGTATCTCAAACCACCATCATCGCAAACCCGTTGGTCTGAGTTGGTTCGGTACGTGTTTACGTCGACTTGCTACGGTATGGAAAAAACCTCGCGGTCTCTCGCACTCCAGGACTTGGAGGAAACTCTCAAGTCTGAACAAGACAAGGGATTAAAATTCCAGGGGCTATTTCCATCAGCCGGGGTTCCGCCGCGGCCAACCACTGACGACGGTAGGATTGCCGTTTTTCATATTGGACAGGCAGCTATGGGCGTTGAGCCTGGCTTCAAGTCGACTGCAACAAGGAAGTTCTTCAAGATTGCCGAACTCCTCCAGAAATCTGGGATCGAATGGAATGGGGCATACATCGATTTCCCCGATTCCAACCGAGACGAACTTGCAGCGAAAGTCTGTAAGAACTCTGTACTGGCAAAGAATTCTGGAAAGTAGCCCAACCAATCCCTCCACCGTCCAATAGTCGTGCCCCATAGCAGCGGCCACCGAATCGCCTGAGAGGGAGGGGACACGCTCCCATGCCTCTTTGTTCGGACCCGATGCGCTGTTCTGTAGCTCTTCTCATGGTGATGCTGCTGGCAGCAGGGCATGCAGGGCGCGTCCTGGCGCAAGAGCCGCAACTGCGGACGCCGCCGCAACCTGTGGCACGCCTCGCGACACTCAAGGGTTGGCGCACGGTCGTAATCCCTGAACCGGAGCGTGTTTCTTGGGGCACGACAACGGTCACGCAGAGCGCGCTAACGGAAAATCAGCAACCTAAGGAGACACAACCGGCCCGCGTCCAGACGGCCTCATTGTCGCCAACGAAGACACTGATCGGACCAGCCCATACCCTGACCGGCATCGCCTCCTACTACTGGCAAGACCAGATGACCGCGTCGGGCGAGCGCTTCGACAAGCGCGCCATGACGGCGGCTCATCGGACCTTGCCCATGGGCACGCGGGTGCGCGTCACGCATGTCCGTTCGGGTCGATCAGTTGTTGTGCGCATCAACGACCGGGGCCCCTTTAAACCAGGGCGGGTGATCGATCTGTCCGAGGCGGCTGCAGAACAAATTGGTATGACGGGTCAAGGGGTTGCCCAGGTTCACGTCGATGTCATCCGCTAACCATTGTTACTCGGCAAAAAACCAGCCGACGCTCACATCGAGGAGCGCACAGATCGCCAGCAGCCGCACCGGACCGATGCGCGTCTCACCCCGGCAATACTGTTCGATTGCTTCAGTCGGCTGGGAAAGGTGAACGGCGAGATCGCGCTTAGACACCATGCGTGCCTCTAGCGCAGTTACCAGTCGCGCCCCGACGATGATGTCGGTTCGCGATTGAATTGCTGGCAAGGTCGACGCTGTCATGGGTCTCTCTTGCGATAACTATAACAACCTGAAGATACATACTTTAAGCATGCACAATTGACTTTATGCAAGCCTAGGTCACTCTCGTGGTGGTTGAATAGCTAACACCCCAGGGGAAGTCATGCACTTTTCGGCAGCCGATGGCCAAGAAACGCGCCGCATCAGCTTTATCGATCAGATCCAACTCAAGGTAGGACCGACCAAGCAGATTGGCCGGTTTTTCCTCGACGCCGAACGCCGCTTGGCTGAACACGGCATCACCGTCCGCCAGGCGGATTTCGCCGAACTTGTCGACGTTCACATGACCAACAAAGCGTCGTGGCGGGCGCTCGTCGAATGTTTCGATCCGCGTTTGCGGCGAGTGCGCGAGGAGGCCGCGTGCTTCATCGGCTACGATGGAAGTGGCGTGGCTGTTACCACCATCGCTGTGGTGCGCGAACAACTTGGTGGCACCACAGTGCGAGACGTGTTTGAGGACCTGTCGTTTTTCTTCGGAGAAAACGCCGCAACATGGCGTGATCGCGTCACTTGCCGTGTCACCGCGCCCGCCGCTGGACGTTTGTCGGGCGATGTCTTTTACCCCGGCGCATTCTGGGTTCATCCGAGCCGCCGCGGGGAGGGTTTTGGCTACATCTTGCCTGAACTCGGCCGGTTTTACGCCTTGTCGCAATGGCCGTGCGACTTTGAAATCGGTGTCGCGTCTTATGCGCTGCGTCGGCCTGAGGTTCAGCGCTACAGCCATTTTCAGCATCACGAAGAAAGCTTCATTCTGCGCAGCCCGGACCGCGTGATGTATGAGGGCATGTTCCTTTGGTCGACACTCGATCACGTTTATGCCCGTCTTGAACGCCACGTCCGGGACGGCCTCGCAGCTGATGGTCTTGCGCGGAAAACGGGTTGATAAAAGCGGTCAGGCAGCACGCGCTGGAGTGGCAAGCAAAGTTCAGCGGTAAAACCCCTGTCAAGGAACGAAGTTGGTCAAGGAACGAAGTTGGTCAAGGGACGAAGTTGGTCAATGGACGAAGTTGGCGACCAGCAATTGAGAGGTTCCGATCGGCAGGACCATGCGGTCATAGTTGATGCGCCGCGCGGGCTTTCCCGGAGAATTGATTTGGGCACGCACGGATTCTGCCAGGGGCTCGAACTGCCCGCGCGCAAGATCCCTGTAGCCGTCGGCAAAAAGCACACCGGCGTTCTTATCGAAGACATCCCGAAATGTGCGCCCGACAGCGCTCGCATAAAATTCGGGTTCCCATGCGGCATAGCCCTCGCCAAGGTGCGCGATGGTGCAGTCGTCACCAGATGTGTTGCGTTGGAGGATCGAAAAGTATCCCTGGAACATGTCGCCAAGCAAGCGATGCCGTGGCCTTGGGTTCGGCAACTCTTCGCAAATGCTGATTGCGGCCCTCCAACGCGTTGCAAAAGCTGACTGTTGTAAAGGAATTGTCGTCCGAGACACACGCGACAGGGAATCGCGTTTCAGCAACTGGTCTGAGAGAAACGTCGTTAGACCAGCCCGCGTTGGGAACAGCGACACCAGCGCTGGATCATGCGGATGCAAGACGCGGGTCGGAGCAAACTCCTGCCCTTGGAACCAATAGATTGCCGAGGTCAGTGCGGGCGGCGCGACGGAGGTGTGGTCAAACATGAGTTCGAATCGGCCGAATCCCACGCTTACTAAGACATAGCCCCGTTCGGCGATCAGGTGAGCCGCAATTTCCCCGGCAGAGAGCGGCGAACGCATAGACTGCGCCAAAGCAACGCCGTCGCCGGGCCAAATATCTCCGTCATCATCAATGAGCCAAGAACACTTCGCCATGGCCAGCCCCCACCGACGCACTTTACTTCCCCGAAGTAACAGTATCCCAGTTTTCAGCAAAGGTCCCGCCCGTCGGCGCGATGTAGTTATGATTCCGTGAAGCGACGTGCAACGATCTGCCGGCTTACGCATTTTTCACCAAAGTGGGCACCGGTTTGGTGGAGAAAATGCGACAAACAAAGACTTTAGAGTGCTCCACCCGACCCATGTCAGGTGGAAAGTGCTCTAGTTTTACTGAGTCATTAAACCACAGTCGACCACGACAGCGACTCCTATAGGTGCCGGGATTCCAACTTTGGCAATGGGAGCGAGCACGATGGGTCAGCGCGCAACGGGCAGTGACGAGCGGTTCGCGGCTTATGTTGC
>JANNXS010000368.1:0-4505 GCA_031409695.1 Hyphomicrobiaceae bacterium
GCCGTCCACATAACTGCGGCGGCTAATGGGGTCAGCGGCAATCGCCATCGCCAGATGCTCGCAGCTTACGCTCACATGCCCAAACTGCAGCGCCATGTCGTAGGCGCGCAGCAACCAACTCGTCGTCACCTCATCCAAGTCGCCATTTGGGTGTTTCACACCAAGCTGGCCAAGGATGCGCGTTGCGTTGGCGGCTTTCCACGCTGCGTATGATCGCAGTACGTCGTTTAAATCACCAATGGTGTCGTTTGGGGGTGGTGAGGTGCCGACGCCGGGCGCCTGATCATTCGATGAACTCTTTGCGCCATCCAGCATAAATCCCCGCACGCATTACAGATTAAGCTGACACATTGCCTAGGCCACGGCCGCGGTGTCGACAAGACTTTAATCATCGTCTCGAATCGGCACACCCTATTCGAAATCAAGGACGCCATTGCAAAAAATTCGCGATCAACTTCAGCCCGAGCGCTTGGCTTTTCTCCGGGTGGAACTGTGTGCCAACGAGGTTGTCTCGGCCAACCATGGCGGTGACGGGGCCGCCGTAGTCCGTCTCAGCCAGAATCACCGCACGGTCCGGGCTTGCGAGATGAAACGAGTGTACGAAGTAGGCGTGGTGACCGTTCTCGCCAGTTGCGATGCCGTGCAACAAGGGGTGTGGACGTTGAACGGTGAGCGTATTCCAACCCATGTGCGGGATTTTGAGCGCCCGATCAGTGGGCCCGATCAGCTGCACATCACCTTTGATCCAGCCGAGACCGGTGGTCGTCACGAACTCAAGCCCGCGCTCCGCCATCAACTGCATGCCAACGCAGATACCGAGGAACGGCCGGCCTTGCTCGATCACGGCGCGCTCGAGCGCCTCGCGCATGCCAGCGACCGCATCGAGCCCACGCTTGCAATCGGCGAAGGCGCCGACGCCTGGCAGTACTATACGATCGGCATCGCGTACCGCTTGTGGATCGTCCGTGACGAGGATGCGTGTGTCGGCGCCACTTTCGCGCGCGGCGCGCTCAAACGCTTTGGCGGCCGAATGCAGATTGCCGGAGCCGTAGTCGATGATGGCAATAGTGGATGGCATGGGCTGCGTCTCGGTCTGGAACGAATGAGCCGGTGTAGTTGGGGCTATCCACGCCGGCAACCCGCCAATGCAAACTCGTCGAGAGCCCCGGTTTCAGGCTGTTGTTCGCGATTGTTCTTCCCGTCTGCGTCTCCCGCGTTGGCGACGTCGGGGCCGAATTTCAAGTCTTTTCAATGAGATTTTCTCAGCCCATATTTATAACATGACCCATACAAATCTTCCCCAGTTTTCCTTGGGCGTTGAGGAGGAGTATCTCCTCATCGACCCCGAGACCCGCGACCTGACGCAGAGGCCTGACGGCTTCTTCGACAGCTGCGAGCGTGCCCTTGGCACTCAAGTTGCGCGTGAACTCTACCGTGCCCAGATCGAAGTTGCGACGCGCGTGCACACGCGTCCGGGCGACGTGCGCGAGGAATTGCACGAGTTGCGGCACGCGGTTGCCACCATGGCCAGCCGCTATGGCATCGGTATTATTGCGGCCTCGATGCATCCGTTCGCGCGCCAACTCGACCAGGAAGTGACACCGCGCAAACGCTATCTCGATGTGCTGCGCGACCTCGCCATCGCCGGCCGTCGGTTGGTCGTGTGCGGCATGCACGTGCACGTCGGCGTCGACGATGAAAACGAGCGCATCGATCTGATGAACCAGGTCCGCTACTTCATCCCGCATCTGCTGACGTTGTCGACTTCATCGCCCTACTTCGAAGGCGAGGACACGGGCATGTCCGGCTATCGTCTGACGCTCTATCAGGAGTGCCCGCGCACAGGCCTGCCACAGCGCTTTCAAAGCTGGCAGGATTATCGCGACACGGTCGACGTTCTCGTGCAGGCCGATGTCATCCAAAATGCCACCAAGATCTGGTGGGATGTACGCCCGTCAGACCGTTTCCCGACACTTGAAATGCGAGTGACGGATGTGTGCACGCGCGTTGAGGATGCGGTTGCGGTTGCCTCGCTCTATGCCTGCCTTATGCGCATGCTGATGCGCTTAAAGCGGCTAAACCAGAGCTGGCGCGCTTATCCAGAGATGCTGCTTGCTGAAAACCGCTGGCGCGCCATGCGCTATGGCGTGCACGGCACACTGTTTGACCTCGGACGGCGAGAGTTGGTGCCATTTCGATATCTGCTTGAAGAGATTATCGTACTCGTTGCCGAAGACGCAGAGGCTCTGGGTTGCACGGCCGAGATCGAACATCTCCGGCGTATCGTCATCGAGGGCACCAGTGCCGATCGTCAGCGCGCAACCTATCATGCGGCCATTGCCGCAGGTTTTGACCATGATGAGGCATTGAAGGCCGTGGTCGATACACTGGCCGCAGAAACGCTCGGACAGCCGGTCCTGCCGCCGGGGACAGTCTTTGCCGATTTGCGCGTGCCGGCCGTGACGGCGCGACCGCAATAGGGGCAGCGTTGCCTGGAGCCGCGGCCGTCCTTAGGCCCTCACAGCCACGGCCGCTCTTAGGCCCTCACAGCCACGGCCGCTCGGTCTTGGCCTTGGCTTCGTAGCTGTCGATTGCAGGTCCCTTCGCCATGGTCAGGCCGATGTTGTCGAGGCCGTTCAGCATGCAATGCTTGCGGTAGGCGTCCATCTCAAATGAAATGACGCCACCGTCCGGGCCGCGGATTTCTTGTGCTTCGAGGTCAATTGAGAGCGTTGCATTGGCACCGCGATTGGCATCGTCCATCAACTTTTCCAACTGCTCGGGCGTCACCTTGATCGGGAGAATGCCGTTCTGGAAGCAGTTGTTGTAAAAGATATCAGCGAAGTTTGTGGAGATCACGCATTTGATGCCGAAGTCCATCAGCGCCCATGGAGCGTGTTCACGGGATGACCCGCAGCCGAAATTTTCACCAGCGACCAGGATTTTGGCCTGGCGATAGGCGGGTTTGTTGAGCACGAAGTCCGGCTTCTCGCGGCCGGCCTCGTCATACCGCAATTCGCTGAAGAGGTGTTTGCCGAGCCCCGTGCGCAGGATAGTTTTGAGGAACTGCTTCGGTATGATCGCGTCGGTGTCGACGTTGATCTGGGGCAAGGGTGCGGCGACGGCTGTCAGCTTTGTGAACTTGTCCATGGTGTCCTACGCCTGATCAGCGTGTGTGAGCCGCGGCCTTTAAGGCCAGCCCGGGTTGACTTTGCTGCGTGGGGAGACATCGCGCTTGGCGATGTCTCAATCGTCTGAGGCCAGACGAGCCACTTCACGTCGTCCGTTTGGTCATCATGCGCTTATTGATGATGGTCTCGGCAATCTGGATCGCGTTGAGTGCGGCACCCTTGCGGAGATTGTCTGATACCACCCACATCGACAAGCCGTTTTCGACGGTCGAATCCTCGCGGATGCGCGAGATGTAGGTTGCGTCCTCGCCTGCGCATTCCTGCGGGGTGATGTAACCACCGTTTTCACGCCGATCGACAACCATACAGCCCGGCGCTTTGCGCAAAATTTCCATGGCCTCTTGTGCCGAAATCGGGTTCTCGAATTCGACGTTGATCGCTTCGGAGTGGCCAACGAAAACCGGCACGCGCACGCACGTCGCGGTGACCTTGATCTTGGGGTCCAGGATCTTCATGGTCTCAGCCTTCATCTTCCACTCCTCCTTCGTGTACCCATCGTCCATGAAGACGTCGATGTGAGGGATGCAGTTGAAGGCGATATCCTTGGTGAACTTCTTGGACTGGACTTCCTGGCCGGGGACATACTTGCCCTTGGTTTGATGCCAGAGTTCATCCATGCCCTCTTTGCCGGCGCCAGATACGGACTGGTAGGTGGCGACGACAATGCGCTTGATCTTGGCGTGGTCGTGCAACGGCTTCATCGCCACCACCATCTGCATGGTTGAGCAATTCGGGTTGGTGATGATGTTGCGCCGATCTTTCCGCTTCATGTAGGGTTCAAGGACGTGCGCGTTCACCTCTGGCACCACGAGCGGGCATTCCGGGTCATAGCGCCATGTCGATGAGTTATCGATCACGAGCGCACCGGCGCGGCCAATCTTGGGAGACCATTCCTTAGATACAGCGCCGCCAGCCGACATAAAGACGAAGTCGATCTTGGAAAAATCGAAGGTTTCGAGATCTTTGCAGCGCAGTGTCTTGTCGCCGAACGACACTTCTGTGCCGACGGATTTTCGCGATGCAATGGCATGCACCTCGGACACGGGAAAGCCCCGCTCTTCGATGATCTTCAGCATTTCGCGACCTACGTTTCCGGTAGCACCGACGACGGCGACAGAATAGCTCATGGCTCCTTGCCCTTTCAGGGCGGGTTGGATCAGGTTCTCAGGGGGGCAGTGACGTTGTGTGCCAGACGTTGGCCCACAACGTCTTGCGCACGCGTGTCAAATAGGGAGGTTCGCGCGGCCCGGCAAGATATATCGGCGCAAGCACCAAAGCCGCCCGTAGGCGATTTTGACGTGATTTTCGCTGTCG
>JANNXS010000369.1:0-7170 GCA_031409695.1 Hyphomicrobiaceae bacterium
CGAGCCGACCACCGGCCTCGCGCCGGAACACGTCCCGCACCGTATTCTGAATATCGGTTCTAAGCCGAGCGTTCGGCACGTAGCCTGAGAGCGATATCTGTTTGTTAGCTGCGCGCGCGCCCCAGGTGTATGGTTTGATTACAGGCGGCGTAACACGGTCGTCTGTCAACCTTATGTTTGACGGCAATCCGCTCGCCAAGGCCGTTTTAACCGACGTGTACTGACTCTGTGACGCGGCCTCCCCAGATAAGGAAAGCCCCAAGCCGTCAAGCCGCACCTCGCCGGCCTTCAGATCACGTAGTTGTTTCAGGCCAAAATCGATACCTGTGAGCCACGTGTCTTGCGACGGCACGCCACGGGCGAGCCGCATTTCATCGACCACCGTGAGGCCTGGGAACGTCTGGCGCGCCACACCCACAATCGATGCACGTGTATTGTCGTTGGGCACCAATCCCCGGAGCACCACGCGGCGCGTATCGTGTTCGGCCGACCATGTGTAGGCGTCGGCGCGCTCAATCAATTCGGTTCGGTTTTCGACCACGCGGATGCCGCGAACAGCCAAGGTTTCGCGCAGCGCCGTCTGGGGAGCAACCTCGTCGATGGCACGACCGGTGAGTAGCCCATCGCGCCCATCAAATTTTAACCGGGCCCAGCTTAGTCCCTTGGCGCGCAATTGAGTTTCGGCGCGTTGCGTAAGGTCCGCTTCAATGCGCGTGTGTTCATATTGAGCGACCGCATAACCCAAAGCGGCAATTGGCAGCAGCCCCCAAACCCATCGCCAAGGATTGCACTTCATACGCGACCAACTCCTTCGCCCGGCTCCGCTCCCAGCGGCCCAGCGGGCAGATGAGAGAAACCGAGGCTGGTGGCCGGCCAAGCATAGCCGGAACCTGTTTCACGGCCGACTATAGCTAAGGCCCGCGATTGTTCCAAGCGACGTTACGATGAACAGGTCTTCTCCAAAGGACGGAGAAGACTGACGCTCACTGCATACGCCAAAAAGTGAGCATGGGGCTGGCTACACCATTGGCACAAGTGTGGAACCAGCTTTCAAAGGGGCCGCCCAAATTTATGCCCCCATCAAGCGCACCAGTTCCGCCTCGATTGCCGCACCCATTTCGGCTGTGCCGACCTGGCGCATGTTGGGCTGCATGATGTCACCAGTGCGATAGCCCTGGGCCAGGGTGCCGGTGATGGCTTTGTCGATCAAATCGGCTTCCTTGGGCATGTCGCACGAGTAGCGTAGCGCCATGCCGTAGCTGGCGATGGCCGCGATCGGGTTGGCGAGGCCCTTACCGGCGATGTCCGGCGCCGAGCCGTGGACGGGTTCATAAAGAGCCTTGCGACGGCCCGTCTTGGGATCGGGCGCGCCCAAGGAGGCCGATGGCAGCATGCCGATGGAGCCGGTCAGCATGGCGGCCTCGTCTGAGAGCATGTCGCCGAACAGGTTGTCGCACACAATGACGTCGAACTGTTTGGGGTTGCGCACCAGCTGCATCGCGCAGGCGTCCGCAAGGATGTGCTCCAGGTGGACGTCCTTAGCCTCCTTTGCGTGCACGGCAGTCACCACCTGATTCCACAACACGCCCGTGCGCATGACGTTGCGCTTCTCGGCCGAATGCACTTTATTTTTGCGCTTACGGGCAAGGTCGAAGGCGACGCGAGCAATGCGCTCGATTTCGCTGGTCGTGTACACGGTCGTGTCGACGGCGCGCTGCTGGCCGTCTTCGAGGGTGACCATCTCTTTTGGCAAGCCGAAGTACGTGCCGCCCGTGAGTTCGCGCAGGATGAGGATGTCGAGACCTTCGACCAACTCGCGCTTCAACGACGAGGCTTCGGCAAGTGCGGGATAACAGATGGCCGGACGAAGATTGGCGAACAGATCTAGGTCTTTACGTAGGCGTAGTAGACCAGCCTCGGGGCGCTTATCGTAGACGACCTTGTCCCACTTCGGTCCACCAACGGCCCCAAACATGACGGCATCGGCCTTGTCCGCCTTGGCAACAGTTTCGTCGGTGACCGGAATACCGTGGGCATCGATGGCGGCGCCGCCGACAAGTGCTGTCTCGGTTGTGAACTTAACGCGGCCTCTTTTGCTCAAAAGCGCGATGATACGGCCGACTTCGGCCATCACTTCCAGGCCAATACCGTCGCCAGGGAGGAGGAGCAGGGACTGCGTCGACATGGGAGGGCCTTGCGGATCACGATTCACTTTGCCGCGCCTGTTAACGGCAGTTGGCAGGGTAGACAAGCTAGACACCCGGTCAAACACTAGACCCTGATAGAAAGCCAGTCGCAACCAGTGCGACCACCTCGACGACATCCGCGCCTCGGAGTAACACCCGCCCATGCGCATTATCGTCACCAGACCGAAGAGCGACGCCACCACGTTACAAGAGCGCGTGGAAGCACTCGGCCATGATGTGGTGTTGGAGCCATTGCTGACGCTCTCGTTTGACGGCTGCGAGGCCATCGAGCTGGACGCGGCGCAGGCGCTGCTGGTCACCAGCAAAAACGGCTTGCGCGCGCTCGAACACCAGCGGCTGTTGGAGGGCGCGCTGAGCACTCCGATCTTTGCAGTTGGACCGGGGACGGCGGCTGCTGCGCAAAAGCTTGGCTTTGAACACATCATAGCCGGCCGGGGCACGGGTCGGGATCTTGTCACGGAGATCATGGGGCATCTCGACCCACACGCTGGACATATCGTACACTTGGCGGGCGATACCCTGGCTTTCGACCTTGCCGGCGAGGTGGCGCTGCATGGTTTTCGGATTGTCGCGCCAGTGGTTTATCGCATGGCGGCGGCTAAGCGGTTCAGTGCGCCAACGGCCTATGACATTGCCGCGGGGGAAGCCGACGCCGTCATGCTGCTGTCGCCTCGGACCGCTGAGGTGTGGATCTCGCTCGTCCACGAACAGGGCCTGGCCCCTTTTGCTAAACGCATGACGCATTTGTGTCTTTCGTCAGACGTTGCAAAGCGACTTGCCCCACTGGGTGCTATCCGTATTGAGACAGCGGCCGCGCCCAATCTTGACGAAATGCTGGCGTTAATCATTTGAAGCGGCCAGAACTTTTGCTAGAGATATTTCTTGCAGAGTGTGGCGTTGGGGCAACGAGTTCGTTACGACAAACAGAGACGCGCTGCGGGCCGGTTGCGGCTGGCTTGTATTCAAAAGCCCTGACGTGGCGCCCAGGGCAGGTGCGAGTGGAGTTGAGTGTGTATGGCGGACAATAAAAACGATAACAAAGGTGCGGGACAGCCCTTGGGATCGAACCAAACTAGTCCTCAGGCTAGTGGTCCGCCGTCAAGCGTTCCCCAGTCAAGCGGCCTGAAGAAGCCGGCGGCCATCATCGACCTCAAGGCGACCGTTATTGAAACGACGAAGCCGGCCACTGACATGAGCAAGGGTGAGGCAGCAAAGACTGTTGCGGCGGCGACGGATGCGGGGAAGCCGGCGGCGACATCCCCGACGTCGACTTTCGGCGTCCCTCCCTCGACCGCAAAACCCGCAGGCGCAAAGGCAGACACAAATACAGGCACAAATACAGGCACAAAGACCGAATCGGCAAAGCCGGTCGATCTAAAGCCGCCTTTCGCCGCACAAAAAGCCCTTCCACCCGCGAAAGCCGGTGGCGGCTTCCTGACGCACTTGGCGGCCGGCCTCGCGGGCGCCGTACTCGCCATTGGCAGTACGCAGGTTTTGGACCTCGGCCTCGGTGGCACGGGTGGCGTCTCGCCGGATGTAACCAAGCGCCTGGCCGCACTGGAGCAGACGGCCACCAAGCCAGCGTCGACCGGTGACGCCCAAAAACAGGCAGCGACCGATGCCCGCCTGATCAAGCTCGAGGACGATGCCCGCGCACTCAACGATGCTCAGGCGAAAGTCGCGCTGGAGGCCAAGGCCATCGAACAACGCTTGGCCGCTCAGGGCGGGGCCGCCGGTGCCGAGGCGGTGGCTCGTCTCGCCAAACTCGAAGAGCAGCTATCGACCATGGCCGCGGCTGCCGCAGCCGACCCGCGCGGCGGCACCCGATTACAGCAGCTGGCGGAACTCACGGGCAAAGTCCGCGAGGTCGAGACCCAGCTCGGGACCCGGACGGCGCAGCTCAAAACCGAGATGATCCAACAGTTGGATCAGCGCCTCGCCAAAACCACGGAACAGACTGAAAGTGCCCGTTCGCTACTCGCGCAGCGCACCCAATCGGTCGAGCAGTCGGTCAAGACCATTACGGAAGAAACCACGGCGCTCCGATCCGGCATGGACGCCATGAAAGCCGACGTCGACACGCGTCTGAAGCAGGCGGCCAAACCGGCCGACGTGCAGGCCGCCATCGCGCCGGTCGCAACCAAGCTGACGCAGCTTGAAGCCAGCATGGTTGGCGTTGTCAAAAGCGAGCAGGACCGCAATGCCACGGCCGGCAACATTTTGCTCAGCCTTGAGCTTGGCAACCTGAAACGAGCGCTCGATCGTGGCGGCAAATACGCCTCCGAACTCGCGGCCGTAAACAAGCTTGCAGGCGGCAAACTCGATCTCGCGGTCTTGGAAAAGCAACAGAACGAGGGCGTACCGAGCCTAGCCATCCTCGGCTCCGAACTCGCAGGCATCGCGCACGGCATGCTTGATGCTGAGGCTGAACCGGCGGACGCCTCGATCGGCGATCGCATGCTGTCTGGGATCAAGTCGGTTGTGCGCGTGCGCAAGGTCGATCCGGCAGCCGGCGACAAGAGCACCGAAGCGCTGATTGCACGGATAGAGGCCGGCCTTAAGGAGGGCCGCATGGCCGACGTGATCGAGCTTTCCAAGTCCCTGCCACCTAAGGCCGTCACGCCGTCGGCCACCAAGTGGCTTGCGCGCATTGAACAGCGCGCCCAGATCGACAAAGCGTTGAGCGATCTCGACGCCAGCCTGAAGACGTCGTTGGCTGGCGGCGCATTGCCGAAGAAGGGAACAAACTGATGCTCCGTCTGGTTCTCTTCCTCGCCGGTATTCTGACTGTCACCATGGGCCTGCATTGGCTCGGCGAGCACCCCGGCGACGTGGCCCTCAACTGGCAGGGTTATCGGGTCGAAACGACGTTCTTTCGCAGTGTGCTGTTGTTGGCCGCCTTGATGGGGTTAACCGTCCTCGGCTGGGGGCTTGTCCGTCGCCTCTTGCGTGCGCCAGCCAACATAGGGCAGGTGGTGACACGCCGCCGGGAACGCCGGGGCCTTGATGCCATCTCCAGCGGCATGATCGCTATCGGTTCTGGTGACAAAGCGCTTGCCACTCGCGCCGCCGTGCAGGCCCGCAAGTCCTTGCCCAACGAGCCACTCACGCACCTGTTGCGCGCGCAAGCCGCCCAGTTGCAGGGCGACAGTGCGACCGCGCGGCGGATCTTTGAGGCTATGCTGGCTTCACCCGATACCGAGCAGCTTGGTTTGCGCGGCCTCTATCTCGAAGCCAAGCGCGTCAACGAAGATGTCGCCGCTGAGCAGTTTGCCAGTCGTGCTTTGACGCTCAACCCCAAGCTCGAATGGCCGGCGCAGTCGTTGTTCGATTTGCAGTGCAAGCAGAAGAACTGGGGTGGCGCGCTTGAAACGCTGGCGGCCGCCAAAAAACATGGCCATATCGATCGCGCCGTGGCTGATCGTCGGCGCGCTGTGTTGCTGACAGCGCAGGCGCAGGTCCTCGAAGAGGAACGCCCCGACGACGCCATGACGCTTGCGGCTGAGGCTCATAACCTCGCGCCAGATCTTGTGCCGGCCGCCGCGATTGCCGGTCGAGTGCTCGCCGCCCGCGCGCAAACGGCAAAGGCCGCCAAAATTCTGCAGCGCACTTGGAAGCTCTCTCCACACCCGGATCTCGCGACGGCCTATGCCTATGCGCGCGCCGGCGACACCCCAAGCGACCGCATGACCCGATTGCGCCAGTTGGCGCAGATGGCACCGCAAAGCATTGAAGGCCCCATTGCCATCGCAACAACCGCCATCGAAAATCGGGATTGGAACACGGCCAAGGCAGCGCTTGAGCCGTTGACGACGCAGAAGGATCTCACCCACCGCATCGCAACCCTCATGGCGCGGATTGAGGGTGAGGGCTTTAACAACGCCGGCCGTGTGCGCGAATGGTTTGCCCGCTCGGTCCATGCGGCGCGTGATCCTGTTTGGATCGCCGACGGCATGGTGGCTGAGCAGTGGGCGCCGGTTTCGTCTGTGTCCGGTCGGCTCGATGCATTCGAGTGGCGCGTGCCCGTCGAGGCGATAGAAAAGCCGGAGGCGGCGCTGATCAGCCAGCGCATGGAAGATCTGGTGCGGTTAGGCTCGACTGTCATGCTGCCAGACCCAACACAGACGAAGCCAACACAGTCTGCCGTGCACAATCAACGCGCAGCCGTCGGCGTCGCCACGACGTTGCGCCCCCCGACACAAACTTCGCAGCCACAAGCGAGAACGGAGGCAGGCCCGGCAAAGGGTCGGACGGCCGACGACTGGCTCCATGACGACATTGACGAACCAAAAACGGGCGCGGCAAAAAGTGGCTCAAATGGTCGTGGTTCTGGCAATGTGTCCGCTGGTCGTTCCTCATCGCCGTCGCCCGGCGGTGTACCGCAGTCGGCGGCCGCCCAAAGAAGCGACGCCTACATTCAGCCGCCGGACGATCCCGGCACCGAGCCGCTGGACCCGACCCGATCCAAAACGCAACTTGAACGCTACCGCCTGATCGGCGCCAAGACCTGACCGTACACAGCATGGGACTAGCAGCCGACTTCGCACCGGGCCGGACAGGATCACAAACCAAACGGAGATGCACCATGCGCTATACCCTCGCCATACGGTATGCCGCAGCGGTGCCATTGGCATGTGTGTTGGCGGCAGGGGGCTCATCCGCCGCCTGTTTTGAGGTCTCGACGCCCGGCGCGACGGCTGCAGGCGTGGTGTCGGTTGTGAAACGCAAGCATCCCAACGGCACGCCACTCTCGGGTTATGTCATCACCTTGGCGGCGCCTGTCTGCCTCAATGATCCCGATGCGCTCGACGATGTCAGCCGGGTGCGCCGCATTCATGTCGTACCGGCAACACCGCAGGACGCGTCCGTTTTGCAGCGGCGGGTGGGTAAACGGGTCGTGGCCACCGGTTCGGCCATATCGGCTCACACGTCCTACCACTTCGAACCAATTGTCTTCCTCGAC
>JANNXS010000370.1:0-2881 GCA_031409695.1 Hyphomicrobiaceae bacterium
GTCGTCGTCGCCTGCTTGTGAAGATGGATCAACATGCCCGTACCCCGCTTCGAATGTCCCTCAGGATCGACTTTGCCATGAAAAATGCCGAGCGCCGAGGGTCTATGTGATCATCCGGGATGGAACATCTAGGCTCGAGAATGTATCAGGCCAATCAGAAAAAAGGAGGCTATGGTTTGCATCGAAACATGACGGCTCGTGCAAGTCAGTCTGACTTGGCTCCGACGAGCTCAGTGCAGCTTCCAAAATATCAGACCCACACCTCGGGACTGGCAAATATGCCCGATTTGCCCTTCGGCGTGACGGATCGATAGCCGCTGGGCTAGCGCAGCTAGCACTTTTCATGCATTTCTAATCTATAGAGGGTTTGTCGAACGCGGCGCCCCTGCTGCATGCGCCACCCGAAATCTCGGGTAAGCGTGCCTGAAATAGGAAGGACCGCCCAATGGCTCTCGAAAGTCTGCTCGTCATTCTCCTCGTCGGCGCAGTGGCCGGTTGGCTCGCAGGGCTGATCGTAAAAGGCTACGGTTATGGCCTGCTCGGCAACATAGTGGTCGGGATCGTCGGTGCGTTTGTTGCCGGGCTGATCATGCCCAGAGTGGGCCTGACGGTCGGCAGTGGCATTGCAGGATCAATCATCCATGCCACTATCGGGGCTGTGATTTTGCTGTTCCTGATCCGTCTGGTTAAAAAGGCTTAGCATGAAGCCGTCCTCGCGGCGATCTTCACGACGCGTTCGTTGACGCGGACGATGGCTTCGCAGGGTCGGGGCAACTGATGCATATGGGTAGATCGATTCCGGACAAGTCCGGCTATATGCCCCCCTCGCCCGCTGCGGGTTGCATTGGCGCTTCGCTATGGCGCGATAGTCTTTCGCCGCTGTTTGTGGGTCACTGATGCGATCCGAAGATAATTTTTCTGATTCCAGCGGATTAACTGTCTCACCCACAAACAACGGCAAGGGATTTTACACCCGGACCCAGACGCCTTCGACACGGACGCAAACCGGCTCACCACAGTGAAAGCGGTAGTAGGTCAGTCCGCTCGATTGTATCCGGTGTGCCCTGGCCTGGGCGTATAGGTCCAACGCTGTCTGGAATCGGGTCGCAACATGTGGATCGACGCATAATTCCTGACGCGGAGCAACCAGCATGTCTTTCATCGGTCGGCCGCGTCCTAGGCTGTTTGCCGCAATGCGGATCGGATGGCAATCGGGATGCTTGTTGATAAAGCCGGCATCAAGATGCACCTTGTCGATCCACTTCACGCGCACCATGGATCCGGCCGATGTGCGAATTTCGTCGCGCAGGCGCAGTGCCTCGATCGGCAGATCACCAAAGGCCGTGCCAACACGGGCCGCTCCGCAAAAACCGGGGAGGTTCCAAATGATAGGGCCGGTTGCGGCGTCCGATCCGGATGCCTCGAGATCAAGGCCCTCACGTGTGAACTCCGACATGAAGGTCTGAGGTACTTTCACCGCCGAACGAAAAACCGAACTCGTTGCTACGTTCATAACCACACCTACTAATAACAAGTTACCTAGACATCAGACAGATACTGCCCCGATGACCTTGCGGCCGGGGCCTGTTTCTTAGCAACCCGTTCCTTTCGCCACGACCTGAACGGTTTTCAGAATGATCTGAACATCAGACAAAAACGAAAGCGTATCGACATAGACAGTGTCGTAATCGGCACGCGCCTCGAACGAGGTCTGGTTGCGGCCGGTCGTCTGCCACAGCCCAGTCAGGCCCGGACGGACAAGCGAGTAGGCGACGCCCGGGTAGAGGCTCTGCTGATTCAACAACATGGGGCGCGGACCCACGATGGCCATGTCACCTGTGAGAACGTTGAAGAGCTGCGGAAGTTCATCGAGCGAGCTTTTGCGCAAGAGCCGACCGATCCGGGTGATGCGCGGATCAACACGAAGCTTCTGATTGCGATCCCATTCAGCTTTCGCCGCCGGGTTTGCCGCTAGATATGCGTCCATGCGCGCATCGGCGTCGATCACCATCGTGCGCAGTTTCCACATCCGGAACGCGAGACCGTCCTTGCCGACGCGGGACTGGCTGTAGAACGGGCGCCCGCCTTCGCGGGCGACAAGCAAAGCGAGGACCAAGACGATTGGCAGCACCACCGGGGCAGAAAGCACCACGAGGATCACGTCGAGTGCGCGCTTGAGGAAATTGCGATAGACGCCATGCTTCTGAGCTGCCACGCCCGCCCAGACGCCATAACCAATAGGCGCAGCCGCAAGACGGAAATGTGGGCGCTGAAGCCCAGTCAGTGTGATCGCGCGCGCCGCGCCGGACGTGGAATGGGCGGGGAACAGTGTCGCAACAATCGTACATTTCATCTTGGATACTCTCTTACTCGTTACAAACAGTTTTAAGTCGTGGTCGGGAGGAATCACATGCAACCTACGCGATTTATCTATTTTGCTTATGAACCATAAGCAACACTAATTCTTATCGGATGACGAAACAGTTTGTGCAGAGAACCAAACGCCAAGTTACGTTGCCAAAAGGATACTCCAGAGGCCGCAGCACTGGCCGACGCCACAGCGCTTCTTCCTGGTGGTTCAAGTCGGCAAGCGACATTGGAAGGTATATCACCATCAGAAGCCTGAAGAGGGCCAGTAGGCCGCGAAAATCTCGTAAGTCTTGCGGCCCAGCAAAAGATCGAAATTCTTGAAGATGCGGTCAATCTCTTCGCCGAAATCCTGATCGTTGTACGGCATCAGCCAGCCGCCAAACTTGAAGCCTTGGGTTGGATCTTCACTTGGCCCACCGGGGGCCTGCATGACGCCATCCATGGAAACCATGGCGCCGACGATGATTTTCCTCATCGTTCACCTTCCTCGATGTGCCCGAAGGATGCGGGG
>JANNXS010000371.1:0-6738 GCA_031409695.1 Hyphomicrobiaceae bacterium
GCCGGGGCCAAGGTCGTTTTGGTTGGCGATCCGCAGCAGTTGCAGGCCATCGAAGCGGGCGCAGCGTTTCGTTCAATTGCCGAGCGACATGGCGGCGTTGAGATCACCGAAATCAGGCGGCAGCAGATCGACTGGCAGCGCTATGCGACGCGCCAACTCGCCACCGGACGCACCGGCGCGGCGCTTGCCGACTATGGCGAGCACGGCATGGTCCATACCGCCGAAACGCGCGAAGCAGCGCGCGGCGAGTTGATCGACACTTGGGATCGCGAGCGTATCGCCAATCCGAACGACAGCCGCATCATTCTCACGCACACAAATGACGAAGTGTGCGCCCTCAATCTGGCAGCCCGCGAGCGGTTGCGCGCCAGCGGCAAACTTGGCGAAGACATCGCCATGCAAGTCGAACGCGGCGAGCGCAGCTTTGCCAAAGGCGACCGCGTAATGTTTCTGCGCAACGACCGCGACCTGGGTGTCAAAAATGGCAGTCTCGGCACACTGCAATCCGTCAGCGCGCAACGTATGGCTGTGATGCTCGACGATGGCCGCAGCATCGCATTCGACACCAAGAGCTATTCCCATATCGACTACGGTTGCGCCGCGACCATCCATAAGTCGCAAGGCGTAACCGTAGACCGCGCCTATGTCCTTGCCACACCGGGAATGGATCAGCACAGCAGCTATGTTGCGCTGTCGCGCCACCGAGAGTCCGTCTCGCTTCATTATTGCAAGGACGACTTTGCCGATGCTACAACGCTCGTCCGCACCCTTTCGCGCGAGAGAGCGAAGGACATGGCTTCAGATTATAGCCGCGAAGAGGCGGAGCAGCGTTTTGCCGAGCGGCGCGGGATCAGCTTCCGTGAGCGCGTCGCCGAAATCGTCCGCAAGTTGCCGAAAAAAGTGCGCGGCATGTTCGAGGGGCTGCGGCTGCCGAAAGCGCCAGAGCTGCTGGATGATCGGCAGGTTCGTGCGCGGATGGCCATCCGCCGCCATGCCCGCGCCGTCAGCACCATATTTCTGGCGCAGGAAGACGGCATCACGTTGACCCAGCTCAGGCAACAAAGCCGGTATGTGCCGATGTATGAGGAGCTGACCACAGCGCGCAAAGACCTAAACGCCTTTGGCGTGAACTATTCCCGCGATATTGAGCGCGCCTACACAGGCAATCAGTCGCTGGCGCACGAAGCCGCAGACGGAAAATTCGGGCGCGCCATCCGCGCCATGAAGGCCGAACAGAAAATCCGCGAGACCACACATGAGCGAGCCAACCGGTTTGTTACCCGCTGGCAAAAGTTAAAGGAACGCGCGCAGATAAGCTATGAGTCTGGCGACATGACGCGCCACCATGCAACGCGATCAAAGATGGCGGACATGGCCGAAGGTCTCGGACGTGACCCGCAACTCGAATCGCTCCTCGCCAACCGCAAGCGCGAACTGGGCATCGGCATCGCCAGCGGGCGCACGCTTGGCCACGAACTGGCATTCAATCATGGATTGGATTTGGGGCGTGACCGGGGATTGGGGCTTTAGGCGACGCTAAGCATATTCGTTATGATGATATTGGAGTTCACACCAAGTCGTCGAAAATCGAACGCCCGCCGCCTGAAGTTGCCGCGCTGCCTGTGGCATGTCGGTAATCGTCAGGGTCAGGCTCCTCTTCTCTACCTTCCTTGAGTTCCTCAATCTTCACTTCCACGCGCTTTTCTGCCGAGGCGATCGAAGCCTCCACTTCGCTATCGTCAGGGAACAATTCGCCAAGTGATCGAACGCAGCTCAGCAGATCGTCAAACCAATCGTCAGGGTCCCAGTCGAGGTTCATTGAATAGTCACGCGCATGATCGTCGATCAGCTCGGTTAGGTTGCCCAGTACGCTACGGGCGAGGTCGATCATTCGCTCCTGTTCCTCTTCAGTCAGGAATGCCTCAAAATCAGCCCGTCCTTCAAGGAAGTCCGCATTTGCATCATACTGGATTTGACTTTCGAGCTGCTCGATCACCTTTACCCTCGCAGCGTCAGGCAAACATCCAAGCCGCGAAAGTCGGAGCATCAGTAATACCCAGTTGTCAGCCGTCGCATTGTATCTTGGGCCACGTCGCTCTTCGCAATACTTCGGGAATCTGCCGACAAACCTCTTGATAAAGGGATCGCTGCAACGCCGCAGGAGAAACCGGTTTAAGTCATCAGCAGTCAGACCCTTCGCCGTGCTGAACCGCTCCAACAAAGTGTCATATAGCGCGGCGGGAACGACAACCTTTGCACCTTTGACGCTGATTGCCCCACAAACTGCCTCGCGCATCATCTGTGAGAGCTTGGCACCTCGAACGTAAAGCTCGATGAGTTCATCGTTCTCGCCGATGTGTGCAGCGAACGCATCTGCTATTGTCGGGTGCTTGTAGGTCCAATAGGACTGCTCGCCCTCGTCTACCCTGACAACAAAACTGCCCTTCATGCTTATCAACGCATTAGAGATAGCAGACACATCGACTCCGAAAAGATCGCAAACCATGCCAGCCGCATCGTCACGAACGATAGGAGTTGGAAGCCGCCCAGCATTGACGAAAATCAACCCGATCCCAGCGCGGAACGGTCGCGCAAGGTTCGCGATAGTTTCTCTGAGGAAGTTTTCCGGTTCAGCGAAGAACCTCGCGATGCCTTGTTCGGTTTGCTCCAAACCTTCGGTGAACACAGGGTTACCGAGACGTCGAGCAATCTCTGGGCGGAACTCGTCTGAGTTGACCACAGCATCAAGGAATGGCTTGCAATAGACTAGGAACTTTTTCGACTGATCGCCAAATTTGAGATGGTTGTAGAGGATTCGCTGTTTTTCGGGGATTGTCAGTTTTTCCACATCCACGACGACATGACCGCGCTCAAGCGGCGGGAAAACCTGTGTCTTGAGATCGGTCCTTGCCTGCCGCCAGATATAGGTTCGGGAAGTCAGCACGAACCTATTGTTCCTTCGCACGGCGGCTTTCATGGTCAGGAAAACCTTGTTCCATTTTTCCATCAAAGAAGGGGCGTATTGGATCGATCCAAAGGCATCGTCGATCCAGAACAAGCGGTTCTCCGTTGTCGGATCCCACGACGAAACAAATTCCTCAGGGCTTCTCACGTAGTACACTTCGCAGCCGTCTTCGTCCGTTGCGGCGACACATAGGGCCGCTGCGATGGTCGATTTGCCAACCGCAGGATCGCCTAGTAGCATCACGAACCGATGCTCATCCAGCGCCTTGACAGCGTCACGATGGGCCTTGGTCGGCACATAACAGCGCAGATCGTCCCCCATCGTGTCGAGGATGGCTTGGGCCTGCTCTTTCGCGCGCTCATCATTGATCCAGCCGAGATCGCCCAGGCCATAGACTCTCGGCACTAAGGCCCGGACGCGAGGATGTTCTAGGATTTTGGCAATAACCCATTCGCGCCCAAATACATAAGGCCGCGATACTCCGCAGTCGCGCAGTGCATCGACAATCGAAAGCCGGTCGCCTTCGGTGACATTGGCGTTTGTAACGAGCATGTAGCCAGCAGCTTTGCCGCTGGCGGCCAACTTACGGACTGACTCCAATTCCCTCTTGAGAGAGGCTGCCGTCAACTTCGAGGTAGCCGAGCTGAAATGCTTGCACTGGATTGTTGTTTCGCGCTTGTCCTGCGCAGCTAGTGGTTTATCTGGAACGCCGAAAAATGAGCCATCCCGACCATGATCGGCGACCTTTGCCACTCGCGTTACAGGACGCGCAAAATTTACTTCTGCTATGCTCGCTACCAAATCCTGAAATGCCTGCCACCCTATGGTGTGCAAAGCGAAATCCATGTTCGGTCCCTGAGCTTGCCCAGCCAGTGTCAACGCCTTGCCCCCGCAACGAATAGTTCCCATCATCAGTAAGCAGCCAACTGTTCGACTGCAAACCACTTTGGTCGATCTTGCTACAATACTGTCGAGTTTTGCCTTTCGACCAGATGGCCCCCGTCCCGGCCCAGCCCGTTTCAATCACCCTTTCCTGACCGCGCGCGGTCGTGCGTCAATGTCCGGCCCGCGCCGTTCGCTTCGCTCACCCGTGTAGGACATGACGCCCGCCCTTAAGCGCGCGGTCTAACGGAGGGTGGCAACGAGCCACACCGGAACGAAAGGAACTTCATCATGGCACGCACAACCATCAGCGCAGCAAGCACCGAACCTAAAACTCCCGCTTTCCAAGCATGGCATGTCACCAACAAGGGCGACGACAGTTTCTGGACTAAGGTCGGAGCCGCATGGCCGCACCGGGACGGCAAAGGGTTTTCGCTCATGCTCTCGGTTATCCCAATGAACGGCCAGATCGTCCTGCGCCAACCGCACCCCAAGCAATGAAGCCTAATCGGGGCGCGTTACGACGCGCCCTAATTTACTCACCTTTTTTGCGCTTTTGATCGCTGGCCTCGTAAGCCTTTTTCTGCGACGATAATTTTAGCGTTAAAGAGGTTTCGGGACACGAACCACTCAAGCAAAATTTTTCAGTGCCACGGTCAGTGCCACGACGAAAAATCAAACGCAACTCGCTGAATTATAACAAAATATTAGCCGAAATATTGGGTTCCTCTTCCGGGCACCATTTTCTCTGCGTTAAAATGCTGCCCGAAAGGGTTTTGTTGCGGACTTCGTCCGGGGGGCGGGCGTTTTTTTGATTAGCCCTCAAGCCGGGCGGCAACGTCCGTTGCCTTGGCTACCTCGCATAAGCTCGGGCGGCCGGTCGGCCTTGCGAACCCTTTGGGTTCGGGGGTGTTTGGCCTTGAATGGTGGGTTCCTTGGTTTGTCGCGATACCGCGACGGGGGCATACCTCGCAAAGCCAAGGGCGGCCGGTCGGCCTTGCGAACCCTATTGGGTTCGGAGGTGTTTGCGTTCAGCCGCTGTTCGCCTTATCGCATGGGTTGAGAGCGAGGGGCGGATATGGACATGGCAACAAACCTGCGTGCTTGGCTGCGCGAACCACTTGTGCACTTCCTTGCCGCTGGCCTTGCGGTCTTCGCTTTCTCCGCTTGGCGGGGGGAGGCGGTTGATCCGGCTGGGCGGGCTATTGAGATTGATGCGCGCCAAGTTGGCGTGTTGGCGGAGCGGTTTGTGCAGACCTGGCAGCGTGCGCCATCGGCGGGCGAGCTGGACGGGTTGATCCGCGATCATATCAAAGAAGAGGTGTATTACCGCGAGGCCTTGCGGCTGGGGCTAGAGGCCGATGATGCGATTATCCGGCGGCGGTTGCGCGCAAAGATGGAGTATTTGGCGACGGCGCAGGCGGAGAATGTTGCGGCGGATGATGCGACTTTGCAGCAGTATCTCGATGCGAATGTTGCGCGGTATGCGGCGGGTGCTCGGGTGAGTTTCGACCAGATATATCTGGGTGAAGATGATGCTGGTGCGGTGAAGGCTAAGCTGGCGCGTGGGGGCGATTGGCAGGTTCTGGGTGCGCCGATCTCGCTGCCTCGTTCTGTTGAGGATACAGATCGCGCAGATATTGCTAAGGAGTTTGGGGAAGGTTTTGCGCAGGCGTTGGCGGGGGTGAAGGTGGGCGAATGGACGGGGCCGGTTGCCTCTGGCTTTGGCCAACACCTTGTTCGCGTGCGTGGGGTTTCGGCGGGTGAGGCGCCTGTGCTGTCGCAAGTCCGCCAACGTGTAGAGAATGACTGGCGCGCCGAGACCGCAAAGGCGCGCGAGGCAAAGGCGTATCAGACATTGCTCGACGGCTAT
This sequence comes from Hyphomicrobiaceae bacterium, assembly GCA_031409695.1. GTDB lineage: Bacteria > Pseudomonadota > Alphaproteobacteria > Rhizobiales > Hyphomicrobiaceae > JABFRJ01. The sequence continues at coordinate 5,721 of JANNXS010000371.1, forward strand.
ACGATTACAATTGCTAAGCCGTGATGCGCCAAGTCTTAACAAGTGCGCTGCTGGCTTTGTTGGTTTTGTGCTGCGCGGTGTCCCCGGCGCAAGCAGACGAGCTCCGCCCCGGCTATATCGAGTTCAGCCAATCCGGTGCGCAAGACTGGCGACTGGTGTGGAAAGCGCCGATGCGCAGCGGGGTGACTCCGGCGACGCAGCCGGTGCTGCCAGCAGGATGTGCGGTGGTGGGGCAGCCGGTGCGGGCGATGGCGGCGCTGGCGGTGGTGACAACTGCTGAGGTGCGGTGCGCGGGCGACGTCACGGGCAAATCCATCGGGCTTTCGTCGTTCTCGGCGAGCCAAACCGATGTGCTCGTCCGCGTTGCGCCGCTGGGTAGGCCAGTGCAAGCGATGCGGCTGACCGCCAATGAGCCGATGGCTGTCATCCAGGCAAAGCCTGATCGCTGGCAGGTGGCGAAAACCTATTTTGTTACGGGCATCGACCACATCGTTTTCGGCTATGACCATTTGTTGTTTGTTGTCGCTTTGGTGCTGTTGCTATCGGGGGTGACGACGGTGGCAAAGGCGGTGACGGCGTTTACCGTGGCGCATTCGTTGACGCTGATTGGCACAACCTTGGGCTTTTTGGGATTGCCACAGCGGCCGGTGGAATCTGTGATTGCGCTTTCGATTTTGTTTTTGGCGGTGGAGATACTGAAGAAAGACTCCGACCGACCGCGCCTGTCGGAACGCATTCCTTGGCTGGTGGCATTCGGCTTTGGCTTGCTCCACGGCTTTGGCTTTGCCGGGGCGCTGTACGAGATTGGCTTGCCCGAAGGCGACGTGCCGACCGCTTTGCTGACGTTCAATCTGGGGGTTGAGGCGGGGCAGTTGGCGATTGTGCTGGCGACGGCGGGCGTTCTCGCGGTGTTGCGGCGCTATGCAGTCGCGGCGGCTCCTGTCGCAATCCGCGCAGCTACCTATGGCATTGGTATCATTTCTGCGTATTGGTTTATCGAACGCACTTTTGCCTGAAG
>JANNXS010000372.1:0-3001 GCA_031409695.1 Hyphomicrobiaceae bacterium
CATTGATCAGCAAGACCAAATCGGCGCGGCGCTCTGCAGGGCCAGCACGATAGGTAAACTGCTGCGTGACGATGTACTGATTTTGAGATGCATCTTCAAGATCAATCAGCCGCACGGGCACATGCTCGTTGTTGTGGCCGAAGGGCATGGAGCGCTCGCCTCGCATCCAGGCGGTCATTTCCTCATTGGCACGGATCAAGCCATCCGAGCGCACGGACAAAACGATGGCGCGCAGCTTGTAGAGCACCTCATCGGCTCGATCGGGCTGGGCGGCAATCTCTGGGTTCAGGCGGATCAACGCATCGCGAAGCCAAGTTTCGACCAAGACCTCCTGAATCTGGCGTGGCACGTCAGCCGGCGCCGCATAGAGCCAGCCGATACCTTTGGCGCTAAGACCGTAGCTGGCTCGAGGCTCTTGGGCTGTGTTGGCCGGGACAGCTTTGATGGTGCCAGTGAGTAGATCGCGGACGTAGGCCTCGACGGTGTTGGATTCGTTAAACATTAGTTTCTCCCGCACCCGCCTGCGTCACACGATACAAATCTCTTAATGACTTCAACTCACGCGCCAGCCCGTTTTTGCCTTCTAAGAATTGAGCGTAAACACCTGCAATTGCTTTCTGCTCTTCGCTTAGCGGCACCGGCACAAGAACTCCACTAAGGGCGGCCTTATTAATTTTTGGCTGGGCAGTACCTGTTACATAAGGCTTGTAGGAAATCGACTCCAAGTAGTCCACAAGGTAGTCAATATTGTTCGGCGGAAGAACGCGTAAAACGTGAGCGTGGTTATTCACCCAGATTTTCCCGCCCACCTTAAAGGCCAAGGGTGAAGACCTGTCCAGCACATTGGCGCCATCTTCGCCTACAAGGATTAGCTCTTCATCAAACAGGTAATCATCAATGGAATCGATCACCCCCGAGGCACCGTAGTACGGATACTGACCTCTGCGCTTGGATCGGTCCGCCTCCCTGATTGGCACCCGCTTGTGATCAAGAAATTCCACCAAGTTGCCGAGCGGAACGCGGGTCCAACCAATAGGTTGCCCTGTCGTATTGTCAAGCTGCCCAGTTAACCCCTCACGGAGAACTTGTGCCCGAGTCGACTTCAGACACCTTTCAAGTTCAAACAGCACCTGTTGCTTTGCCTCAATGACCACGCTCTGTGCTGAAAGCAATGAAGCAAGCCGATTTTGTTCCTCCATCGGCGGCAGTGCAAACTCCTGCGCTGCCATCGTTTTCCAATTAATCGTGGGCGACAGCGAACCTACGGAAATTTCTACCGCGCGGTTCATGAAGATATCGCTCTGCATGAAGAACGGGAGGAATTTTGGAATCACGACGTCAGGCTTAGCCCGCAGCACCATTGCATGGGCCGAGCAAATCCCATCGAACTCGGCGACGCCGAGCTTGCGCTGGTAAGCCCGGCGGCGACCAAAAATGATGTCGCCCTTCTTGAACATCAGCTTAGTCGCTTCGACATCGTCGGGCGTGCCCCAGCGCCGAATCTTCAGCGAATCGGCATCCAGATGCTCAAGGCCAACGTAGTGCGCCATCCCAGACTCGGACGGGTTTTCGATGCGGACATTGACATTGGTCGCCATTTGGTCGAAGCGCCAGACCTTCCAGTCTGGCTTCAGCTTGTTGTTATCTGACACTCTCGATGTCCTCCGTAATTAGCCCATCCAGCGTTTCCACCAGAGCATCCATCTGTATCCAGAAGGTGCGGCCGTCGGTTTGCCATTGATCCCAAGCAGAGCGAAGCGATATCACGTCGCCATTGCTGTCGGTTGCGACGGCGGCGGCAATGCGCTTCACGTACAGTGGAATCGACAGGTTGCCCGCTTTAGCGCCGATCTCGTCCAGGTTGGCGACTTTGGCGAAACCGGGCACATCCACAAAGGTTTTGAAGGCAGTCAGGATGCGATTCTGGTGCTCGGTTTTAAGGAAGCTCTGTGCGCGCTCTCGGGTGACCTCGCTCACAGCATCAATGAAGATCACCTTGCTCTTGCGTGCAGCAGTTTTCTTGCGGTTGCAGATGAGGATGCAAGACTCCATTGGGGAGTTGTAGAACAAGTTGGGGCCCAGCCCGATGACGGCCTCGACCCAATCTTGCTCGATCATCTTGGCGCGCATGGTCTGTTCTTCATTGCGGAACAGAACGCCGTGCGGCCAGAGCACCGCGCAGCGACCCTTCGATGTAAGACTGGTCATGATGTGCTGCTGGAAAGCGTAATCGGCGCGGCCCTGCGGCGGGGTGCCTAGTGTGTTGCGGCCCCACTTGTCACCGTTCCAAGCTTCGCGATCCCACTGTTTGATGGAATAAGGCGGGTTGGCAAGGATCACATCGAACTGGCGCAGCCTGTCATCATCGATATGCTTCGGATCAGCAAGGGTGTCGCCTCTGCTGATATCGAAGTCTTCCACGCCATGAAGGAACAGGTTCATTCGAGCAATCGATGAAGTGATCAGATTCCGTTCCTGCCCGTAGAGCTTGAGTGTGCGGTATTCACCGCCTGACCGTTTCACCTCGTCCAGCGCCGAGATCAGCATGCCACCGGTGCCGCAAGTGGGATCGTAGATTGACTCGCCGGCTTTTGGGGACAGCAATTGCGTCATCAAGTGAACGACGGTGCGGTTGGTGTAGAACTCTGCTGCCGTATGACCGGAGTCGTCTGCGAACTTCTTGATCAGGTATTCGTAGGCGTTGCCGAGCTCGTAGATCGAGTTCACCTCGCGCGGGCCCCAGGCCCGCGACCGCTCGAGCGAGCGCACGGCCGCAGGCATGTTGGCCTGGCGGATCTGCTTGAAGCCCGCGAAGTACCAGGCCTCGCGGTTCCAGAAGCTCACCTGCCACCACGCGGCGAAGAGGCACGCGCAGGCCAGCGCCGCGGCGACGGCGCGTCGCGCCGTGAACGGCGCCGTCCACGTCCGGAAGGCCCCGGCATCACGGGCGCCGCGCCCCATGGCCGTCCCGGCGAGCCACCAGAACATGAACGCGGGCACG
>JANNXS010000373.1:0-5308 GCA_031409695.1 Hyphomicrobiaceae bacterium
GTCCGTTGTCAGGCGAACCTCGACGGTGGGATGCGAGGCCTGAAACCTGTGCAAGCGCGGAATGAGCCAACGCATCGCAAATGTGCTGAGGCAGGCGACGTCCAGAACATCGTCGGCGTGACGGCTGACCGCGCGGACGGCATGATCGATCTGGTCGAATGCTGGTGCGAGACCCTGCAGGAGTTGTTGACCCTCGGCCGTGAGTACCGGTCGGTGACGGCTGCCCGCGAACAGGTCAACGCCGAGGCGTTCCTCAAGTTGTCGAATATGCCGACTGACGGCGCCGTGGGTCACAGCAAGCTCATCCGCGGCACGTGTCATAAGGCCGAGCCGCGCCGCAGCTTCGAACGCACGCAGGGCGTTGAGGGGTAACGGCAGACGTTTGGTCATGTGAGTGAAGCTCACAAAGGCACAGAGGAAATGCCGTTATTTCCCTGTCTGCAAAGATTGTATAGTCCAAGACCTCACATGACTGCCTTGGAGTTATACATGCCGTTCGTTCGCACCGCCGTTCATCGCGACACGTCAGCTGACATCAAGTCCGCAATCGCCAGAGGCATCCACGATGCGCTTGTGACCTCGATTGGCATGCCTGAGAGCGAGCTGTTCAACCTCGTCAGTGCTTACGATCCCGACACGTTTTTCTACGATAGGACCTTTAATGGCATTGCCCGCTCGGACCGCCTCGTTGTTGTCGAGATCACCATGCGGCGCGGTCGCAGCGATGCGATGAAAAGCACCCTTTACGCGGCCATAACCGACAATCTCACAACCGGTGCTGCGGTGTCACCGAAGGACGTGTTCATTTTTATGCACGAAAACGACTATTCCGACTGGTCTGTCGGTAACGGCCAATTCGCCATGGCGCTTGTGCAACAGCGCGGCGTTGATGGGTAGAGCTCTACTTCTGCACCGGCGGCAGGATCGCCTTGTACTTGACGATCTCGCCAGCAATCAACGCTGTCACCGCTGCCGGTGACGCTTCGTCGGCTGCCGGAACAGTGGATGAAAGCTGCTCAAACCGTGTGCGTACCGCATCCGATGCCAAAGCTTTTCTGACAGCCTCGTTGAGACGCGCAACGACGGTCTCGGGCGTACCAGCTGGCGCAAACAATGCGTTCCATCCGCCGGCTTGGAAAGTGGGGATGCCCGCTTCGGCAGCGTTTGGGATGGCCGGCAGGCTTGCGAGTTTGGCCGATCCGCCGATCACAAGGCCGCGGACAAGGCCATCTTGCATGGTGCCTGCAAGCGATGTTGCTGCATCGCAGACGCCGTCAATATGGCCGCCAATGGCATCCGTGAGGGCCGGCGCCGCCCCGCGGTAACCGATCAAGGTCACATCGACGTCAGCTGCCTTGATGAAGGATTGGCAGATGACATAGTTCGACGAGCCGACGCCTGCATGCCCGAGCTTCACGGCGCCCGGGTTGGCCTTCGCATAGGCAACGAACTCAGAGACCGTCTTGGCTGGGAAATCTTTCTTCACGGCAACGACCGATGCCGTGCGCGCGATGAGGCCAAGCGCGACAAAATCCGAGGGTTTGTACTTGATGTCTGGATAGATGGCGTACGCGGCCGCGTTGGTGCCGGTGTTGCCAATGGTGATTGTGTAACCGTCGGGTTTGGCGGACGCAGCCCGCGTGAGGCCTGTTGAACCGCCCGCACCTGCAACGTTTTCAAAGATGATCGGTACGCCGAGTGCTTTGGAGACCTCTTCTCCGACGATGCGCCCGATGACGTCCGAGCTGCCGCCAGCCGCAAAGGGGATGATCATCGAAACGTTGCGCGAGGGATAGGCGTCTTGCGCCATGGCAGGCACAGTCAGCGCGCAAACCAGAAGCAAGACACGCAGAATTGGCATTGGTCTGTTTCCATCTGGATTGGTCGAGTCGGCGGCGTTCGTGGCTCGTGCTTAAAAGGTTATGTGGCGGTGCCGATGTCCAGCGCGCCCGCATCAATTCCAAGGTTCGCCCTTGATCAGCAACTCCGCTACACCTTCGGCTGCAGCGTCAAGCAGCTTTTCACCTTTTTCCGCAGACGCGCGGCGCGCATCGCCGAACACGCCTGTCGCCGACAAGTCTTTGAACGACTTCCACACGTGCAGGGGACGCGCCAGCGCGGACTCGCGGGTGCTATTTGGTCCATGTGCGTCGGGAAGTTTTGCCATCCTTACACAGTCGGGGGCGATCACCATCATCATCGACGTCTCAGCCTCGCACGCGTGCATCACCCCTTTCTGATCTTCAAGAATATTAGCGTAAGCGCCGCGGTCCTGGGCAACGGTGTAGAGTGTTGTGGTTGCGATCTTCGCGTCGAGCTCCATCGACAGTTCCACGGTCAGCGCGTTCAACGCTGAGACATTGCCACCGTGGCTGTTGATCAGCAGGATTTTCTTGAACCCGGCGCGCAGAATGGATCGGCACAACTCGCGCAGCAGCGCGTGCCAGACCGTCAGCGGTACTGTGAAAGTGCCGCCGAAGGCAACGTGATGCTCAGCGAGCCCCATCCAAACCGATGGGGCGACAATGCACGGCCGATGCGTCGACACCTTCTTGGCGATGCGAGTGCAGCCATCCATGCCGAGGAACATGTCGACGCCGGTCGCGAGGTGGGGACCGTGCTGCTCGGTCGAGGCGACCGGCAGAAGGACAATGGCATCGCGGGCCGCGAGTTCTGTCAATTCAGCGGCCGTGAGACGGTTCCAGTGGACGTCGGTCATTGTCACTCCTGACTGCCTGAGTGTCTCGCGCACGTGGTGTCAGACGCAGACGTCTGACACCACGTGCGGCCATGCCTTCAAGCTGTCATCGCTTTGCGTAGGTTCTCGTCGATCTTGTCGAGGAAACCGGTCGTCGACAGCCAAACCTGCTTGTCACTGACAAGGAGGGCTAGATCCTTGGTCATGTGGCCGGCCTCGACCGTGTCGACGCACACCTTTTCCAGCGTGTCAGCGAATTTCGCCAGCTGCGGGTTGTTGTCGAGCTTAGCACGGTGCTGAAGGCCGCGGGTCCAGGCGAAGATCGACGCGATGGAGTTGGTCGATGTTTCGCGGCCCTTCTGGTGCTCGCGGAAGTGACGCGTGACGGTGCCATGGGCGGCTTCGGCTTCGACGGTCTTGCCATCAGGTGTGAGCAGCACGGACGTCATGAGGCCGAGCGAGCCGAAACCCTGGGCAACAGTGTCGGACTGCACGTCGCCATCATAGTTCTTGCAGGCCCAGACATAGCCGCCGCTCCACTTCATGGAGGCGGCCACCATGTCATCGATCAAGCGATGCTCGTAGGTGATCTTAGCCGCGTCGTATTTGGCTTTGAACTCGGCATCGAAGATCTGCTGGAAGATCTCCATGAAGCGACCGTCATACTGTTTCAGGATGGTGTTCTTGGTCGAGAGATAGAGCGGGTAGCCGCGGTTGAGGGCGTAGTTCATCGACGCGCGCGCGAAATCCTTGATGCTTTCATCGAGATTGTACATCGCCAGGGCGACGCCGGAGGCTGGCGCTTTGAAGACTTCCCGCTCGATCACCTGACCGTCATTGCCGACGAACTTCATTGTCAGTGTGCCCGCGCCTGGGAACTTGAAATCGGTGGCGCGGTATTGATCGCCGTAGGCGTGGCGGCCGATGATGATGGGCTTGGTCCAGCCCGGCACGAGGCGCGGTACGTTTTTGCAGATGATCGGCTCTCGGAAGATGACGCCGCCGAGGATGTTGCGGATGGTGCCATTCGGGCTCTTCCACATTTCCTTGAGGCTGAATTCCTTCACGCGGCCCTCGTCCGGCGTAATGGTCGCGCACTTCACGGCGACGCCGTGTTTTTTCGTGGCGTTGGCTGAGTCGATGGTCACCTGATCGTTGGTTGCGTCGCGGTGCTGAACCGAGAGGTCATAGTATTCGAGGTTCAGATCCAAGTAGGGGTGGATCAACTTGTCTTTGATGTTTTGCCAGATGATGCGGGTCATCTCATCGCCGTCCATCTCGACGACGGTGCCTGCTACCTTGATTTTCTGCATCAGTTTGCCTTTCGTTCGGTCGCGCGAAACTTCAGGGCACGTCGGGCACAAGGCACGGGCGCCGCCGTTGGGCGGTCTAGCCCTCGAACGGGTGAAAGAAAAGGTGCCTCGCCCGACAAAGCCCTGCAAATCCGCAGATCAGGCCGCTGTCGTGAGCGGTGTCGCCGCAATGAAAGTCGTGCAGAGTCAGTTGTGGAGTGATCGGACCGCGGCCATCAACGACGCGTTTCGCGCCTTCCTTGATGCCGAACTCAGTTCGAGCGACCAAGGATCAGAAGCGCCGCAAACGGATCGGCCGCAAAATCAACCAGTCGTGCTTCGGCTTTGCGGAGAAAATCCTCGACAGCGGACGTCGGTCCGTTGCCGACCCTCAGCCAGACAACTTTCGGCGGTGCGCCGTTGACGCTGCTGAGCCGATAGAAATCAACATCTTTACTTACGATCACGAAACCATTGTTTGCCGCGTGCGCCCAGATGGCGTCATCCGTTGGGGCGGGACCAAGGCCTATGAACAGTGCGTGTTCTGACGCTGGAAACGCATCTGCGAGCCGCCGCACCAGCGCTGGCGAAAGGTTCGCGTCAAAGAGAAGCTTCACAGCTCTGTGGCTGTAAGAATACGACGCTCACGGTCCGCAGCGAACGCGAGGCAGGCGCGGATATCGTCGCGCGTGATGTAAGGGAAGTCGGCGAGGATTTCATCTTCCGACATGCCGCCAGCCAAGTATTCCAGCACATCCGTGACCGTCATGCGCGTGTCGCGGATGCACGGCTTGCCGCTGCGAACGCCAGGGCGCGTGGTGATGATGGTGGAGTAGTCCATGGTTAGTCGTAGCCTAGTTTGCAGACCAAGCAATACCCGGAATAGGCATACCCGGTTTGCAGTCGCACCAACTTGCCGTCAGCATCGTAACACTTCTGGCAATATGGTCCCTGCTTTGTGTCGCCATCACGTTTGAAGTAAAATGGAGGTTCCCAATCGATTTTGCCTTTGTCTGCGAGAAAAACCCGCAGTGCGGCAATCTCTTCGCGAAGCCGTACATTCTCCTCGCGTGTCGCAAGATGAGCCTCCTGAAGCTCAACAAGCTGTTGCTGAGCCTCAATCGTCATTGATTTCTTGGCCAGCTCAATTAGTTCGCGAAAGCTCGCCATTTTACGGCCTCACTTCATCGTCGGAATACTGAAATCGGCCCCGCTCTTGATGCCGCTTGGCCAGCGGCTCGTGACCGTCTTGGTCTTAGAATAGAAGCGAATGCTATCGGGCCCGTGCTGGTTCAAATCGCCGAACACGGAGCGCTTC
>JANNXS010000374.1:0-14300 GCA_031409695.1 Hyphomicrobiaceae bacterium
AAATCGCAACGCATGGACTACTACCAGAATGGCGCCGACCGCCTGTCATCGCCCCTGCGACGGCGCGCGGACGGCACCTACGAAGCCATTGATTGGGACACCGCGATTCAAGAAATCGCTGACAAACTTGCGGCCATCAAAGCGAAGCACGGCGGCGCGAGCATCTTCCACTATGGCGGCGGCAGTCAGGGCAACCACCTTGGCGCCACCTATGCCTTCAGCACCATCGCAGCCCTTGGCATCAAGTATCGCTCAAACGCCTTGGCACAGGAGAAGACGGGCGAAGCCTGGGTCCAAGGCAAGATGATGGGCTCTGGCGTCCACGGTGATTTCGAGCACTGCGAAGTGGCCGTGTTCGTTGGCAAGAACCCTTGGCAGTCGCACGGTTTTGCACGCAGCCGCGAGGTCCTGAACGACATCAAGAAGGATCCGGCGCGCGCGCTCGTCATCATCGATCCGCGCCGCAGCGAAACGGCGGCGATGGCGGACTACCATCTGGCCGTTCGACCGGGCACAGACGCGTGGTGCCTTGCAGCGCTTATTGCGATCATCGTCCAGGACAATCTCGCAGCCGCAGATTGGATTGCCGCGCATACCAATGGTTACACCGAGGTTGCCGACGTGTTTCGGCGCGTCTCGGTATCGGAATATGCAGCGGTTTGCGGCGTCGACGAGGATTTGCTCCGCCGCACAGCGCAACGCATCGCGCAGGCCAAGAGCGTCTCGATGATCGAGGACCTCGGCGTGCAGATGAATGTGCATTCGACCTTGTCCAGCTATCTTGGACGTCTGGTCTGGCTCCTGACCGGGCACTATGCGCGCCCCGGCACCAACAACGCTTTCGTGCCCCTCCTCGGGCTCTCGCAGTCGACACGCGATAAGACGGCGTCGAAGGCCAAAGCCGGAGCGCCGAAGCCGGAGAATTACGGTCGTACGCCCGTCACTGGCGCGCGTGTCATCATGGGGCTAATCCCGTGCAATGTCATTCCCGACGAGATTCTGAGTGATCATCCGAAGCGCTTTCGTGCCATGTTCATCGAAAGCTCCAATCCTGCGCACTCACTCGCCGACAGTCAGCGCATGCGCCAAGCGCTGCGTGCGCTCGAATTGAGCGTCGTCATTGACGTCGCGATGACCGAGACGGCGTGGCAGGCAGATTATGTGCTGCCCGCTTCAAGCCAGTTCGAAAAAGCCGAGGCGACCTTCTTCAATCTCGAGTTCCCGCGTAACGGCTTCCATCTGCGTCAGCCCTTGTTCGAGCCGCGCGACGGTACGTTGACCGAGGCCGAGATCCACGCCCGCCTCGTCGAGGCCCTCGGCGTGCTCAGCGAAAACGACTACGGTTTCCTGCGGCGTGCGGCCCGATCCGGATTGACGACGTTTGCTGCGGCGTTCTCGTGGAAGGCTCTGCGCGACAAGCGGTTCAATCGCTACGCATCGATCATCCTCTATCGCACACTCGGCCCGGCGCTGCCGAAGGGATTGGCACCCGCCGCGTCGCTCTGGGGCATCTGCCAGATGTTCGTCCGCCAGCAGCCAAAGGCAGCGGCCCGCGCAGGCTTCCGTGGCCGACTGTTCGGCCCCGGCAATCGACTGTTCGAGGCAATCCTGCGTTCGCCATCGGGCGTGATCTTCGCTCATAGTGACTATGCCGACAGCTGGCAGGCCGTCCGCCGGCCCGGCCATCGCATCGATCTGTATTTGCCCGACATGATGCCCGAGCTCGCCAAATTAGCGGCCGGTTTGCCGACAGATCCAACCTATCCCTACGTTTTGTCAGCCGGCGAAAGGCGTAGTGAAACCTCGAACACGTCGATCCGAGATCCCGGCTGGCACAAGAAGGGGCAGTTCGGCACATTGCGCATCCATCCAAAGGACGCGGCAGCGCTCGGGTGCGCCGAGGGAGATTGGGTGCGCCTGACCACGCGGCGCGGCAGCGCAGAGACCCTCATCGAGCTATCGGACGCCATGCAGCTTGGACACGTGTCATTGCCCAACGGTCACGGCATCGACTACCGCGATGCCGACGGCGTGCTTCATCGCAAGGGCGTGTCGTTGAACGAACTCACCGATGCGGAATCACGAGACGTGATCGCCGGCACCCCCTGGCACAAACACGTGCCCCTCAGGATCGAGCGCATTGAGCGGCCTCCGGTTTGATGCGCAGGCCGCAGGGGCATTGCCACGCCAGCGACAACAGGGAGCAAGAGCAATGCGAGCAGCGCGTTTGTTTTGACTGCATAAGCGTCGCAGAAGGCCGTTTGACCTGCGACAGTTTGTTAAGCGAGAGCGCTACCTGCGGAAAGCAAGGTGGCGACTGCAATCGCGCAGAACTTACAGACACCATCCGGTTTGCTACCCCGGTGCTACACAACCAGCTTTTCCGGGTTGACCGGTTGCTCTCCGGATTTTTAAATTATTGATTATAAAAGATAAATTTTGTAGCGAGGCATGCAGCATGCGATGCAGCGGGTGCATTCCGTTCGAGGTTCCTGCGTAGTTCGCTTCGCTACAGTCGCCCTGCCAATGGCCGAAGCAGGGCGACGGTCTTCGGCATTTCCAGGCGTTCCAATCCGGCCAGTAGATCGTCGCCGCTGTACAGCGGCGCCTGCAATTGCGAATGCAGTTGGGCGAGCGCGGTCACAACCGCGTCCGTGTCTCGGCCGATCAAGTCAACGACAAACGCGTCCGGTGAGTGAGCTGATCGTCCGTGCGGCTTAAGGGCCTTCGCCGGGAAATGCTTCAAGTTCCGGGTCACGATGACGCTCGCGCCGCCATGGACCGCCGCCGCCAGCACGTGACGGTCGTTCGTATCGGGCAGCACCAAACTCGGAATCAACTTTTTATATCCGGTCACCGTGGCGTCCGGCATGTTCTCGTTCATCAAGCGCTTCGTGCGTGCGACTTGTCGCTCGGTCACGTCCGGGTGTTCACGTCGCAGTGCCGTCATCTATTCGACGTGGATCGCTTCCGACCACAGCGGCCGGTAGAGCCCGTGCACCGCGAGGTACATCAGCACGTTGCGCAACAGCGCCGGGTACAGCACGTTTGCCTCCAGGAGTGCTGTCGCGGGCGGTTCGTCGCTCACTGATCATGCGCTCACAGCAGGCCGAGCTTCTGGTCGTGCGCGACCAACTCACCCAACGTCTTCTGCCGCTTCGCCTGCGTCTCCTTCTTGAACGCTAGGACCGCCTTCAACGGCAACCGGCGTTGCTTGCCGACCAACCGCGCAGGCAACTCGCCCTTCTCGACCAGACCGACGACGTAGGGCCGCGACACATGCAGCAATTCGGCCGCCTGGTTCGTGGTGATTTCGGCGTCATCGGCGACAATCGTCAGCGCCTTGCCCTCTCCCATCTCCTTCAACAGGCTGCGGATCAGTTGCACGGCCGATGGCGGCACATCCAGAGTGGTCACCTCGCTGCCCGCCGCGACGATCTGAACCCGTACGCTTGCCTTGGCCCCGGCCCCAATCTTGGTTTCGAGCACGCGAGAGGCTTCATGCGCCGCTTTGACCTCCACTTCGGAGGCGACAGTTGGATCGATAGTGGTGCGTGGCATGGGCGATCTCCTGCCTGTGACACCCGAGCATAACAGTGCAATTTGCGAAACAGGTGAGATTTGTGCCTCCCGATCCGTTCCATCAGTCGTACGAAACTGGGCGGCTCCAACGGCATGGTCGGACGATACCCGGAGACAGAATCTGGATGCGAGCGATCTACTTGGTGGCATCTATCGTCGTCGTCACGGCCCCGGCGACCGCGTCGCCTGCCACAGCCGCCAGATCACCAACAGACCGCCGACGATCAAGACCGCAAGTATAGTTTGGTTCCCAATGCCAACCAGCGTTTCGCTGGAATTTGGAATTCGGTATCCAACTTGGCCGAGGACGGCGAGGCGAACGAATGTTGCGCCGACGATGTCGTCGACGAGATAGACGAACAAGACGGCGAACCTGACGCCGGCGAGGCATGATACTGCGAGGTCACCCCGCGCAACGGCCGCAGAGAACCGGCGCCATGCCACCACGATGACGCCGATGAACAGAAGAAACGCGGGGTGGCCCCGGAGTGTCAGCGTCAAACCGCTTGCACACAATCGCCGATCAGCCGCTTTGAACAGGCTGGGCGAAAACGCGGCGCTTATACCAGCGGTCATGTTTATTGACCGATGGTATTAGCGCGCGGGGTTGGTGGGGCGACCGCGCGCAAGAGAAGAATCGAAATACCAGCGGTCAATCTTTTTGGCCGCTGGTACTAGATCACTTTCCGCACTTCCCAGCTGGAATGCTTCAAATCATCTCGCGTGCGACCAGACTTCGGTAACCCTATAGAAACGTAAAAGCCGTACGGTCAGGTTCGGTACTGGATGGAGTGTCTCCATCGCGTGCCATTGTAACCGTGCGTAACCTGTAAGCGTAACCATGTCGTTTGAATCCCCCGGCTTCACAGCCCATCGGGCCGCAGCGCAACAGCGTGCGAGCCGATTTGCCGATCCGCACGCGCTGCAGGCCCCCCAAGGCACTTATACTAGTGCCCCCGGCTCTCGTACCCCCAGCTCTCGTACACCCGACAAACGAGTTGCCGATACGCAGCTGGCTGGTTGGGTTGCAAACACGCTTGGCTGTCTCATTCTCATGCTGTCGGCGCTGTCTGTGTTGGCATTGCTGACGTGGTCGGTCGCCGACCCCTCGTTCTCCAATGGCGGCGGCGGCTTCAAGCCGAAGAACGCCCTTGGGCCAATCGGTGCCATTTTTTCGGACATTGTCATTCAATCGCTTGGCTTGGCGAGCGTGTTTGCGCTGCTGCCGCCGGTGTTCTGGGCCGCGCAGCTGTTGTCGCGCCATGGCATCGGAGGCGCCCGCTCGAAAATCGTCATGGCGCCTCTGGCGGTACTCTCCCTGGCGGCGTTTCTGTCGGGTTTGCCGAAGGCCGCAGCTTGGCCTCTTGGGGCGGGTTATGGCGGACTGCTCGGCGATTTCGGCGTTCAATTCGTGACCGGCCTCTTTGGCCTCGTCAACGCAGAGCGCGCGCCACTGGTCACGGGCGTATGTCTATTGGCCGGCGGTTTCTGCCTATTGACGCTCTCGCTTGGTTTAACGCCAAACGACTTCCAACGCATGGCGGAGCGCCGACGGACGCAACTTCCGGATTCAGGCTGGGTGTCACATTTGAAAGCGACCGTGGTGACGTCGGCGTCGGACGAAGATGTGCTGGCGGCCGGCCCATCGCGCCCATATCCCTCAAGCCAGCCGACCGCGTCAACGCGGGCGCCGCAGGCCGACACGCCTAGTCTCTCCATACCAACGATATCCAAACACCACGTTGCCGCGTCGAAACCGCAGGCTGCCGCCGAACCTTATTCGGACGAGCGCCTTGCGCCCAGGCACGATCAGAACATCGCCGCGCCGATCTCGCGCGCAGCGGGACGGCCAAGCCTTCAAGCCGACGCTATTCATATCTCCACGCCCACCGCTGCCACTCAAACCGTCGCGGCCCAGTGCCCAGTTGCTCTGCCTGAGATCCCCAATCGGCACGCCACGCCGCTAGAGGCGCAGCCTTCGTCCCGTGCCGCCGCTGCAAATCCTGTTGTCGATCATCCAGCGACAGCCGTCACGCAACCGGTTGAGCCCCGCCTTGGCTATCGCCAGCCGCCGTTGACGCTACTGCCACAGTCGACCGCGCCGCGGTCGGATGCTCGTACTTTGCACGTGGCAGAGAAGCTGCGCGCACACAAACTGGCCGAAGTACTCGAGACCTTTGGCGTTCGCGCCACGGTCGGTGCGCACGTTGTTGGCCCTGTTGTTACCACATTCACGATCGAGCCCATGGCCGGCACCAGGTCGTCACGCCTAGTTGGCCTTGCAAACGACATTGCCCGCGGCCTCGGCGTTGCGTCCGTGCGCATCCAACCGGCGACGGCGCGCGGTACCGTCGGCATTGAAATACCGCACGATGATCCGATCAGCATGGGCTTGCGCGACTTCATCGGCCACGCGAGTTATCAGACGGCCAAACACACGCTGCCGATCGTTCTTGGCGCGACCGGGCTCGGCGAACCCTGTGTGGCTGACCTCGCCGACGGCGCACTGTTAATCGGTGGCCAGGATGCGGCCGCCCGCAAGGCGCTGCTCAACACCGCCATGACATCGATGATCTACCGGCACGCACCAGACCGACTACGGTTCGTCGTCCTCGACAGCGCCACGGGGCTCTGCAAGCCGTGGGCGATGCTACCCCATCTGGCCGTGCCGCTCGCCATCGAAACCGCCCAATCGGCCGACCTGCTCGCCTGGGCCGCAGCCGAAATTGACGCACGCACACTGCGCATGCGCGCCGTTGCGCAGGCACAGACGATTGACGTTTACAACCAGCGCCTGAGCGATGGCCAAATGCCTTCGGCCGATCGCGCGCCAATGCCTCACCTTGTGGTAGTGATCGCGGATTTGGCGGCGCTGTTGGCTGATCTCCGTGGCGATACTCTGAGTGCGCTCGATGCCATTCTGCGTCGTGGCCAATCGGCCGGTGTGCACATGATCGCGGCCACCTCAGCCGCCAGCGAAGACGCCTTACCGCCCGGATTGGTGGCGGCCTTCCCGACCCGCGTCGCGACTGAGGTGTCGACCAAGGCTGAAAGCCGTGCCCTGTTTGGTGAAACCGGCGCTGAGGACCTGCCAGCCGAAGGCGACGTGATCCTGTTTGCCAGCACCGAGGCCTTGCGCGCTTCGCTTGGTGGCGGGACCGTCCATCGCCTGCACGCAGCGCTCCTGCGCGCAACCGAGGCAATGGCTGTTGCACGGGCCGCTGCAACACCGGGGGCCGCCGCAACACCGGGGGCCGCCGCAACGTCCGGTAACGGTGTGTCGAACGGTGGTCTGACGCCAGCCCACTCGCGCGGCCCCGCACGAGCCATGCAAGACAGCTTGCAGGCACATTGGGCCGTGGCGCCCTCCGATAGCCTCTACGACCGCGCCGTAGACGTGGTGCGTCGCGAGCAATCGGCTCACGCGAGCATCCTTAAGCAGGAACTGTCCCTGACACAGGGAATGGCCGGCGAATTGCTCGACGAGATGGCGCGCAACGGGATCGTCTCTGCACCCGACGCCGCCGGGCATCGCCGGGTTCTACTCAGTCGAGCCGCCTAAGGCTTCAACAACAAAATATCGCGTTAAGGTTGCAGTTAATCAATCAGAGCGTTAGTGATTTCATGGACCGCCGTCTTGGTCTCATGAGCCCGTCCGCCCGATGTTCCCTAAATTCCCCATTTCCAATACAGTCTGGTTCAATACAGTCCGGCGCGCTTTGGACTATCGCGGGCGCGGGCGTGCATGCCGGCAGCTGCGTGTGGCCGGTATGGCAGTTCCGATTGGAGAGACCGGCGGCGACGAGCGTTTTGGCGCGGCGGTCGCGCGTCTCGCGCGTCTCGCAACCGGAGGCTTGCCGGTTCTCCCCGGCCTTGTGGTCGACGCCCAAGCGCGTGTGATTTGGCGCCGTGGATCGCTGGCTGAGCAAGCCAAAGCCCTCGCGTTGGCAAAGCAGGCACTGGGGTATAGGGCGGTCCGGTTTGTCAGTGCAGACGACGGCCGGACGCTGGAGCCAGCCTTTCTGTTTGAGGCGTCAGCATCGCCCACGCAGCCAATTCTTCTGCAGCCTGACAGTTCCGATCTTGCAGTGCACGTCACCCGCGCCTTCGAGGCACCCGGGCAGATGGCTGTCACGGCCAATGGCCAGCGTTCGCTCATCGGTCGTCTCACGGGCCGCCACCTCGGCGGCGAACAACTGAAGTTTGACACATCCCAGTTGCTCAAACTTGCAGGGCGGGCGGAGGCTGGCCTTGGCACGGCTGTTGAGATCACCTGCACCAAAATCCGCGACAGGTGGTTGATCAGCGCCTGCACGCTGCTAGCACCGGCGACACCGCTTGAGGCGGAGGCTGACCGGCTTGTCTCCTATGCCCGCACGGCTCCAGCACGTGCGTCTCCAAGACTTGTGTCCCCAAGACAAGAGGGGATTTTGCTGCAGCCGTCATTCTGGTCCGAGCGCCTGCCGAAGCCGTCCCAGACAAGCCTCGATCTGGTCAATGCCATGATGGGCCCCGTTGGTTGCCAATTCACGGCACGTCGGTCGCTCGGTTTGCCAGAGGGACCACAAACGCTGCATATGACCGTCTTGGGTCGCATGATGTGCGTCGCCGGACCGACGGCCGTAGGCGACGTTGCGACACTGGCGCGTCGGCGTCGCCGAAGTCTGGCGCAGGCCACGGCGATGTCGGCTGAGATGCGCGGGAGAGGTCTGGCGCAACACCGCGCTTCGGCCGTGATGCTGTCGGCGCTAGACCTCACGGTCCTGACGACAACCGAGGTTCTTGACCTCTGGCACCGGCAACGGCGGGCGTTCCAGACGGTTCATGCAGATGCTGACAAGCTCACCCTTTTGGCCGCGTTCGCACGGCAGGAGGAGGGCAGCCGCCACCTGCCCCTGGACCAGCCTCAGCTGATACGGCCCCAGTGGCAAGCAGAGGCTCTCGCGACACGGGATTTGCCACGCGCCGCGCGGCACTTGGCACTCGCCCGCATCGCGGGTCATCGTGCAACACTGGACTACGAGCTTGCGCATCCGCGATACAGCGAGATCCCCGGAGCTTTGGAAGTCCTGGTCGAAACGTTGGCGACCAAGGCAACGGACCCACGCCATCCACCGACCGCTGGCAGCGCCGCCGATCTCTTGGCGCTTGAGCAGGACGCGCGCCACGAAGCCGTGCGCCATCTCGCTGTCCTGCGGCGACTTCTGCTTGACCTCGACCGTCGCTTCCGCCTTGGCGGCAAGATCTTTGATCTTGAACAGGATGAAATTGCGGCCTTGTCGGTTGCCACCGTCGAGGCATTGCGCGACTTGGCCATGCACCGCCGTGAAATCCGGCGTGCGCTGTGGGCCCTGCCGCCGCCGCCGAACGAGATGACGGCCGATAGGATCGAACAGCTGAGCTACATCCACCAAGCGTCCGCCATCACCGCCCCGCTCGAAGGGCGCAGCCGTGGACGAGGCACACGTGTTTCAGGCTCGGCTAATGCGTCGGGACGCGCCTACATCGCAACATCTGCTCTGGCAGAGGTCGGTGCCCCTTTAAACGCTTTCCGCGATGGGGATGTCCTTGTCACGCCCTCTGTGCATCCCGCCTGGTTTGATCAGATCACCCGCGCCAGCGGCATTGTCAGCGAGCGCGGCGCGCCGGACGGTGCCGTGGCAACGGCCGCGCGTGAGCACGGCATCGCCATGATCGTTGGACTGCCGAACGCTGGTCAATTCCGCCCCGGTGACCGACTTACGCTGCACGCCGATGGCCGCGTTACCGTGGACGCAGATGTCGTCTCGCGGTTCACGCTCGTGCCCGGCACGACGGACACAAGCGCGTCTGCAGCGTCGCTGGAGTGAGGGGGCAACGACCCATTCAGCTCCGACCTGTTTGGCCCCGGTGGCGCAGAAAATGATCGGCCAGCACCAGCGCCATCATGGCTTCGCCGACGGGCACAGCCCTGATCCCAACGCAGGGGTCGTGGCGGCCCTTTGTCAGGATCTCGGTTTCTGTCCCAGTGCGATCAATGGTCCGTCGTGGGGTAAGGATCGACGACGTCGGTTTGACGGCGAAGCGACACACGATGGGCTGCCCAGTCGAGATGCCCCCGAGAACGCCGCCCGCATGGTTTGAGAGAAACCGTGGCTTGCCGTCGTTATCAATGCGGATTTCGTCCGCATTCTCTTCACCCGATAGGGCAGCGACCGCCATACCATCGCCGATCTCAACTGCTTTGACGGCGTTGATGCTCATCATCGCTGAGGCGAGATCCTGGTCAAGCTTGCCGTAAATAGGAGCGCCCCAACCGACGGGAACACCCGTCGCGATGATCTCAATGACCGCGCCGACAGACGACCCGGATTTGCGGATCTTGTCGAGATCACCAGCAAAAGCCTCGGCTGTTGCCTTGTGCGGACAGAAAAAATCGTTCTGTTCGGCCTCGGCCCAGTCATAGGCGTCCGGTGTGATTGGTATTTTACGGCCGCCCATCTGCACCATCGCACCACGGATCGTCACGCCCGCGATGACTTGGCGCGCAACAGCACCCGCCGCCACACGCGCGGCTGTTTCGCGGGCCGATGAACGCCCGCCGCCGCGATAATCGCGCAAACCATATTTGGCGTCGTAGGTGAAGTCGGCATGGCCCGGGCGGTACTTCTCCGCGATATCGCCATAGTCTTTCGAGCGCTGGTCAACGTTGTCGATATGGAGCGCGATCGGCGTGCCGGTCGTGAGTTTCGGTCCGCCTGTCTCCTGCATCACGCCTGAAAGAATCTTCACCGCATCGGGTTCGCGGCGTTGGGTCGTGAAGCGCGATTGGCCGGGGCGGCGCTTGTCGAGAAAGCCCTGAATGAACGCTTCATCCAGCTCCAAACCCGGCGGGCAGCCGTCGACGACCACACCGAGCGCCGGCCCATGGCTTTCGCCCCAGGTTGTGATGCGAAACAGGTGGCCGAATGAATTATGCGACATGGATTGTTGGCTCGCGTTGAAACGCGACTTAGCCTTTCAAGTGGACATGATGCAACGTGCCCATGATGCAACGTGACCATGATGCTACGCCGCCATCGCAGATGACATTCGAAACCCGATCGCGGTCGGTTTACGACGCGTAACGCCGGTTCTCGCGACCGTCTTCAAACGTCACCAGGAAGCGCGTGAGACGCTCCTGCGCTGTTTGAAGATCCGGCGCGCTGCCGGACACGGCAGGACCATCGCCGTAGCACCGCCAGGTAAATCCCTCGGCCCCTTGGCGGGCAATGGAGCCGACAGCCATATGCGGGTCAATCTCGGAGTATATGTTGGTGATGCCCGTGTGAGGGCACTTGGTTGTTATCAGCATGGCGCAACCTCTCTGAGCGGTGCCGCCGCCCCGTCCCCCGAACCCGCCCCCGAGATATCTAAAATTAGCGTGGGATTGGCCCCCACTGCGTCTGATGTGTGTGCACGCAGCATGAGGTCAAATTTTGTTGAGTTTAAGCTATCATAGCGGACGCAGCTGCGTCCAGGGGTCGCAGCCTAACGGATCCAAGACGACTGCCCCGCCGTCGCAACCGGGCCGACGGTGTTGCCTCTACTCCGCCGCCTCTGCCACGACGCGCTCAACGCGCGCGGCGGCGAACTTGAATTCGGGGATTTTGCCCATGGGGTCGAGTTGAGGGTTGGTCAGCATGTTGGCCGGCGCCTCGGCGAAGGCGAAGGGGATGAAGACCATGCCCTCGGCGACATCGCGGTCGGCCCGCGCTTTCAGCGTCAGCGCGCCGCGGCGGGTTGAGACGCGCACAAGTTGGCCGGGCTCAACGCCGAGGCGATCGAGTTCGTTCGGGTGGAAGCCCGCGATGGCCTCGGGCTCGAGGCTGTCGAGCTTTGAGGCGCGACGCGTCATGGAACCCGTATGCCAGTGTTCGAGCATGCGGCCGGTCGTGAGCACCAACGGATACTCCGCATCCGGCATTTCAGCCGGCGCACGCAGCTCCGTTGGCACGATCTTAGCGCGGCCCGAGGCGGTCGGGAACGAAGTCGCGAAGATGATCTCGTTGCCGGGCGTTTCGGGCCCATCGCTCGGGTAGGTGACTGACCCCTCCCGCACAATGCGATCCCACGAAATGTTTTTGAGCGACGGCATGACGCCAGCCATTTCCGTGTAGACCTCGGAAATATGCGCATAGTTCCAAGACAAACCGACGCGCTGCGCCAGTTCCTGAATCAGCAACCAATCCTGGCGTGCCTCGCCCGGTGCAGGCACGACGGGGCGACCGACCTGCACTTGCCGATTCGTGTTGGTGAATGTGCCCCACTTCTCCGCATGTGCAGAGGCCGGCAGCACGACGTCCGCATGCCAAGCCGTTTCGGTCATGAAGATGTCTTGCACGACAAGATGTTCGAGGTGCGCCAACGCCATTCGCGCGTGCTGCACGTCGGGGTCGGACATGGCCGGGTTTTCGCCGAGAATATACATGCCACGGATGATATCGTCATGGATTGCGCCCATGATTTCGACCACAGTCAGGCCGCGCTTTGCATCGAGCTTGACGCCCCAGGCAGCCTCGTATTCTGCATGGATGGCAGGGTTTTCGACGCTGCGATAATCCGGGAAAACCATGGGAATCATGCCAGCGTCCGAGGCGCCTTGCACGTTGTTTTGTCCGCGCAAAGGGTGCAGGCCCGTGCCAGGGCGGCCGGTCTGGCCGGTGATCAAGGCAAGCGCCATCAGGCAACGCGCGTTGTCCGTGCCGTGCGTGCTCTGCGAGATACCCATGCCCCAGAAAATGATCGACTTCTCCGAGCGGGCGTAGAGGTGCGCGACTTCGCGAATGGTCTTGGCGGGAATGCCGCAAATCGCCTGCATGGCTTCGGGCGAGAAATCCTGCACACGGACTTTCAGGTCTTCGTAACCCTCGGTCATGGCCTGAATGTATTGCACATCAACGAGGCCATCATTGATGATGGTGTGAATCATGGCGTTTAGCAGCGCAACGTCGCGTCCGGGTTTGAACTGCAGCACGTGCGAGGCGTAGCGCGCGAGCCCTTGGCTCTGCCCGCGCGGATCCATGATGATCATCTTCGCGCCACGGCGCGCAGCGTTTTTGAGGAACGTCGCCGCGACGGGATGGTTTTCAGCCGGACGCGCACCGATAACGATAATGCAATCGCTGTCCTTGGCCGCTGTGAACGGCGCTGTGACGGCCGCCGAGTTCAAGCCCTCCATCAGCGCTGCAACCGAGGAGGCGTGGCACAGCCGCGTGCAGTGATCGACGTTGTTGGTGCCAAAACCCTGGCGGATGAATTTCTGGAACAGATAGGCCTCTTCGTTTGAGCATTTGGCGGAGCCAAAGCCCGCGATGCCCTTGCCGCCTTGCGCCGTATGCACCTTCTTCAAGCCCGCTGCGGCGAACGAGAGTGCTTCCTCCCAGGACGCTTCGCGAAAATACTTGAGTTCGTCGCCGCGCTTGATCTGCATGTTGGCGTCTTTGGCGACGCCGTCGCGGCGGATCAGCGGCGTCTTCAAGCGGTCGGCGTGATGGATGTAATCAAAGCCGAAGCGGCCTTTGACGCACAAACGGTTATTGTTGGCTGGGCCATCGCGGCCGTCGACAGCGATGATCTTATCGTCCTTGACGTGCACGGTGGTTTGACAGCCGACGCCGCAATAGGGGCAGAGCGTCGCAACGGATGTATCGGCAATGGCGACTTTTTTCTGCGACTTGGCGTCAAGAAGCGATGCTTCCATGAGCGCACCAGTTGGGCACACTTGCACACACTCGCCGCACGCGACGCACGTGCTCTCACCCATCCCCTTGTCAAAGTCGAAGACGATCTTCGCGCTCGAACCGCGGTAGGCCATGCCGATGACGTCATTGCCTTGCACGTCGCGACAGGCGCGTACGCACAGACCGCAATTGATGCAGGCATCGAGGTTGACCGAGATTGCGGCGTGGGTGACGTCACTCCTAGGCTTTTCGCTCTTGGGCAGGCGCCCTGCACCCGTCATCCCGACATCGACGCCCATCCGGTCGATCCAGGCCCAGAACTTGGCATCGGGGTCATGGCTGTCGGCACGCGGCGGTTGGTCGGCGGCGAGCAACTCAAACACCATCGCCTGGGATTTCTTGGCCCGCTCGCTCTCGGTTTT
The DNA here is from genome assembly GCA_031409695.1 of Hyphomicrobiaceae bacterium. Taxonomy (GTDB): domain Bacteria; phylum Pseudomonadota; class Alphaproteobacteria; order Rhizobiales; family Hyphomicrobiaceae; genus JABFRJ01. Next base: position 13,706 of record JANNXS010000374.1, read on the forward strand.
GACCTTCATGCCGACCGTCGGCTTGCGCTGGCAGGAGGCGGCCAAGACGCGCTCGCCCTCGATTTCAACCACGCAGGCGCGACAGTTGCCATCCGAGCGATAGCCCGGCGCATCGTGCCAGCACAGGTGTGGAATGTCCGTCCCGTGACGTTTCGCAACCTGCCAGATGGTCTCGTCCGGTCCGGCTGACACGTCGCAGCCATTCAGACTGAACGTGATCGCCGAACTCGCAGAAGGCTTGGGCAAACTATACATGGGCAAGTTCGTCTTTCAACGGCGACGGAAACACCGGGTCGGGTGGATCGATCGGAAGGCGCGCCCTGGGCCCCCCGGCCGGATTTTGGCCTGCCGCCCTCAAGTGGACGGATGTGCTGGCATGCCATATGCCAGCGGGACGCAGATGTCGAGGTAAGGCGCCCGTCTGCAAGGCGCCCCGTCTGTAAGCGCTCAGTCGGAAGCGCTCCGGCGTGATCGAGATCACGATGGCGTGGTGGTGCAGAGACGGCGTTGAATTTTCACATCTGTATCGCCTGGAACAGCTGAACCTCCTGGGGCGGCGCATAACAGCGTCACGAGCAACGAAAACTTAAACCCC
>JANNXS010000375.1:0-3908 GCA_031409695.1 Hyphomicrobiaceae bacterium
GTCACCTGGGCATGCACCTCCAGCCCGACAACAATCTCGAAATCCCCGGTCGCGCCCTTGACGCGATACGCACTGCGGCTGCCATTATCGATGTAAGTCATGCCGGCCTTTTGCGTGGACGCAGCGCGCTTGGCAAGCCGCCCGCAACCCACGCGACAACCTCGTAAGGAATAGCGGGTTGCCGCATCGCAGCAAGGCCGATAGACGCAAGCATGAACGAAAGCAGCACCACAGCCCATGCCAACCCACAATTCGGCCAATTGTAAACAAGGAGTTATCGTTCGGTATGCCGGCTGAAGTCCGCGCCTCGACCATGCCGGCCGCCGCCCCGGACAGCGCACTCCACTCTGACTTGTCGGGATCGCCGTGGCTGTTGATCGGCGCCATATTCTTTGTCGCGCTCATCCCGCTGTTCGCAACGCCGGTCTTGCCGTTCATCGATTTCTACAATCACATGGCGCGATATTTCATCCTCGCCAACATCGATTCCAACTCGCTGTTGCAACAGAATTACCAGACCAATTGGACCATCCTGCCCAACATCGGCATCGACATAATCGTCACTGGCCTGATGAAGCTCCTGCCCTATCCCGTCATCCCCCGCCTTACTGTCATCCTCATTTTCGCCGTCCAATATTGCGGCGTGCTATATTTCAACCGTGCCCTAACCGGGCGACTCTCCGCACTCGTTGCCCTGCTCGTTGTGCCACTGCTCTACAGCTTCATCCTCAACTGGGGCTTTGCCAATTTCCTGCTCGGGCTCGGGCTCGTTTTCTGTGCCGCCGGCTGGTGGCTGACTTGGCGTCACCGCCTCGCCGTGGCACTGCCGGTCGCCTGTCTCTTCGCAGTGGCCATCTTCTTCGTCCACGGCCTCACCTTTGCGCTCTATGGCGTCCTCGTCGCCATGCTCGAGATCGGCCTTTTCCTGCAACGCCGCGAAAAACGCATTGTTGACCTTGTCCTTGCAATGCTGCCGTTACTGGTTCAGGCCATCCTTCCTGTCGTGTTTTTCCTTGTCGCAAAGACCAGCAAATCCACCGAAGGTCTCACCAATGCCGATGATGCCGTCACCCGCTTGTCAAACGCCGGCCGCCTCGGACAACGCCTGTGGGAATTGTTTGAGCACCGGCTGATGACCATTGCCCGCGTCGCCGAAGGTCCATCCCTCGCCTTTGATGCCATCACCCTCGTCCTCATGCTGGCGCTTCTGGCGTTGCTGCTGCGCAAGGGTAGCATCGCCATCACCGCCACAACATGGCCGGCCCTTCTCGCAGCGTCGCTGCTTGTCGTCGTCATGCCGCCAGCAATGTTCGGCATCGGCTATGTCGCAGACCGGATGCCACTGTTCCTCGCCTTGCTGCTAGTCGGATCGCTAAAGGTGCAATCGCATGGTGACACACTCGAACGCCGCGCCTTCGTCGCCATTGCCCTGCTTGTCGCTGTCCGCCTTGGCGGCATCGCGCTGGATTGGCGGGACTATGGTCGCGACTATGCCGATTTTAACCGCGTCGCCGCAGCCTTGCCACGGGGCGCGCTGGTCGAAACCATCGTAGTCGGCGCCCAACGCCTCGACTATGCGCGCCGCCGCTGCCAGATGTATGGCCCCTTGCTCATCACCGAACACGGCGCCATCGGGCGCGTGTTCGCCAATGAAGCACAACAACCGCTGGTGATGTCCGGGCCTTTGCTGGTGGCCATTCAGGCCTCTCCCCGCCCCGATACCCGCCTCAGCACCCAGCCCGGCTACTATGACGATGCCGTCGATGCCGCCGCACACAGCCCGTTTCCCTGGCTGCTCCTGTGCGATGCAGATCGCCTTGGTCGCGCGCTGCCAGACACCGTTGTTCCCGTGACTACATCGGGCCGCTTCACACTGGCGCGGCTCTCCCATCCCGGTTCGCGCCGATGATGGCCAGGATTTTTGCATCGGTCACGCCCGAACGCCGTGTCATGCTTTCGCAACTGCTCCGCTACGCCATCACCGGCGGCGGTGTCACCCTTGGCGCTGCGCTCGGGTATTGGTTGCTTGCAACACCGGTCGGACTCTATCCCGCACTGTCATTGACGATCGTCTTTATCATCTTCACCGGCGTTGGATACGTTCTGCACAGCGGCATAAGCTTTCGTGGACATGGTGGGCGTGACCGCCCCTCCGTGCGCACCATGCGCTACCTCGCCGTCAATCTCATGGGCTTCGCTCTCAACCAGGCCTTTGTATGGGTTCTTGTGACCCGCATGGGCGGCCCAACATGGTGGCCGGTCGTCCCCATGCTGTTCGTAACACCGCTTGTCACCTTTGCCTTGCACCGCCGCTGGGTTTTCGCATGAACAGCGCTTTGAAAAGGAAATGCACGTGACGGCACAAGCGCAGGACTTCGGAACGCAAGGGGAGATTGCCTTTCAGGCGAAACTCTACACCGATCCAAACCCAACACGTCGCGGCCTCCACCTCAAACGCCGCGCATGGGTGGAAGAAACCGCCGCACCCCATCTCGGGCCCGGTCGCACAGCACTCGAGGTCGGCGTCGGCTGCGGCATCTTCACCCGCTTCCTCGCCGAACAGGGCGCCACCGTCACCGCCGTCGACATCAACCAGTCCTTTCTCGATGGCGTTGAAAATGTCGCCGGCATATCCACGCTCAACGCCGATGCAACGCAACCACTCGCTGTCATCCCGGTCGATTTTGCTCTCTGTTCCGAAGTGCTGGAACACGTCCCGCCCGAACGCTCGCTGGCAATGCTGCAAAGCCTTTTTGGCGCGCTCAAGCCCGGCGGCCACCTGCTGCTGACGACACCGCAACGCTTCGCCACCGTCGAACTCATGACCCGGCTTTTCAAGATTCCGCTGGTGCTGGCGCTTGCCAGACGCATCTACGGCACCGCCGAAGAACTCGGCCATATCAATTTGCTCACCCATGGCCAGCTTGGCCAACAAATAAGCGCCGCTGGCTTTGTCATTGAAAAACAGGATCGCTTCGGTTTCTACCTGCCGGTCATCGCCGAATTCGGCGGCACGCCCGGCCGCGCCCTGCTACGCGGCATCGAATGTATCATCCGTCCGTTGCCGGGTTTGCGCGGGCTGATCTGGACCCAGGCCTATCTTCTGCGCCGTCCGGCCTGAACCGGCCCAGCGCCTTCAAACGTCCGCATCAAGTCCGATGCGCTCCCGCACAATATACAATGGCCGCGCCTTCACCTCGGTAAAGATCCGCGCAATATATTCCCCCTGCACACCCAACCCGATCAACATCAGGCCGTTGAAAAACAGCATGATCGAAATCAGCGAGGCATAGCCCGGCACCGCTATGCCAAAAACAAATGTGCGCACCACGACAATCGCTAGATAAGCCAATGCCCCGAACGCTGCCGAAAATCCGATATACGTCCATATTTTCAATGGAATGGACGAAAAAGAGACAATCCCGTCCAAGGCCAGGTTGAACAACGCCAAAGGCTTGAATTTTGTCTCTCCCGCCGCCCGCAACGGCCTGGCATAGGGTAGCGTCGTCGTCTTGAATCCAACGCTTGCGAGAATACCCTTCATAAAGCGTTCGCGCTCGGGATATTGTCGCAACGCCGCAACAACACTCTGGTCCATCAACCGGAAATCGCCGACATTGGCCGGGATTGCCGTCGGACTCATCGACCCGATTAAGCGATAGAACATCGCCGCTGTGTGGCGCTTCATCCAGCCATCCGTGGACCGGTCGACCCGCTGCGCAAGCACCACGTCAAAGCCTGCCCGCCACCTCTCGACCATGGCCGCAATCAGCTCCGGCGGGTCCTGCAAGTCGACATCCATCGGCACAACTGCCCGCCCCCGGACATGATCCAACCCTGCGGTCAGAGCAATTTCCTTGCCATAGTTGCGCGAAAAATCGACACAACGCACCCGCGGCTCGCGCTGA
>JANNXS010000376.1:0-1764 GCA_031409695.1 Hyphomicrobiaceae bacterium
AGCGCTGCTTCCTCGAAGGCGCGAATGCGCACCATGGTTCGGTAGAGATCGAGCAGCCGTTTGATATTGTCACCGGCTCCCGACGGCTTGGACTTCAATGCCATGCGCGCGCAACGCTCCCGATGTTGTTTTCCAAGTCTTTTGACGTTTCCCCTATCGAGGTTGAGGCCGCATGCGCTAAAAATCAAGATGAGCGGTGTGCCGCAATTTGAAATCGGTGCGAGCCTAAGGAGTTCATTGTCGTGACGATGCCAGCATTGATCCTCGATAGCGTCACCCATCTTTTGCCGGAACACGCAGGCCGCGCTGCGATCTGCGCATCACACGGTGGGCGCTATGCGGGCTGGTACGCGGCGACCAAGGGCATTGGTGCCGTCATCCTGAACGATGCCGGTGTCGGGCGCGAGCAGGCCGGCATTGCCGGGCTAGACCTGTTGGCCGCGCACGGCATACCAGCCGCGTGCCTGTCGCATCGCTCGGCGCGCATCGGCCAGGGGCAGCATTTGCACGATCACGGCGTGATCTCGCATGTGAACGATGCAGCCGTCCGGTTGGGCGTGCACGTCGGGCTCACCTGTGTCGCGGCGGCAGGCCTGATGGCGCGCGCAGCTAAAGTGCCACCCTCGCGGCCCGGGCCTGAGCATGAGGCGCGCTTCGAGCACACCGAACTTGGACAGGCAGGCGTCAGTGTGTTCGTGCTCGATTCCATTTCACTGGTGACACCGGACGATGTCGGCCACATCGTCGTGACCGCATCGCACGGTGGCCTGCTCGGCGGCAACGCTGCCGTGCCGATGAAGTATCCCGTGTTCGCCGCCGTCACCAACGATGCCGATCGCGGTATCGACGATGCCGGCATTTCGCGGCTGCCCGCGATGGACGCGCTTGGAATCGCTGGCGCATGTGTGTCGGCGTTCTCGGCCCGCATTGGCGATGGACGATCAACGCTCGACGACGGTTTTATCTCGGCGCTCAATTCCACCGCTCTGCGCCACGGCGGTGCGCGTGGCCAGAGTTGCCGGGACTTCGTTGCGGCAATGGTCGCCGCGCGACAGGCAGCTTTGGCGCGTTCGAAATAATCACCTTCGCATCAATCGTTTGACGCAACGACTGTTGCGCCACTAACGTGTTTCTCGGAAATTCCATCCAAGATAGTGAGAACCTCTCCGATGAGCGACGACAAGACCAAGCGCCATACAACGCGCCTCGTGCATGCTGGACGCGGCCATCTGGGAGCGGACTTGTCGCCGGTTAATCCGCCGATCGCACGGACCTCGACCGTGCTCTATCGCAACATTGGTGTCAGAACGGCACTGGTCGAGCGCAAGGGCAAGGGCGAGCGGGTGTGGAACTACGGCACCGCTGGATCGTCGGTTTCGTTCGCGCTGGAAGACGCGATCACCGAAGTCGAGGGCGGCGCGCGCACGATGCTATTCGGCAGCGGGTTGGCCGCCGTCGCGCACCCCTTGCTGGCGATCCTCAAGCCCGGCGATCACGTGCTGTTCGCCGAGACGATCTACCAACCGGCCCGCACACTCGCGATGGAGTACCTGACTCCGCGCGGCATCGTTTGCGAGTTTTATACCGGCGGGCACGAGGAAGTCGCCAAGCGCATTCGCCCGGAAACGCGGATGGTCTATCTCGATAATCCGGGCTCGATCGTGTTCGATATTCAGGATGTGCCAGCGTTGGCCGCCGTTTGTAAGGGCCGAGGCAATGACATCCTGATCGCCGTCGATAATACCTGGGGCGCGCCCGGCATCT
>JANNXS010000377.1:0-17744 GCA_031409695.1 Hyphomicrobiaceae bacterium
AAAGACAGATCGGCCTCAGTTAAAGACAGATCGGCCTCAGTTAAAGACAGATCGGCCTCAGTTAAAGACAGATCGGCCTCAGTTAAAGACAGATCGGGTGCTTGTGAACGCCGGATCGGATCAATGGCCCGACCGCGATCGCGACCTTGCGGCCATGATCGCGCAGCCGAGCCGATGCTTACTTCTTGAACGCGGCCACGATAGCCTCGCCTTCGGCGCCGGCCTTTTTCAGCCAACCCGCCGTCAGATCTTCGCCGAACTTCTTCAGGCCGGCCTCAAGAGCCGGGCTCGGCGCTTCAACCTTCATGCCCTTGGCTTTCAATTCTGTGATGTACCAGCCGGCCTTCTCCTGGGCGATCTTCCAACCGCGCTCCTCGGAGTCCTTCCCGGCTTTCACAAGCGCGTCCTGCTGATCCTTCGGCAACGCGTCGAAGGCGGCCTTGTTCACGAACGTGATGTTCTTGGGGATCCAGGCCTGGGTGTCGTACCAATGGGTGAGCGATTCCCAGACCTTGCTGTCGTAGCCGGTTGAACCTGATGACACGAAGCTGTCGACGACGCCGGTCGCGAGCGCTTGCGGCAGTTCGGCGGCCTGGATTGTCACAGGCTGTGCACCAGCGAGTTCAGCAATGCGCGAGGTGCCGGCATTGTACGAGCGCCACTTGAGGCCCTTCATGTCATCGACCGATTTGAGCTCCTTCTTGGTGTAGATGCCCTGCGGTCCCCACGGCACGACCTTGATGATCATCAGGCCCTGGGAGGCGAGTTTTTTCTCGACCGCAGGCCTAGAGGCATCCCACAGCTTCTTTGCGTCGGGAAAGCTGGTTGCCAGGAACGGCACGACGTCGATGCCGAACACGGGGTCTTCGTTCTCATGGATAGAGATCAGGACTTCGCCGATCTGGGCCTGGCCCGTCGCAACCGCACGTTTGATCTCCGGCGCTTTAAAGAGCGAGGCTGCGCCGTGGACGGTGATCGAGAGCTTGCCGCCAGTTGCAGCTTCCACGTCCTTGGCGAACTGGACGAGGTTTTCCGTGTGGTAGTTGCCGTTGGCGTAGGCTGCCGGCAGGTTCCACTTGGTCTGCTGCGCAGTAGCGGTTCCAGCGGCCAGTGGCAGCGCGCCGATGGCGGCAAGCCCGGCAATAAGATGGCGGCGACGCATGTTCGAGTGTCTCCAGAATGACGAACGCTTCCCTGAGCGTGCGGCGATCATAGCGACGCGCGGTGCGAATGGCTATCTGGGGGGTGCGGATTGCCGTCAGGGCGCGGAGAGCACGCCATTGATCCTGGCAACAGGTCCACCACTGTTGCAAGAATTTCCGATACGGGCAGTCCAGGCAGTAAGACTTTGGCGAAGTCGCAGAGTCATGCTGTCATGTCGAGGCACGCAAGCAAGTTGGCATGTAATGGTGGGTGTCCCAAGTTTGGCGTCGCCAGTTTAGCCCGCCGCGATCGCAATGCTCCCTTGCACCGCGCCGCAAGTTCGACTGTATTGGGCGAACCAGCATTCCGGGAGTTCCTCGTGCATCGGTTTATGATTGTTTCCGTGGCCTTGGTCGCCCTCCTGGTACCAAGCGCCGCGCGCGCTCAGAGTTGTGAGCATATCCGAGCGCAGATGAATGCCATTGCGGCAAACGCAAGTTGGGCCGATCTGGCGCGCCTTCAGCAGCTTCAATCGCAGTACTACGCCTGCCAACAAGGCAAGCCGAAACAGCCGGCGGGCCCGCCGCCCGGTGTCAAGACGTTCGAGTCTACGCACCAAGAGATGGCCAGGAAAAACAACTACTGCGGTACCGACGGTACGAACACTTACTACTGCCCAAAGGGCCGCGCGTGCATTACGGGCCAACTCGGTAAATGTACCCCGGCCAAGGCTGCGGCGCCGAAGCCGACTGAGGCGCAGGCAGCGTCCGCTGCCGACAAGATCAAGGCTGAACAAGCCAAGGCGTCAGCGACGGCTACAGAAAAAGTCTCGAACTTGTCGGTTGCGGCGGGATTGGTCGCCAGTGTGTCGAAGTTCACCGAACTGGGGACCAAGACGCAGGCTGCGGTTCCGGCAACGTCATCGGCCGGCTTCAAGGGATGGACGCGTGAGGCGGAAAGGAACAAGGAAGTCCCGGACGGCCGTGGCTACTGCACAGACTATGCACGTTCAGTTTGGGAGAAGGTGACAGGCAACCCCCTGCCAGACGGCATGGGCGATGCTGGCAAGTGGTATGAGAATGCACAAGCGAAGGGCCTCAAGACAGCTTCGGCGGTTGATATCGACAAAGTGCCGCCGGGATCCGTTGCCGTCTGGAGCGATGGCAATCTCGGCCACGTGGCCGTCGTGGTGAGCAACGACGGTAAGGCGCTGAAGGTTACCGAAGCGAACTGGGGGCCGTTGCGCGGCGACGCAAACGACTTCGAGAAGAAGAACGCCATCACTCAGAAGTTCAACCAGCACGACGAAACGTCGCTGCCCTACGCCACGGCGCGTGAGAGGGGTAGCAAGACGAAGTATAAGCTCATCGGCTTCGTGCTGCCAGAATAGCTATCGGATAGGCATTGTCTTAAATTTGGCGACGTGCCCGGAAAGGCGTTCTGTTCGTGGATTGGCGAGTAAATTCGAGTAATTCGGGCGAGTAATCCGGGACGGTCACCATTTATCGCCTGACCTTATATGGAAACTGGGGGATGCCCCCAATTCCCTCCCCGCCCCTCACCTCACCCGCGGTTTTTCCGGAAACGCCAGATCGGGCAGGATCGTCACGATCTGCGGGAACACCGTAATCAGCGCAACGGCCACCGCCAGCAAAAAGAAGAACGGCAGCGCCGCGCGCGCGACGGTCATACTGTCCTTGCCGCTCATGGTCTGTAGCACGAACAGATTGAAGCCAACCGGTGGTGAGACTTCCGCCATTTCGATCAGAAGGATCAGGAAGATTCCAAACCAGATCAGATCGAAACCAGCTTTTTGAACCATCGGCAGGACGACTGTGGTCGTCAAGACGATCATCGATATACCGTCTAGAGCTGTGCCGAGCACCATGTACATCAACGTCAGTGCCGCAATCAGCATGAACGGCGACAGGCCGAAGCTATCGACCCAGTTGGCCAACGCCAGAGGGATGCCCGTGTAGGCCATCGACGTCGACATGAACGACGCACCCGCCAGTATCAACATGATCATCGATGTCACGCGGATCGTGCCCATTACGCTGGCCGAAAAATTCCCCCAGGTGAGCGCATTCGACCACCAGGCAATGGCAAATGATCCAAGGACGCCCCACGCCGCGCACTCCGTGGCCGTCGCCCAGCCGAGGATGAGCGCCAAAAAGATAAACACGATCAGCAGACCGCATGGAATGAGATTGGCGCTCTCACGCATTTTGGCGCGAAAAGACATTTTCGGTTCGCGCGGGGGCTGCTTTTCAGGCGTCAGCAGAGCCCAGACAATAATATAACCCGAGTATAGCACCATGACCAGCAATCCCGGCAGGAAGCCAGCCAGGAACAGTTTGATGATCGAGACCTCGGCTGCAACCGCATAGACGACCATGGTGATCGACGGCGGTATAAGGATGCCAAGGGTACCGGCGCCAGCCAGCGAGCCGAGGCTGACCATGTCGTCGTAGCCGCGCTTTTTCAGTTCCGGCAGCGCGATTTTTGCGATCGTCGCACAGGTGGCAGCCGATGATCCCGACACCGAGCCAAAGACGCCGGACGCAACGACGTTCACGTGCATCAGGCGTCCCGGTAGCCAGTTCAGCCATGGCGATAAGCCACGGAACATTTCTTCCGATAATTTCGTCCGGAACAGGATTTCGCCCATCCAGATGAACAGTGGCAACGCTGCCAGCTCCCACGAGGCAGCGTTGCCCCAGATCTTGGTCGCAAGCACATCGCCCGGCGAGGGGACGCCGGGCACGAACAACATGCCAACCCAGCCAACGGCAATCAGCGCGATGGCGATCCAGACGCCACCGGCAAGCAGGAGACACAGAACCAGCAGGAGCAGGCCCGAAATCGAGATAAGATCCATGGTTTCAAACCGCACTCGCTATCGCGCGCTCGATCGCCTCTTCGGCGGTCTTTGGCGGCTCTTTTTCATACCGAGGCTTGTTGCCGCGAAGCACGTGGATGAGTTCATCGACGAAAGCGATGGTCAAGATAACGAGGCCACCGGCAAAGCCCAATTGCGGGATCCAGAGGGGAATGGCGAGCACGCCGTTGGCCAGATCATTGAGCCGGTAGCTGTCGTAGACGAGCTTGCATGCAAACCACGTGAAATAGCCGACGAAGGTTGTGCCAAGTACCAGGGACACGAGTTCTATCACGTGTCGGGACCGCCCTGTGAACAGGTCGATCAGCAATCCGACACGGATCATTTCCCCTTGCTTAAACGTGTAGGCGAGACCGAGGAACGCGCACGCAGCCATGGCCCAGGCCGCGAATTCATCGCCAGCGGGGATGTTCAGGCCGAACTTGCGTCCAGCTGACATGACCATCATGAGTACGAAAATGACGACGAGGAAAAAACCTGCAGCAATCCCAGACGTGAGATAAAGTCGATCGAGCGCCGTCCGCATGTGTTCCCCGTCTCCCCCGCGGCCGACGAGTGGCAGGCGCGATCGAGGCACTGTGCACGCAACCAACCATGGCTGTCCAGGCAGGAAGGCGTGCGCGACGCGACATCGTCAAAGCGTCGCGGATTCATGTGAGCGTCGTCCTGGCGGCGCTGGAAAAACTGGACAAGTGGTGCTGCCGCCAGGTGGTTCGTCAGGTGTCTTTACCCACAGCGCCAAGTCGGGACGCGGCGACAACCAACCGTGAGATCGAAATACCCTCGTCAGCTGCGAGCCGCGCGAGCAACGCCTTTGCGTCATCGAGGCCGGCGGGCTTAACACCGGAAACGAGCGTTGACCGCGTAAGCCGCGCGTGCGCTGAGCCGAGTTGCTGCAAGGCTTCGGCAAGCGCGATGGCGTCAAAATCGTCGGTCGATTGCAGGGCCTGTGCCTTGGCCTTGATGGTCGGTAGGTGAAGCTCATCGCCAAGAGAGAGATGCGCGGTTGTAACCTCTGCGGCAGACCGTTTCATGGCCCCCGCCAATCGATCGATCGCCGTCACATCGGCAAGCGTCGGCAAGCGCGCGATTTGCACCGCCGCGTCGTGCGGCACGCGCTTCGCCGTGAGTTCAGCCACACGTGCGGCAATGGTCGGCTGCATGGCGGGCGGCAACGCGCGCGCAAGGGCACCGGCCGTCTCGTGCAGCGTGCGCGTGGTGCTGCCAAGATCCGTAAGCACACGCCGATCATGGACGAGATCGCGTACGACGGCGCGTAAGGTGCGCTGGATCGTGAGGTACAGATCGAGCTGCATGGATCCCGCAACGGTGTTGTCGAGCGCGTCGATGCAGGCACGCAAGCCCGTAAAACCAAGCGCACTTTCTGCGGCCAGATAAGCGACGACGACGTCGGCTGTCGAACACCCCGTCTCGGTCGCCAGCATATTTGGAAACGCGGATCCAAGATGATTGATCGCCGCGTTGGTCAGAGCTGTCGCAATAATCTCGCGGCGCAAGCGATGGGTTTCCACATCGCGGGTATAGGTCGCTGAAAGGTTTGACGGCATGTACATCGTCAGGCGTGGCGCCGTCTCAGTGAGATCTGGAACGTGACTTGCGATCAGGTCGTCGGTGAGCGCAATCTTTGCATAGCTAAGCAAGACGGCAAGTTCAGGTCTCGTCAGCGGGCGTCCGGCTTTCTGGCGCGCTGCGAGTTCCGTATCGCGGGGCAGGACCTCGAGACGGCGATCCAATAGGCCGCGCGTTTCGAGCGCCTGCATCAGGCGCATCTGCTCGCGTGTTTCGGTGGCCGATTGCCGTTCAGCGAGGCTCAACGCAAGTGATTGGCCGATGTTGTTCGCAAGGCAACGTGCCGCCACGTCGTCCGTCATGGTGGCCAAAAAAGCAGCCCGCGCCGGGCCGGAAAGTTCTCCCGAGCGATCGGCGCGTCCGAGTGTGATCTTGATGTTTACTTCGACGTCGGAGGAGTTGACGCCGGCTGAGTTGTCGATGAAGTCCGTGTTCAGGCGAACACCGCGCTCGGCGAGTTCGACACGGCTGCGCTGGGTCAAACCCAGGTTTGCGCCTTCGCCAATCACCTTGGCGCCGAGTTCGGCCGCTGTAACTCGAACTGTATCGTTGGCCCGATCGCCGACCTGATCATCGGCCTCAGCCGCGCCGCGCACATAGGTGCCGATGCCGCCAAACCAGCACAGGTCAGCCTCACACTTGAGTATCGCTCGCATGATCTCGGCAGGTGTTGCTGTATCAGGTTCCAAACGCAGCAGCGTTCGCATCTCTGCCGTCAACGGGATCGATTTTGCCGCGCGCGGGAAAACCCCACCGCCACTTGATATTTTCAGCCGGTCGTAGTCCTGCCAACTGGAGCGTGGAAGATCAAACAAGCGCTTGCGTTCGGCAAAGCTCGACGTCGCGTCTGGATCGGGATCAAGGAAGATGTCGCGGTGATCGAAGGCCGCGATGAGGCGGATAGCGGGCGACAGCAGCATGCCATTGCCAAACACGTCGCCGGACATGTCGCCAACGCCAACGACGCGGAACGGCCTCACCTGAATGTCCCAATCCATTTCGCGGAAGTGCCGCTTGACGCATTCCCACGCGCCGCGCGCGGTGATGGCCATTTTCTTGTGATCATAACCGACGGAGCCGCCAGAGGCGAAGGCATCACCGAGCCAATGGCCGCGCTCGGCTGAGATTGCATTGGCAAAGTCGGAGAATGTCGCCGTGCCCTTGTCTGCGGCGACCACCAGATAGGGGTCATCGCCATCGTGGCGCACAACATCCTTCGGCGGCACGATCACCCCGTCGACGATGTTGTCGGTCACATCAAGTAGCGCCCCGATGAACAGGCGGTAGGCAGCGATGCCTTCCTTCATGATGCCGTCGCGTGTGGCGATGCGCGGTAGCTGTTTTGGCAGGAAACCGCCCTTGGCTCCGGACGGCACGATGACGGCATTTTTCACCAACTGTGCTTTCACCAGACCAAGCACCTCGGTGCGGAAATCCTGTGCGCGATCGGACCAGCGCAAGCCGCCGCGCGCGACGGCCGCAAAACGCATGTGTACGCCCTCAACGCGCGGAGAATAGACCCAGATCTCCCGATAGGGCCGCGGCGCGGGCGCGCTATCGATGCGTCTCGGTTCGACCTTCAAGGCGAGCGTTTCGAGCAGATTTCCGTCCGCATCGCGCAGATAGAAGTTTGTTCGCACTGTTGCGTCCATGACAGACAACAAGAGACGGAGAATGCGGTCTTCATCCGCGCTTGCAATGGCGCCAAGCGCACCGTCGATGCGTGCGCGCACCGGCACCGCTGCGGCCATGCGCGCTGCGAGGTCTTCGGGGCTGCGTCTCGGATCGAAGCGAAGGTGGAACAACTCGATCAGATCGCGAATGACGCCCGCATGCCGCAAGAGCGTTTCGGCAATATAGCGCACGCCAAATGGGGCGTTCAATTGGCGCAGATAACTTGCGTTGGCACGCATCAACATCGCCTCGCGCCAGTTCGCGCCAGCCGCCACGATCAGCCGATTGAACGCATCGCTTTCGGCTGTGCCGGCAACGACCGAGCGGAAGGCGTCTTCGAGGCGATCATCATGCTGGGCGAGATCAAGCGGAGCGCCGTCCGCCGTCTCAAGGATCATGTCGTGCAAGGCAACGTCACGGGTTGTGCCGCCGATATCGGGTGTCAATCGGTACGAGCGTTCATCAATGACGGTGAAGCCCAGATTTTCGAGGACGGGTACGCGTTCAGAAAGACGGATGGCATCGCCGAACCGATAAATAGCCGCGTGCACGCGGTGTGGCGGGTCCCCCGGAGCGCGATAGAAATCGATGGATACGGGCTCTTTGGTCGCCGCCAATTTCTCGATCCGACGCATATCCACCACCGCCCTGGTGGCATCGAATGTTTCTGCGTAGGCGCGGGGGAACGCCTGTGCATAGCGGCGTCTGACGTCTGTCGCGTCGGCGCTGGACCCGCTCATGGCCTGCGAAAAGTCGTCGTCAAAGGTACGCAGATATTGCGTGATCTGCGCTTCCATGGCTGGTAGGTCGAGCGGCGGCGCCGCGCCCGTCGGAGTCGCGACGATGAAATGCGCGCGCAACAGCGGGCCTTCGAGAAAGAACGGCGTGAACGCAGCAATGCGTCCGTGACATGCGACAGCCAACAACGTGCCGACTTTTTCTCGCACGTCCGTCGTCCAGCGTTCACGCGGGGCATAAAGCATGACCGAAACAAAACGCTCGAAACGGTCCGGCCGCGCGAACAGTTTGACACGTGGGCGCGTGTCCAGATCAAGAATGCCCATCGACCAGCGCGCGAGATCATCGGTCGCGATTTGGAACAGTTCATCGCGCGGGAAAGTGTCGAGAATGTTCACCAACGCTTTGCCGGCGTGGCTTTGGGCCGGAAAACCAGATTGTGCTAGGACGGCGTTGAGTTTGTGGGCCACGAGCGGGATATCGCGTGCCGTGGTCGCATACGCTTTCGATGTGAACAGGCCAACGATGCGCAGTTCGCCGGGCGTCGTCGTGCCGGTTGTAAGTGCGATGTAATCCATGTGCACGCGGCGATGCACCCGCGTTTGCGCGCTGGCCTTGCTGACAACGATGGGTGACAGCGCGCCAGTCTCACGCGTTAACGCAAGCTCCTGGCCGCCGCGGTGCAGCACCTGCAATGCGGGATCGCGCATCACCCCAAGGGTCTGGCCCTCAACGGGTTTCAGAGCGCCCTCAGCATCCGTCGCAAGGTCTGCAAGGCCAAGGAAGATGAAATGCCCGTCGCACAGCCAACGGATGAATGCGGCTGCAGGCCCAGCAAACGTCGACGCGGCATGTTCAACGCGCGCGCTCATTGCGGGAAAATCGTCCACGGCCACACGTACATCTGCGAGCACGTCAGATAAGGCGCGGCCTAGTTCACCGGCAATTTCGGGGCTGATCGGGTCAAGGTGCACAACGATAAGGCTTTCGAGCGCCGCGTTCGTGCTGGCTTGCCCGTTCGTGCTTGTCTGATCGGCTAGCCCCAGTAGCGCCTGCAACTGGCCAGGCTGTGTGCGTGACGTGCGCAAAATCGGATGCGAGACAAAGCGGACGCCCAGACCGCGCACTTGTATTTCACCCATGACGCTGTCGACCAGGAACGGCATGTCGTCGTTCAGGATTTCGATGACGGTCGCGCCGCCGGCCCCGGCACGGACCCGCAGTTTGTGTTTTCCGGACGGCTTGTCGCCGAGAAAACTGAGGGTCTCGGCTATGTCGGCTGCTAGTGTCGCTGGCTTGGCGGCTGTGTCTGGTTGCGAGCGCGCATACAGCGCCTCAGCGAGGCGGATGGCATCCGGCATGTCGGCGAGCGCCGTCTTTATTGATTTCAGCAGGGTGAGGTTCGTGTCATCGATATCGGATGCCATCGACAGATCTCCAGCGGGACGACGCACATCTGACTGTATAAACTGAGGTTAGGCAAACCGCGCCCAGCCTGTTGAACTATCGTGGTCTGTTGACCCTATAACTGAGACCTGGAACGGTGGTGCGACGAAACCGGCTACGAGGTCGGTTTGTGCACGACCATCACAAACATCGAGAACGAAACATGAGCAAAGCGGACAAAGCGACCGTGCTTGATATGCCGGAGCAGGCGAACTTGCCACCGGACATGCAGGCCTACTTCGACAAGTGTGTCGAGAAGCTTGGGTTCGTGCCGAATGTATTGCGTGCTTATGCGTTCGACGCAAACAAGCTGAAAGCGTTTATCGCCCTCGTTGATGACCTGATGCTTGGTGACAGTGGCCTCGACAAAACCGAGAGCGAGATGATCGCGGTTGCTGTCTCGGCTGTGAACCATTGCCACTATTGTCTGACCGCGCACGGTGCCGCATTGCGGTTGCGCGCAAAGAGCCCCGAAATGGGCGAAATGATCGCCCAGAACTACCGGGCCGGTGATCTTTCAATCCGACATCTGGCGATGCTTGATTTCGCTGTAAAGCTGACCGAGAGCCCAGCGAAAATTATCGAGGCCGATCGTCAGGTGCTGCGCGCAGCTGGTTTCACGGATCGCGACATCTGGGACGTTGCAGCGGTTGCGTCTTTTTATAACATGTCGAACCGTATGGCCGCGGCAACGGACATGAAGCCGAACCGCGAATATCATTATCAGGGTCGGGAGAAGCGTTGAATTCAACCCAGCAACGCGGCAGGTTTTGGAGCGGCAGATAGCAGCTGGCCGTTAGGCCGGGACCGCATCGCGTTTGAACCCATCGCTTGCGACGAGCAATTGTTGGGCGTAGGCCGTCTTCGGCGCGCGCTTCGACAGTGTATCAACACTCATCTCCTCGACCGCTTGGCCAAGCTGCATAACCATCAATCGTTCGCACATGTGCGCGACGACGGCGAGATTGTGGCTGACGAGAATGTAGGTCAACTTGCGTTCAGCCCGCAGCGCTTGCAGCAGGTTCAGCACCTCCGCTTGGATCGAAACATCGAGTGCCGACGTTGGCTCATCAAGCAGGAGGATAGCCGGCTCCAGGACAAGTGCACGCGCGATGGCGACGCGCTGCCGCTGCCCGCCCGAGAGCTGATGGGGGTAGCGGTAACGAAAAGACATCGGGAGCGCGACGTCGCCAAGGGCACGCGCGATCCGCGCCTCCGCGTCCCCCATGTCGTGGATAGCCAAAGGCTCGGCGAGAGCATCGTGGACGGTTTTTTTCGGGTGCAGGCTGCCGAAGGGGTCTTGGAACACCATCTGGACGGCGCGAAAAAAGGCCTTGTCGCGCACTTTACCCTGTTTTTCGCCCGCAATCGTGATGTCGCCGTCCCAGTTTGGATTGAGCCCGCACAACACGCGCAGCACCGTGGATTTGCCAGAGCCGGATTCGCCGACGATGCCATAACTCTCGCCCGAGCCGACATCGAATGAGACATCACGCACAACATGCGCGTCGCCGAAGCGGACGTTTAAACTGCGGACGGTGATTGCTGAAGTCATTGGTGCGGGCGGCCTTGGCTTACGTACCACCGACAAAGCCACGGTTCCAATGCACTGCACAAGGGCGCAGCCGTCACACGACCAGCTTTGCGGTCTGTAATGCGGCCCACAGCCGATGCGGCAACACGGGCACGCGGCGCATGGTGACGCCGGTCGCGTGGCGGATAGCGCCGAGGATCGCGGGCGCCGTTGCGATCAACGCGGGTTCGCCGACGCCCTTGGCGCCGAACGGACCTTCCGGGTCTGGATCTTCGATGATGTACGTCGTGATCGGGGGAATGTCGCCAGCCGTTGGGATCAGATAGTCGTGCAGGTTCTCGGTCTTGCCTGAAACAAATTCCTCCATCAGCGCGAGGCCCAACCCTTGCGCGATGCCACCATGGATCTGCCCCTCAACCTGCATGGGATTGATGGCGCGGCCGACATCGTGCGCGGCGTGGATGTGCAGCACTTTTGTGAGCCCAAGTGCGGTATCAACCATCACTTCCGCGATCTGAGCGGCGAAGCCGTAGGTCGCATAAGGAACGCCTTGGCCGTTGGCATCGAGCGGTGTGGTCGGCGGGTCGTAGCGGCCGATGCCTTCGATGCCATCGAAACCCGCCGGAACAATCTCGTCGAGGGGCAGGCGGCGCTCCGCGTCGGCGCCGACGATCAGAGTTGCAGTAGGATTTCCGCGCTCCAATGTGAGGGGGGCATCGGCCGAAACATTGGCGAAGTGCAAAAGCTTGGCACGCAAATTTTCTGCGGCACGTTTTGCTGCATTTCCGGAGACGAATGTCTGGCGCGAGGCCGAGGTCTTGCCGGCATCTAAGGTGAGTGTGGTGTCGCCAACAGCCGAACAGACATTGATATCAGCGCCATTGACTTGAAGCGTGTCACGAACAATCTGCACCAGAATGGTCGATATGCCCTGGCCAATATCGACGGCACCGCTCCAGATGGTCACGCGCCCATCGCGGTCCAGCGTGATGCGCATCCGGCTCGGGTTCGACAGCGCCGTGTTACCGCAGCCGTACCACATGCATGCGATGCCAACGCCGCGCTTGTGACGCGAATTGCCAGCGTTGTGCGTTGCTGCATCGGACAAGGCCTTGTCCCACGCGTTTTTCAGCGCATCAAGACACTGCGGCAAACCGGCGGACGCAACGAGCACCTGTCCTGACGCCGTCGCATCCCCTGCTCTGAGTGCGTTAATGCGGCGGATCTGCCAGCGGTCGAGATCGAGTTTCTCGGCGAGATCGTCCATCAGTGTTTCGTTAGCGATGGCGGATTGTGGCACGCCGAACCCGCGAAACGCACCGGCGGGCGTCTCATTGGTCAACACAGCGCGTGTGCGGTTCGACACGTTTTGGACTTTGTAGGGACCATGTGCGTGGATCGGCACGCGATTGGCAACCGTCGGCCCCCACGAGGCGTATGCGCCCGTGTTAAAATCGCCGCTCATCTCATAGGCGGTCAGGCGACCATCCTTGTCGGCGGACGCTTTCGCCGTGATGCGTGCGGGATGACGCTTGGTGGTCGCGATCATGCTCTCGGTGCGGGAGTAGACGAGCGAGACGGGCTTGCCAGTGTTCCACAATGCGACAGCTAAAATCGGCTGCACAGAGACGTCGAGCTTGCCGCCGAAGCCGCCACCGCAGGCGGTCGGGATGATCCTGACCAAGGAGGCTGGGAGACCTAAAACGCGGAACACATCCTCGCGATCCATCGCAGGCGCTTGTGTGCAGGCAGAGAGCTGAACGCAGTTTCCCTTCAACCAAGCATGACCAGCCTCGGGCTCGATGTAGGCATGCTCAACGAAGCCAGTTTCGAATGCGCCTTCGACCGTTGCTATGCCCTCAGCATGACCGCGTGCGATATCGCCGGTTTTCAAATTGCCGCGGGTCAACACGTTGTCTGGCAAATGGGCGTGGATCGCATGCGCACCATCAGCGAGCGCAGCATCAATGCCTGTCACTGGCGGCAGTGGTGTCCAGATTATCGGAAACGTCGACAGGTCGATTGCTGCGAGTTTAGGTCCAACGATCGCCGCGACAGCCTCGCCGCGAAAGCGCGTTTCACGTTCAGCAAAGACGGGCTGATCCTTCGTGTTGGGAAAGATGCCGAAACTGTTCTGCCCCGGCACGTCTTTTGCGGTCAGTGTCGCCTCAAGGCTATGTTTGCGTGCAAAGGCGTCGAGGTCACCGAACGTGAATGTGGTGCGGGCATGCGGTGAGCGGATGACGCGGATTTCGAGTGCTGCGCTTGGGATCGCGTCGGCGGCGAAGTTCAACAGACCTCTCGCTGCAGCCGCTGAATTTACACTGGCAGTGTTGGTGCCAACACCGCCATCGAGCGCTACCGGTATCGGTGCTGTGCCAGCCGCCGCCGCGATGGCGTCGATGATCTTGATGTAGCCTGTGCAGCGGCAAAGCACGCCGCCTATGGCGTCTTCGATTTCGCGCCGCGTCGGTTTGGTGTTGTGTTTCAGCAGGCCATACGCGGCACCGATCATGCCCGGCGTGCAGATGCCGCATTGGGCGGCACCCAGGGCTGTGAATGCCTCTGTCAGCCGCCGCATTTCTGGTTGGCTGTGCCAGCTGTCGATCGTAACAACCTTGCGGCCGATCGCTTGCGCGGCTGGCACGAGGCACGCGCACACGGCTTCGTCGTCAAGCAGCACGGTGCATGAGCCGCAGTCACCTGCGTTGCAGCCGATTTTAGTGCCTGTGCGGGGCTTTTGTTCCAGCGACGTGTCGCCGGCCCGCAGGACGTCAGCCAGTGTGTCGGCCGACCGTGCGTTGAACAGCCCGTCGATACCGTCGACTGAGAGCCTGATGGCATCGCCGCTCATGCTTCACTCCGATGAGACATCGCGACTTGGTCGAGTAGGTCCGACACCAACTGCAGTGCAGCCGCGCGGCGATAGTCAGCATTCGCGCGCACATCGTCGATCGGTGCGAGGTGCGCTAGATCATCCGACGTCGGCTTGATGGCGCCCGTGCGCGTGCCCGTTAGTCTCGCTTCGAGTTGCGGCAGGCGCTGCGCAACGGCGGAGCACGCACCGACAGCGATGCGCGCCGTGCGGATCACACCTGTCGCCTCGTCGATGTCGAAGGTGCCCGACACCATGGCGATGGAGATCACCAGATAGCGCCGTGCGCCAAGTTTTAGGAAATGCCCGCGTCCGGACTGCTTCGGCACGCGGATGCCGGTGACAATGCCGCCGTCGAGAACGATTTTGCGGTAGCCGGTGATGAAGTGTGCCAGCGGCAGGCAGAAAGCGCGGCCTTCTGCGCATTCGATCTCGGCATCGAGTGCCAGCAGGCACGGGATCGAGTCCCCCGCGGGTGACGCGGTGCAAATGTTACCGGCGATCGTGCCGCGGTTTTGGATTTGGATGCCGCCGATTTCTCGCGCCGCAGCCTTGAGGCCATCGAATAACGGCGGTAAATCCGCACGCACAATGTCGGTCCACGTCGTCAACGCACCAAGCCACCAATGGTCGCCGCGGTCGGCGATGCCTTTGAGTTCCGCAATGTTCGAAATATCGAGCACATCGGCATGCCCCCGGGAACCTCCGGTGGCCTGGGCTCCCGTCCATGCTGGATACACGTCTGTGGCACCGGCGAGAATGCGCAACGATGGCTCGTGCGATAAAATCCGCAGGGCCTCGGACAAGTCTGTGGGCCGATGATACGAGGCCATTATGCCCCGCCCTTCGACCAAAGCCGCGCGGCTTTGTCGGCTGTGTAATATCCGCGTGCCACATCCCGCGCGATCAACGCACCCGTGCGCCGCGCCGGATCACCATACCCACCGCCACCCGGCGTTTTTACCGCCACGCGATCGCCAGTTGCCAGTTCGATGCCTTGATCTTTGGACAGATGCTTTGGTCGATATGTCTCGCCGTTACGTGTCACGATGACCTCGTTCACCGCACCCGCTGCACCGCCGACCACGCCTGGTGGACCAAAGCGGCCGTGATCCATGACAAACGACAGTCGTGCATCGCCGCGCAGGATCTCGATCTCGTAGTCGACGCCAAAGCCGCCGCGCTGTTCGCCTGCGCCGCCTGAGCCCTCGTGCAACGCGAAGCGTCGGAACAGGACCGGGAACTTTTGCTCCATGACTTCGATCGGTGCGGTCTTGGAGATGCCAATGGTCGAACACCCGTTAGCGAGGCCGTCATGGTCGACGTTGCCACCGTAGCCGCCGCCGGTGATCTGATACATGACGTAGCCCTGGCCGGTCGCGGGATCGTTGCCGCCGAGGCAGAGATTGCCCGACGTGCCGGCAGGTGCTGCCGTCACTTTGTGCGGAATGGCATGCGCGAGGGCGAGGAAAACGGCTTCGGCGATGCGCTGTGAGACTTCCGCCGCGCAGCCAGAGACGGGCCGCGGATATTGCGCATCGAGGAATGTACCCACGATGCCCGTAATGCTGAGAGGTGCGAATGCGCCAGCATTCAGGGGGGTGTCGGGGAAAACGTGGCGCACGGCGAGATAGACGGCTGAGATCGTCGTGGCGCTGACGGAATTCATCGGCCCGCGGCACGGCGGCGATGAGCCCGCGAAGTCGAAAGAAAGCGTGTCACCGCGCTTGGTGATCTCCAAGGCGATGCGCAGCGGCGCGTCAACGATGCCATCGGAATCGACAAAGGCCTCGCTGCGATAAACGCCGTCGGGGATGGCTGCGATGTGCGCGCGCATGAGGCTTGCTGCGCGCGTTTCGAGTTCGGCGATGGCGGCCCGCATGACAGGCAACGTGTGGCGGTCGATCAACTCGATCAGCTGACGTTCACCAACTTTCAGCGCCGCGGCCTGCGCCTTGATATCGCCGATGCGCTGGCTGGCGACGCGGATGTTCGACATGATGATGGCGTAAATCTCAGGGTCGATGACGCCGCGCTTGAACAATTTTACAGGTGGCAAACGTAAGCCCTCTTGCTCCACCTCTGTCGCGTGAGCCGAAAAACCGCCTGGCACCATGCCGCCGACATCAGGCCAGTGGCCGGTATTCTGGAGCCAGCATACCTGTTCGCCATGGTAGTAAAAAGGCAACGCAAACCGCACGTCCATCAGGTGCGTGCCGCCGAGGTAGGGATCGTTGACGATGTAGATGTCGCCTGGCTCCGGCTTGCCGGCGCGGCCCTCTTTGATCAGACGAATGAGATGCGCGGTTGAGGCCTGCATGGTGCCAACGAACACGGGCAGGCCAAGCTCGCCCTGCGAGATCAACCGGCCGTCGTCGAGCGCGTAGATCCCGTCGGCGCGATCATCAGCTTCCGCGATCACGGGCGAGAACGCCGCGCGCGAAAAGGTGATGTCCATCTCGTTGCAGACCTGGCGCAGGCCTGCTTCGATAACGGCGAGTGTCAGGGGATCAATGGCCGGCATGGATGGTTCCAGATCAGTCCGGCCCTTGTCGACGCCCTTCGGTATGAACGTCAAGCCGCATCGATCACATCTTGCGTGGGCACTTGTTGGGTGTACCGCATGTTGAATGAGCCTCTCGGCCGCCGTCTGGGCGTGTTCCCTATTGACGTTCGCGTCATGACATGGACACTTTGCCCGAGGTTGCCGTTCCCGCTGTGTGCCCAGAGCTTAGATCCGCCATGACCAACATTTACGTGTCCAAAGACACTGACGGCATCGTCACGTTGACCTGGGATATGCCCGGCCGCTCGATGAATGTCCTCTCAGCAGACAGCATCGCTGAATATGAAAAGGCGGTAACTGACGCGATTGCGGACGCGAGCGTCACTGGTGTGGTGGTGACGTCAGCCAAACCCGCGTTCATTGCCGGCGCCGATCTCTCCATGATGGAGACTGATACGGCGAGCGCAGGCACCGTAACAAAGGAGCAGGCTTTGAAGCGCTCCTATGACGCCATGATGCGCTTGAACCTCATGATGCGCAAAATCGAGACAGGCAAAAAGCCCTTCGTTGCCGCCATCAACGGCACAGCCTTGGGCGGCGGGCTGGAAGTCTGTCTTTCGTGCCATCATCGTGTCGTTGCCGATGACCCGACGATCCAGTTGGGTTGCCCTGAGGCCAAAGTCGGCCTTATTCCTGGGGCTGGCGGCACACAGCGCATGCCACGCCTGATGGGGATCGCTGTTGCTTTACCCTTATTGATTGAGGGGAAAACGCTTGATCCGCAAAAGGCGCAAAAAGCTGGGCTCGTGCACAAGGTCGTCCCGCGTGAAGAGCTGATGGCGGCGGCGAAGGCTTACATCAAGGGGGGCGGTAGCGCCGTGCAGCCCTGGGATACCAAGGAATTCAAGATCCCCGGTGGCGGCGTCCAGGGGCCGGTTGCCAAGCAGGTGTTTGGCGCTGGCAACGCGATGTTGGCGGCCAAAACGTATCGTAATTATCCAGCCCCGCTCGCCATAATGTCTGCTGTGTATGAAGGCATGGCCGTGCCCATTGACGCGGCGCTCCGCATTGAAGCCCGCTACATGGCCAAGGTGATGGCGGACCCGGCATCGAGGAATATGATTCGTACGCTGTTCATCAACATGCAGAAGGCCAACAAAGGCGCAGCGCGCCCAAAGGGCGAGCCGGCCACGACAATCGAAACCGTGGGCATTCTCGGCGCCGGCATGATGGGGGCGGGCATCGCCTACGTGTCGGCCGCCGCTGGCCTGAATGTCGTCTTGATCGACCAGAGCCAAGACTCAGCGGATAAGGGCAAGGCCTACACGGCGAAGCT
>JANNXS010000378.1:0-1656 GCA_031409695.1 Hyphomicrobiaceae bacterium
CGCTCATCATCGAATCGCGCGTGCCGCCCAGTTGGCCGGGCATGAAGTGATTCCCATTTCCGTCGGCATTGACAACCTCACCGACACGGAAAAGACACTTCCCTTTGCAGCACAAATCGTCCCCTATTTGAAGGCTCTCGAGCCGGATATGGTTTTGGTGGGCAACATCCATGCCGCAGGATTGGGTGCGGCTGGACCTTGAGTACATCGACAATTGGTCGCTGTGGCTCGACTTGCGCATTCTCGCCCAGACCGCATTCCTCGGATTGAAGCACAAGAACGCACTCTGAGTTTTGAGCCCACAGCTGATTTAGGAGAAACCGCTATGGCCACGACTCTTTCTTTTGGCCACACCGACACGTCGAAACTCGGCGGCATGCGATGGCTTTCGGCCGGTTTGATTGGCCTCGGCGGTCCGATGATCGCTGGCCTTATGTTCTTCCCTGGACTGGCTGTTGGTGCTCAGGTCGCAGCCTTCATGGGCCTTGGCCTACTCGCCGTTGCGGCCGCCTCGATCTACACCATTTCGGTTCTGATCCCGGGCGATGTGGTGGGCATTGAAGTCGATACGGCAGAAGGCGCTGTTGATCTCGTCCATCAAGGCGCCTTCGCCAGCGTGCGCCGCTCGCACAAGTTTGATGCTATTCGCGATGTGCGGCTCACAAAGGCCTATGACCGCGATGGCTACAGTTTCGACGCCCCAGAACTCCTGCTCAACGACGGGACAGTGTTTGCGCTGCCGGCAGACCTTTCGGCGGCCGATGTTGCAGCGTTGCTCAAATTCATCGGCCTGCCGGCAACGAAGCGCTAAATTTCAGCGCGACGTCGCCTTGAACACGCGGCCGAGTGGGGTGATGAACACACCCGTCTTGAGGCAACGCTGGTAGGGGGCCGTGCAATCGGATTTGTCAGTCCGCATTGTCCAGCAGAGCGCGCGCAAGTCCGAGCACGAGCGTGCATAAGCCGTCTCGACCGTCGTCAACACGGCCAGCATCGCAAGGGTGCTCATGGCGAAGGTACGGCGCATATGCGTCTCCAGATTCTGATCCCGACGGAATCACTACGAGTTGAGCTGGCAGCTTGGATGACCGGTGCGGACCACCTCGCCGTTCGCCACATCGCGCTTCATGCCGACGGTCTAAAGTATTGACCGATGGCATGAGTGATACAGCGTGCGCGCGGCCGCCTCACCAACCCCACGCGCGAATACCATCGGTCAAAAATATGACCGCCGGCATCAGAGGACACGCGGCAACCAAAGGACAATGTCTGGAAACAGCGTCACAAAGAGTGTGAAGCCGATCAGGATCAGCAGATACGGGAACGTCACCTTGGCAATGTAGCCGAGGCTATCGTCGGTCAAACCTTGGATGACGAACAGGTTGAAGCCAACAGGTGGCGTGATCTGCGCCATCTCGACGACTAGAACCAGGAACACGCCAAACCATATCGGGTCATACCCCGCAGCCTTTATGATGGGCATTACGATCGGTAGCGTCATGACGATCATGGAGAAGCCGTCAAGGAAGCAGCCTAGGATCAGGTAAAAGACAATCAGCGCGATGATGAGCATAAACGGCGACAGGCCGAGTGCTGCCACCCAATCCGCAACGGCTTTGGGGATGCCAAGAAATGCCGCGGCATTGCCGAGAATGG
>JANNXS010000379.1:0-1891 GCA_031409695.1 Hyphomicrobiaceae bacterium
GGGAAGCGACCTTCTGATCGGTCGGGCAGGCATGGATGAACTTGTGGGCAATGCAGGCAAAGACATGAAGGCACCCTTTGAAGCCGGCTACCGCTCCGCCTGTATTATAGGATCAGGCGCTGGTGGTTTGGTCACGACGGAAATCGCGTACCGCGACCTGTTCATTCACAACAAACGCGCCACGCATCCCCTGACGTTGATCCGGATCATCGGCTCGTCGGCCGCAGCCCATGTCGGCATTGAATATGGCGTAAAGGGGCCGACGTTTGCTACCTGTTCCGCCTGTTCGACGGCCGCGCACGCCATTGGAATTGGCCGCGACTACATCAAGAACAACATGGTTGACGTGGCAATTGTAGGCGCGTCGGAAAGCGTCATCAACTATGGCACGATGAAAGCTTGGCAAGCGCTGCACGTGCTCTCCCCGCAAGGCATTTTCCCGTTCTCCAAGAAGCGCAACGGCACCGTGCTTGGCGAAGGCGCTGGCGTTTTGGTGCTTGAAAGCTACGAACACGCCAAAGCCCGCGGCGCGACGATCCTGGCTGAAATCTGCGGTTTCGGTCAAACCTCCGACAGCAAAGACATGGTCAACCCCGACATTGAAGGCCCAAGCGTGGCCATGCAGTTCGCCCTCGCCGATGCGAAACTTGGACCCTCTGATATCGATTACCTAAACGCCCACGGCACCGCGACGACAGTCAACGACAAGAACGAGACCAACGCCATCAAGGCCGTGTTCGGTGACCACGCCAAGAACCTCGCGATATCGTCGACCAAGTCCATGCACGGCCACCCACTGGGCGCCGGTGGCGCCATCGAAGCGGTCGCCTGCATCAAGGCCATGCAGGAGAGCATCCTGCCGCCAACGATCGGCCTCGATGAACCCGACCCCGACTGCGATCTCGACTATGTGCCAAACGTGGCGCGGCCAAAGAAGATTAGCTATACCATGTCGAACTCGTTCGCGTTCGGCGGTCTCAATGCAGTGCTTGTGTTTGGCCCCCCTCCTGCTTGACCAGATGTCAGCTTGAGTCTTCCAGCTTGAGCCGTCCAGTTTGCAGGGGCCAGTTTGGAAGGGCTGCTGCGGCCGGTCATCCATCGCCTTGCCGCTCCCACCGTTTCCCGCTAACAGCCGCCGCAGTCATTGCGGTGCGGCAGGGGCCGCGCCATCTCAGGAGCACATGTCGCCATGGCGCGCAAAAAAATAGCCCTCATCGGAGCCGGCCAGATTGGCGGCACACTCGCGCTTCTTGCCGGCCAAAAAGATCTGGGTGACATTGTCCTGATGGACATGATGGAAGGCACGGCGAAGGGCAAAGCGCTTGACCTCGCACAGACCGGCGCCATCGCGGGGTTCGACGCCAAGCTCACAGGCGGTGGCGTTGCCGACTACAGTCCAATCGCTGGCGCAGACGTGTGCATCGTAACGGCCGGTGTGCCGCGCAAGCCTGGCATGAGCCGCGACGATCTAATCGGCATCAATTTAAAAGTCATGGAATCCGTCGGCGCTGGCATCAAGCAATATGCCCCGAACGCCTTCGTCATCTGTATCACCAACCCGCTCGACGCCATGGTCTGGGCGCTGCAGAAATTTTCCGGCCTCCCACCTGCCAAGGTCGTCGGTATGGCTGGCGTGCTCGATAGCGCGCGCTTTACAGCATTCCTCGCCGAAACAGCTGGCGTATCGGTGCAAGAGGTGCGCGCCATGACGCTCGGCGGCCATGGCGACGACATGGTGCCCATGGTGCGTTATTCGACCATTGGCGGCATCCCGCTTCCCGATTGCATCACGCTCGGCATGTTCAGCGAGGAGCAGCTTGACGCCATGGTCAAGCGCTGTCGCGGCGGCGGCGGCGAAATCGTGGCCCTTCTCGGCAACGGCTCAGCGTTC
>JANNXS010000380.1:0-23986 GCA_031409695.1 Hyphomicrobiaceae bacterium
GCGAATGGCACCACGCGAATAATCTTGTTCTCGGCTGCGGACTGTCCGCGTGCGGGTGCGCTCGCCAGGGCTAAAACTGCGAGTAGGGACGAGAGCAGGACTTTGATCGAGGACATTATCGGGGACCTTTTCCTGTCCAGCATCGGTCAGGGCGTGACATGAACATCGTCCGAAAACGGCACCCAAACCATGTGTGGAACCCATACTTCACCGTTCGGGCTGAAAATGCTACCACACCTGTGCCCAAACACATCCGCGACCAAAAACACGTGGTGGGAAGCTGCGGCGCTGATCAAAGATGAGCAGACAGAGACGTCCTCAGGTCCCGCGGATCAGTGCCAGTGGAGACATCACGATCAACCTTGGATGCCTGACGCCCCCCGAGGCCGAGATTGCCACGGCGTCGGCCCGCTCGTCATCCCACCACTCGCAAACTCGCGACGCCGGCTCTGGTGGGCTCGGCACGCTGGGGTTCCGCGTGCTGCGAATTCTCGATCCAGCGCATAATGCGATCCATCTCTGGCGGTTGGCCGTTGCGCAAGATGCTCTGGCCATCGCGTGTGGTGGCATATTGCATGATGGCCGCGCACACCACGGGGCGATCGGCTGACAAGATCTTTTCGATCGAGGCATAACCGGCGCCAACCAGCAATTGGGCGTGGGTGCCACGCAGCCACGGGATCGAGCACACAAGTCGCGCCTGGTTCTTCCAAGCGGTGATGCGGGTCGTCGTCAGGTGGCGGGCGCCGAGACGCGCCGATAAGCGTTCGGGGTCGATGGCAAGCAAGTGCTTCACATGTGTAATGCCATGCGGCTGTAGGCGAGCGGCAGTTGCCGGACCGATGGACGGCGCACGCACGATTTCGTCATCCATGGAGAGATAGTAGCGCTTGATTCCGGTCGCCTGGGCCTCCTCATCGTCGAGTTCGTCCTCGTCGGGGATCTCTTCAGCGGCGAGTTCCGCCTTGGCCGCGGTCGGCGGCGTCGAGAACTTCGGAAGTTCGATGATAAGCGGTTCGCGGGGCGGCGGCGGGATGACAGACTGCGCGTCTACACGCTCAGCGGCCGCGCGCAACTGTCCTTGCAACGACGTCAGCATCTGCTCTTGACGTTCGAGGCGGGCTTCAAGCCAGCTGAAATCCGGGGCAGTGGATGGCGTCGCGGGCGTACTCAAAGCGGTCGGCTGAGGGCGCGGCGTGTGCAGCGCTGGCAGGCTCGCGCCCGAGCCGGAGGCAGCACCGGGATACATCCGCGCGGCCCAGATCCAGCGCGCGAGATCGTGCACAGATGTCAGTGCGCTCGGCAAGCTGAGCAGCGTCGAGAGCATGATTTGTTTGGTGATATGGGTCTGGCCGGCAATCAGCGCTGTCCGCTGTGCGATGTCGAGCAAGGTCTTCAGGTCTGTGGCCGATCGTGGTCGGTCTCGGCGGCCGATGGCGCGCGGCGCGGGCAGTGTCGCCTCGACAACGGTTGTCAGAATGGCCGGATCAATCCCAGAGCGCGATAGGGCCGCGGCGATGTCAGCTGCGCCCGCCATGGCCAGTAGCAAATGCGCCACGCCGACCTCTTGGGTCCCGCGGCGCTCGGCATCCGCATGTGCGAGGTTAAAGCAGGCAAGCAGCGCGTGCTCGACCCAATGCGTGCGGCCATGACCAGACGCCGTGGCGTCCGTCTCTCGATCCGCACAGCGTTGGCATCTCGCCGTCATTCCCGCCCGATCTCTATTCCAACTCAGAGGCTAAGCGAAGCGTATCAAGAACCGTACTGACTCGCCCCGTGCGTGGACGAAGTCGTCCACAGGTAAATTGCAGTCAATTCAACCCAGCGGCAACGCTACGGGAAACTGACGCCCATCCGCCACGCCGTCGCCGCAAGGCCGCTTTATTGGGACCATGGGCACGGGAGACGCGCATGACGTCGGACGATCGGGTAGCGAATATTGATTTGTCCCGGCGCGCTGCTGCGGCGGGATTGGTGGCCATTGGAGCCGACATGGTGACCATAACCCCAGTTGCGGCGCAGTCCGCCGTCACAACGGGTGCTGCGTCGGTCGCCGCGGCAAAGTTCGCCGCGTTTGCCAACAAGCGCATCGGCCTCGTCACAAACCACACTGGCCGCGTCGGGGCACAGCACCTCGTCGACCTGATGGTCGCCTCACCCGGCATCCGCCTGACTGCCATCCTCGCGCCAGAGCATGGCTTTCGCGGCAAGGCCGAAGCCGGCGCCAAAGTCGCCAGCGATCGCGATCCAACAACTGGCATCCCCATTTACAGTCTCTATGGTGCGACCAAAGCCCCAACCACAGCCATGTTGCGCGATGTGGATATGCTGGTGTTCGACATCCAAGATATCGGCGCGCGCTTTTACACATACATTTCGACCATGGGCCTCGCCATGCAGGCCGCGGCGCGAGCCAAAATTCCGTTCGTTGTGCTCGATCGGCCAAACCCGATCGGCGGTGTGGATGTTTCAGGCTTTGTGTTGGATTCAAAGCTGCGTTCGTTCGTTGGCCAATACCCGATCCCCATCGTGCACGGCATGAGCGTTGGCGAATTGGCGCGCATGATCAAAGGTGAGGGATGGTTGCCCGATGTCGAAACCGTCAACTTGCAAGTGGTCGCTTGCACGGGCTGGACCCGCGGCATGCGCTGGCCGTCGACGCGGCTGCCCTGGGTCGCAACCAGCCCGAACATCCCGACATATGAAAGCGCACTGGTCTACCCCGGCATCGGCATGGTCGGCGAAAATCAGGTCAACGAAGGGCGCGGCACGCCGAGCCCGTTCTCGCAATTCGGTGCGCCTTGGCTCGATGCACCGCGGATCGCAGCTGGCTTGACGTCCGCCCGTTTGCCGGGCGTGCGGTTTTCGGCCGTGCGCTATACACCGATCTCGATCCAAGATGTTGCCATCAACCCGCGCTTCGTGAACCAGGACATTGCAGGCGTCCGTCTGCACGTGACCGACGCTAACAGCTATCGTCCGCTGGAGGTCGGCATGCACGCTATAGCTTTGCTCGCGGCCCAGGCAAAAGCCGTGAACGCGCCATTTTTGCCTGAAAAGCTTGGCATGTTCCACGCCATCGCCGGCACGACACGGTTGCAAGGGATGGTCACCCGCGGCACGTCCGGCACAGACATTATCGCGTCCTGGAAAGACGAAGTTACCCAGTTTGTCGAAAGCCGGCGACGTTACTTGATATATTGACCCGGGCCCCAAATCCTGGCCCCAAATCCTGGCCCTGAATCCTGGCCCTGAATCCTGGCCCGTCTCCGGCTCCTGCCCACCTTTTGACCGAACCCAGTCCCAAAGCGTAGCTGTTCGTTACAGATTTTTAACCGAATGCACCCGATGCTGGTTCGATCGAATCGCACTGCGAGGGCCCCCGATGAACATGCATGAACCGTTGGCGGGCACCGGCCGCGTGCTGTTCGTCGATGACGATGCCTTTTACCGCGAGATCGCACTGGAATCGCTCGCCAGCGCCGGTTACGCGACAACGATGGTCGACAGCGGCGCGGACGCAATTCATGCACTCGACAAGCACACGTTCGACTTGGTGGTCCTGGATCTCGGAATGCCAGACGTCACAGGTTTCGATGTCATCGAAGCCGGACGCACCGGGCGGCGCAACCAGAACGTCCCATTTCTAGTCATTACAGGCCATGACGACGCTGAATCCATTGCGCGCGCGTTCGACTGCGGCGCCACCTCATTCCTGGTCAAGCCTCTCAACTGGGTCCTGTTTGTTCACCACGTCCAGTTCGTCTTAAAGGCGGCGCGTGCCGAGTCTGATCTACGGGCGGCAAACCGAACGACGGAGTTTATGAGCGATCTCAAAAGCCGCCTCGTCGGCACGCTGGTCACAGAGTTCCAGTCGCCACTGCGCAATGCGTCGGGCTTCGCCAAGCTTTTGAGCGAAGAGGCCGACGGTCCGATCCAGTCTGATCTCTACCGCGCCTGGATTGGTGAACTGCACCGCGCCGTTGAGCGCTTATCGGCCACGCATTTGAAGATGTTGAACTTCGGCCGCTCGCTATCGGACGGCATCACGCTCAAGGATGAGATCATCGCGATCGGTCCATTAATCCAGACTATCATCCAGGGCTGTAGCGAGGCGGCCGGACGTCGGCAGATCCGGATTCAGCCGAAGATTGATGTGCCCGCGGATCTGGAGATTAACGCGGACCGTGTGTTGTTGGCCCAAGCCGTGCGCAACGTCATCGACAACGCCACCCGCATGTCGCGGCGCGGAACGGACGTCTCGGTGCGCGTCGGGACGGACAGCTCAGGGCAATTGTTTATTGAAGTCGCCGATACGACGCCCCCCATGGGCGCGAGCGATATCGAAGAGATCCTCGGGCTAAAGCCTTACGCATCGACACGTCCGGAAAGCGTTGAGACAAACGCCGGCATGAAGCTCAGCCGTGTGCTGATCGATGCTCATAACGGTAAAATGCACATGAAGTCTCTGGGCGACGGCATGTTGACTGAGATGCGGTTGCCGCGCCAGCGCGTGATCGGCACGTTCACAGCCTCCGATCAGGTCAGCCGCCTCCGGGATGTCGCCGCCGCCCTGCAAGCAACTGTCGCGGGTCAGCCGCACCGAGCAGATCAACTGCCGCGCGGCCTGCGCGCCGTAAGCTGATGGTATTTTTCGCCCACGCTGTTTTGTCTAGAAACGTAACGTCTGGCCAAGAAGCATCTGACTTAGAATCATCTCGCTCGGACAAGCTCACCGCCGCCCATCGCGGTTGGAACCCCTGTCGTGGTCGGCAGACTGAGAGGTCGTCCGAGCACGGAACGCACGGCCAGGTAGCCGAAGCATTGCGCTTCAATATGGTCGCCTTGCCATCCAACGGACTCGACGGGCTCAACGGGCACACCGAGTGCCGATTGCAAAGCGCCCATCAAATGCAGGTTTAACCGCCCGCCACCCGTCACGAGCCAGCGAACCGGCTGCGTCGGCACATGCTCAAGAGCTGACACAGTCGCCGCCACAGTGAACGCTGCCAGCGTGGCGGCGCCATCGACATCGCTTAGGCTCCCGACGATTTTCGCCCGGTCATGGAACTCCTGCCGATCTAACGATTTGGGCGCCGCCAGCGCGAAATATGGGTTTGCCATCAGCGCGGCGAGTATGGCCGGATCGACCCGTCCGGCAGCAGCGATCCGTCCGCCGTCGTCGAAGGCAACGCCGCACCGGCGCCGAACCCAGTCGTCGATGAGTGCCGACGCAGGCCCCGTATCAAACGCAATGACCATCTCACCATCGATGTACGTCACATTGCCGACGCCGCCCCAGTTCAGCACCATGACGGGCTGTGTGAGCGCCGTCGCCAGCGCCCGGTGATAGAGCGGCGCGAACGGTGCCCCCTGACCACCAGCCGCGACGTCCGCGTGGCGAAAACGCGTGACGGTATCGATGCCAAGGCGTGCGGCCGCAATATCGCCGCGCATCAGCTGGCGTGTGAAACGCTTGGCTGGATTGTGCCATACGGTTTGTCCGTGCAGCCCGATGAGGGCGACCGTTGCCGACGAAAACCCATAGTCACGCATGAACGCTCCGACGGCTGCAACGTGCGCCGAGGTCACCTCCGCTTCGAGGTCATCGAGCGGTTCAGTTTCGGCGCGCGCGGGATCACCGATGAAAGCTAGTAGCTTGTCGCGTAACACTTGCGTGTAAGCGTAGGTTTGGCCTGGGCCGGGTTCAACATAGTCGCCGCCATCCGTCGTGACGATGGACACATCGATACCGTCCATGGAGGTGCCAGAAATTGCCCCGATGGCGCTAATCCTGGGGTTGGGCTGCAATATGTTGGCGGGCATTGGGTCTACTCCCTTGGCCGCTTGTCGATGACGCGACGGGCCTTGCCTTGACTGCGCTCGACACCGCCGGGTTCGGTAACAGTCACCTTGGCCGACGAGCCGATGTTGTCCTTGATGAGCCGAGCGAGCGACACCCCGTATGCAGCACGCGCTTCGTCCCCGGCCGCGCCCCCCGCTACACCCTGTGCGGCCTCCACCAGGACTTCCATCTCGTCGAGCCGGTTCTCGCGTGTCAGCACCACCTGATAGTGCCCGGATAGGCCTTGCACGCGTAGGATTTGCTCCTCGATCTGGGTCGGGAAAACATTGACCCCACGAACAATCACCATGTCATCGGATCGGCCGGTTACTTTTTCCATGCGCCGCATGGTTCGCGCGGTGCCAGGCAGCAGGCGGGTCAAATCGCGCGTGCGGTAGCGGATAATTGGCATGGCTTCTTTGGTCAGGGAGGTGAACACCAGTTCACCCCGTTCACCATCAGGCAAAACCGCGCCGGTCACGGGGTCGATCACTTCCGGATAGAAATGATCCTCCCACAGATGCAACCCATCCTTGGTCTCGACGCACTCGCACGCAACGCCTGGGCCGATGACTTCTGAGAGGCCGTAGATGTCAACCGCATGCATGTCGAACGCGCGCTCTATTTCCTCGCGCATGCCGTTGGTCCAGGGCTCGGCGCCAAAGATGCCAACCTTCAGCGAAGTCTTGCGCGGGTCGAGGCCCTGGCGTTTGAACTCATCTAGGATCGAGAGCATGTAGCTCGGCGTAACCGTGATCACGTCGGGCGCAAAGTCAGTGATCAATTGCACCTGTCGCTCGGTCATGCCGCCGGAAATAGGGACGACGGACAAACCCAATTTCTCGGCGCCATGATGGATGCCGAGGCCGCCGGTAAAGAGGCCGTAGCCATAGGCATTGTGGATCATCATGCCACGACGGGCGCCCGCGGCCCGCAACGAACGCGCGACCACGGACGCCCAGGTGTCGACGTCCGCCGCCGTATAGCCAACAACCGTCGGCTTACCTGTGGTCCCAGAAGACGCATGAATCCGGGACAGCTTTTCACGCGGCACAGCCATCAGCTTAAACGGGTAATTGTCCCGCAGGTCCGATTTAACGGTGAAGGGAAACATTGCGAGATCGTCAAGCGACCGCAGGTCTTCTGGTCGCACACCCGCGGCATGGAAGGTTGCGCGGTAGTGCGGCACGTTTTCATAGGCATGCCGGAGCGACCACTTGAGGCGCGACAGCTGCAAATCGCGGATCACTTCGATCGGTGCGATCTCGATGGGGTCCAGTTCAGATTTTTGCGGCGTCAAATCTTGCATCGGTGTCTCACGGCCCGGTTTGTCTCAAGGCCCGGCTTATCTCAAGATTCGCGTTTCGCTGTCTTTAAGCAGAGTTTTCCGACTTGACCACCGGTCCAGCTTTGACGCGTTGCTGGAACGCTGGTTTGCACATGTCACGTCGTATCAATCATCCCGACGCACAGGCGGCCCAATCAGCGTTACGGCACATCGGTTTGAGACGCGATCGGGACAGCGTTCACGCCGACGACAATCGGCGCGCCGGCGAGCACCACGTCAATGGCCCGAGGGCCAGTTACAATCGCCACATGTCCGGCACGCCGCGCCATTTCGACGACGCGAAGAACCGCCTCGCCCTCGGCTGCAATCTCGATGCGCAGCCGTGTGACAGCTAGGGACCTCACGACCAAGTACGCCTTTTCATGCGTCGAGCGCCGACCATCAAGCTCCGCACGGCACTTTGGCGTGAGTTTCGCGGCCACGGGAATTTCTGTTTGTTCGAGGGGAAACACGGCAATGATCCGTATCCCGCTGATGTCCGTCAACTGAAGCACGCCATTTGGCCCAAGCAAGCCGGCGAGAAATCCACTGTGAGCCGCCGGGTCGCCGCCAAACGTCGTGCGGCCAGCAGCTGTGACTTGCCCACGAATATAGCTCTGCCCCGCAAATGCATCGGCACACAGGCAAGCGGCCGGTTGCGTTGTCGCATTCGGCGCACTGGTGATGACGCACCCAGCCTGTAACTGAGCCGTTGACCGCGTCTGGGAAAAACCGAGTGCGCCCAGAAGTTGCCGATCAAGAACCAACTGCGAAGCCGCCGGCGTTACGCTGCCCAGCAAACACCCCATAAGCGCGGCAATTGCGCAAAGCCCTCTCCCCTCTCGCCCGACCAGCGATTGTCCGACGACTGAACGAGCGCGGTGAGATTGATCTCGGATCGTCATATCCGGTACCGGGGAAGATCGGCTTCGACTAAGGTTGAGGGCGCGTCGGATTGAACGATGGCCCGAGCTGCTTCACCTGCAGGCTCATTTGTGGCGCGCTGATGTTGGTCGACAGTATACGTTCGACTTTCAGTACACGAGCAACTGTCAGGCCGACGATCCAATCCTCGCCGCTGCCAGCTTGTACGACAATCTTGCGTTCGGTTTCTGCAAAAATTGCCGCATTGGCTTTTAACACAACACCGCCGACCACTGCGGTCCAGTCGATCCGACGGGTGGACCTGTGCGAGAACTCAAACTCAAGACTCTTCACCCGTAGGTTCCGCAAGACAACAAAGGATGCACCACGCCCTCGTGCCTGTTCGTTCATCAGGCACTCCGGGGGCGGCGAAGCCACGATACTCCTCGCATTCGCAAGGCCGCGCACGGGCAATCCTGTGGCTGTAACTCCGCGTAAGGTAAGTGTAAGTTGCTGATCAGTGGCAATTTCAAGCTGCCGCTTGAAGGCTGCGTCACGCATGATATTTCGAGGCACGAACCTCAGAGCTGAGGGACCACGCACAACTAGAGAACCCGTCGGCTCACCTCCAGAACTCCCATCGAGTACCAAAGGACAGATCATGCGCTGAAAGCGCGGCGAACCGATCCAACGATAGTGATCACCGACCCGGTACGGCGCGCTCGTGGTTGGAGACACCGCAGAATACCCGATGCGGCGTATTTCGGCTGCGTACAACCTATCCCCCTGGCCTGGGTCTGGGGTCAAACCACATCCCGCGCAAACACCCGCGATCGCCGCAGCAATCACGCCGGGTTTCTTCCATTTCCAACGTTGCAAGGATCGCATCGGACGCCCCAACTCGACAATCGTCCCGTCACTTGTGCTGCAGTCACTGGGCGCTGCGCACGTCATCGATCGTGCTGATCGGCAACGCGTTGAGGCCGATTGTGAACAGCGCCCCATCGGCCGGGGTGATGATGATTTTCCGCTCTGTGCTGTTGGGGGTCACTTTCAAATTGCCACCGGCTTCGACAAGCTTGGCGACAACAGCTTTGACAACGATTTCGAAGTCACCCTTGAGTTCAAAAGTGTAGGTGAGCGAATTCGTGCTTAGAGTGCGCATGATGAGGCGATTCTCTGTGCCAAGCTTACCGCCCTGCGCGACCTCCTTGAGCCTTGTCTCACACTCCTTCGTCAATGCGCCGCCGGGCGCTTCACGGGTCGTTGAAACGCCGAATTTGATGCCAACTTTTGTGACGTCCTGCGCCTTCATTGTTACATCGAGGTCGACGCCAGCCTTTGCCTTCAACTCCGGCAAGAACTTCGCCGAGAACCCAGCCTGCCAACCCTGAGAAAACGAGTACTCGCCGATCTGCGATTTGCCCTCGACTGTCGGCCCTGCAAACACGGACGGACAACGGGTGCGATAGAATTTCACCTGGGATGAGTCCGTCATGCGCCGATAGAGCGAGTTCACAGGCAAAGTGGTCGGCGGCAACTCTGGCGTATAGCCGATGTTGCGGATCATCGTGTCGAGATAATCGAGTGTGCGGTCGCTCGATTGAGCGTAAGCGCTGGCAGCCAAGGCGCTTGTTGCGATGACGCCGACAATGAAAGCGAAACGCATAATGCCACATCCCTAGAACACTGTTTCAGTCAAAATACGATCAATCATAAGCGTGCACGGCGCGCTGTTACTCCAAAGCAACATTTTGATTTTATCTGGCCGCTTGCTCGATATCGCGCCGCGCGCCTGCCATGTTTTACCGACCGTTGTACTGAGCATGGATTTCGGCTCCCTGCGGGTGACACTGCAATCGAGGGCCGCGCGTGACGACCGACACACCGATGCGCTCCCTAGCGCCCCTGTTCGCCGTGCTGATTGCGACCGGGTCTCTATCCCAATTCTATCGCACCTCGAACGCCGTCATCGCACCGGAACTGATCCGCGATCTCGGGCTGTCCTCGCAGATGCTCGGCACAGCTAACGCTGCGTTTTTCATCGCCCTCTTGATCCTGCAAATCCCACTCGGCGTGCTGTTTGATCGCATCGGCGTGCGCCGGTCGGTCGCGATGCTGAGCGTTCCCATGACCGCGGGCGCCGCCTTGCACACCATCGCCGACAGCGGGCTCATGTTGGTTGCGGCGCGCTTTCTGGTCGGTCTCGGGTGCGCGGGCAGTTTCATGGCGTCCGTCGTGCTCATCCCGCGCTTCGTGCCGCGCGAGCAATGGAGCACAAAACTTGGACTGGTGTTCGCCGTCAGTCAGGTCGGATACTTTATGGCCGGCACACCGCTCGCCTATGTCGCGGATACCATCGGTTGGCGGCGCGGGTTTTTCTGGCTCGCCATCGCATCTGCTCTTGTTGGCGTCGCGTTCTGGCTTGTCGCGCGCGACCAGCCGGAGGGGGCTGCGGAAAGCCGCCCGCAAGTGGCCGGCCCAGGTACCATAAGCCCAGGTACGATAGGCCCAGGTACAATCGGCCCAGGCACCATCGATGGCCTTAGGCAAGTCTTGTCGGCACCGGGTATCCCCAGTCTGTTTGCGTTGTTCGGCGTCGGCTACGCCGCCATGTTCACAATTGCAGGGCTCTGGGTCGGGCCCTATTTGCGCGATGTTCACGGCCTCGATGCGGTCTCCCGCGGCCATGCCTTAACGCTGGTCGCGATCACACTCGTGATTGCCAATGCAAGCATTGGCCGTGTTGAGCGCGCCTTAGGCCACGCCAAGCATCTGGTGATGGCGCTGGTTGCGATCGCG
Source organism: Hyphomicrobiaceae bacterium (assembly GCA_031409695.1). GTDB lineage: Bacteria > Pseudomonadota > Alphaproteobacteria > Rhizobiales > Hyphomicrobiaceae > JABFRJ01. Next base: position 10,839 of record JANNXS010000380.1, read on the forward strand.
ATCACGGCGTTTGTCATCTGGGCATTGGTTCCAGAGCCGCCGCTCTGGCTCGCGCTCACGCTCCTGATCACAATCTGTCTTGCTTCAAGCTACGGCCCGGTGCTGTTGGCGCAAATCCGTGCCCGCGTGCCGGATCACCTCGCCGGGCGCGGCGCAACGAGCGCGAACATCTTTCAACTGCTCGGGACATCCGTGCTGCCGATCGTCACGGGCTTTGTGCCGCCGCTGTTTGAAACACCGGCGGGTGGCGGATATGCCGAAGCCGCCTATCGCACCATGTTTGCGCTGATCGCGTGTGTGCTGACTTGTGGGCTGCTGGCCTACGCGCGGCTGAAAGACGGGCGGCGTTAGACCAATTGCCTCAGTTCGCGACCGCCGAGGCGCGGGGCGCGGCCGCGACCGTCCGCGATGTGCGCGGCGCCCGGCGAACGGCGATTTCGCGCGCTATATCATCAAGCACGCGGTGGGCTGCAACTTCACCAACGGCAATCAGCTCTTCTGCGCGATGGAAGTCGAACAGACTGAACCCACCCGTGCGGGGCGCGATCATGGCGTCCGGCGGATCGCCGGCCAGCCTTGAGCGCGCGATGCGATCCTGCACGATATTGAAGGCTTCCATCATGACCGTCGACATACCCGGCGCCGTGTCAGGCGCGCCGAATACCTGCCGTTGCAACAACTTCTTCAAGGCACGTCCGTTGCGCACAATGACATTGCTTGGCGCATCGCCCTCTAACCGCTCCGCCTCAGCAAGGTGGTGTACTGGCGCGTCGGGCAGATCCACATCCCGGATCGGCGCCATCGTGCCGCGTTCCGCCATATCAGCGTTGAGATTGACCGCGATCACGTAGCGCGCGCCGAGCGCACGTGCGACCGAGACCGGCACGGGATTGACCATGGCGCCGTCAAACAGCCAGCGTCCATCGCGTGCTACGGGTCTAAAAATTCCTGGGAGGGCGTAGGACGCCCGCATGGCATCACTTAAGGACCCGCGCGAGAGCCAAACCTCATGCCCCGAGCCCATCTCAGTCGCAACCGCTGCAAACCTGCGCGGCAAGTCTTCAATGGTGCGTCCAGTCAGTTTCGCGTCGAGCCGGTTGCAAAGGCGGTCCCCGTTAATCAGACCGGCGCCGGTAAAGTTGAAATCGAGGAAACCGAGCACTTTGCGGCGCGTTAGCGAACGGGCAAATGCCTCAAGCTCATCGAGTTCATCCGCCACATAACAGCCCCCGACCACGGCCCCGATCGACGTGCCCACAATGATATCTGGGTGAATGCCCGCCTTGGCGAGAGTTCGCAGCACACCAATGTGCGACCAGCCGCGGGCAGCGCCGCCACCCAGCGCCAAACCAATTTTGTAGTCAACCGTAGGATCAGACATGCTTTGGCACAGACATGTTTGGAGGCAGAGGGGCTTTGAGCCTGACTTACTTTCAGCCAGAGGCGGGCAATGTGAGGCGGGCAACGTGAGGCGGGCAACGTAACCTGATTGGTGAATGATATCGAACAGGTGTTAAGCCGCGCCTACACCTGGGTTAATGCACCCCAACATTCCCATCAAAATCGCGACAATTGCACGACAGATCAGAGGCAAGACTAAGGGGCAAGGTCAGAGTTCTGCCATGACCGGCGGCAAACCCGCCACCTCAACCGTGGTCGAAAACAAAAAGCCAGCCTCGGGTTCTACAGCCAACGATAGTCCCCGCGCCGCCGACGTGATATAGAGTGTCCTCAGGTCCAGGCCGCCAAATGCACATTTGGTGATCTGCGAGGCCGGCAGCCGCACGACACGTTCAACGCGGCCGTCCGCCGTCAAGCGGCTCACCCGCCCACCGCCATAGTGCCCGACCCAAACAGCCCCAGATGAATCATAGGCCATGCCATCAGGCAGACCGGTTTCCTCTGCAAATTTGGCAAATGGAACGCGATCCTCGAACCGGCCGTCGACGTAGCGATGCTTGAAAATTTTACGCTCCAGCGTGTCGGCTGTCAGCACCGTTTCGCCATCAGGCGCGAAGGCCGGTCCGTTGGTAACTTTCATGGCGCCGCCGAGTTGTGTCAGCACACCTTTGTGCCACCGGAAAAAGGTGCCGACGGGTTGTTTGTCAGCTGCAACTTCCATGGTGCCGAACACGATAGCGCCATCGGGCGCAACCGTGCCGTCATTAATCCGAATGCCGGGACGGGCCAATTCGACGGGGCAGAGCAAGGTCGTTGTGCCGGTTTCGAGGTCGACGCGACGTAACCCACCATGGAAGCCGCCAACGACAAACCTCGGATCCCGCGTTAATACGACGAAACCAATCATCTCCGGCATGGGCCGACGGAGGCTAAACCCGGTCGCGGGATCGAGTGTGATCAGCCCCCGGCCGGTAATATCGACATAGTGCAAGCGCCCGATGCGGGCGTCCCAGATCGGCCCCTCGCCGACATGGCATGTGAGTGCGGACGCGCTGGCAATGGTCATGCCCGTTGTCTCCGTTCGCAACTTTGCGCGCCAGCCGGATCGCGACCGAATGGTTGCACGCTTGGCATTCCAAAAGTCAAATAGGGCAAACCGGTCAAATCGGCCAACACCGGCTATGCCTTGCCGCCGGGAATACGCGTTTCCTCTTGCAAAACCCGGCCTTGGCTCTCATGACGCGTGGGTCCTTTCGCCTGCGCCATCGCTGCGATGCGCCCTCTTCCGACCCGAGCCGCCATGTCCTCTGCAAAGCCAAAATCCCGCTCCGCCGCGGCGCGCTCGAAATCTTCGTCCGAACGCATCTGTTTTCAGGGCGAGACCGGCGCGAACTCGCACATCGCCTGCCAGGAAATGTTTTCCAAGTATGAGCCGATGCCATGCGCGACCTTTGAGGATGCGCTGGCCGCCATAAAATCTGGCGAAGCCAAGCTCGGCATGATCCCGATCGAAAACACGATTGCGGGCCGCGTCGCCGATGTGCATCGGCTCATCCCATCATCAGGGTTGTACATCGTCGGCGAACACTTCTTGCCGATCCGTTTCCAATTGATGGGCCTTAAGAACTCAACACTTGAGGGCATCAAGGACGTCTACAGCCACGTCCACGCGATCGGCCAATGCCGCATTTTCATGCGCGAGCACGGCATGGCCGCCCACGTCACCGGCGACACAGCAGGGGCCGCACGCGAAGTCTCCGAGTGGAAGGACGCCAGCAAAGGCGCGTTGGCACCGCGCTTGGCCGCCGAAATCTATGGGTTAAAAATCCTGGCCGAGAACGTCGAAGATTCCGCACACAACACGACGCGCTTTGTGGTGCTCTCGCGCGAGCCAGACGATGCGCCGGCTGGACAAGGCCCATGCATCACGACGCTGGTGTTCCGCGTGCGCAACGTGCCGGCGGCGCTCTACAAAGGCCTCGGCGGTTTTGCGACCAACGGCGTCAACATGACCAAGCTCGAAAGCTACATGACGGATGGGTCGTTCACTGCCACCACGTTTTACGCCGACATTGACGGCCATCCGCAAGACGCCAACGTTGCGCGAGCGTTGGAGGAATTACAGTTCTTCTCAAACGAACTGCGCGTGCTTGGCGTCTATCCGGCGAGCCGTTTCCGCCCGATCGTGACCGAAAATGGCAAAGGCGTGGCACGTCGATGAATAGTGCGACCTCAAGCACTTGGTTTCAATGGAATAACCTATTCCAACTTGGCCCCTGGCCGTCGCACTGATTTGTTCCCATTCTGCCGTCTGTCGGCTTGTTGTGGCCGAAGCGGAGGACACCCATGAAGGGCAGCGCCACAGCTTTCAACGAAGTCGTCACGCTTCGCCAGGCCAAAAAGCTCATTCAATGCATGGCGCATGAGCAGTCGTTCCTGCTGCTGTCAGCGCCCGGCATCGGCAAGTCCGAGATGGTGTATGAGGCGGCCCAGGAGGTGGGCTTGCCGTGCCGCTCGTTGCTCGGCACGCAGATTGCGCCCGAGGACGTTTCCGGCGTGCCGCGCATCGTTGGCGAACGCTCCGTGTTCTGCCCACCGCGCATTTTGTTGCCCGAGCGGCCAGAGCCGTTCTGTCTGTTCCTCGACGAACTACCGGCCTGCGCGCCCGACGTTCAGAAGGCGTTTTATTCTCTGCTGCTGGAGCGGCGCCTAGGCGAACATGCGCTGCCGAAAGGCACGTGGGTTGTGGCCGCTGGCAATCGACTGCAAGATCGTGCGCTGGTGCGCGCCATGAGTTCAGCGCTGGTCAACCGCGTGACCATTTTGCAAGTCCGCCACGACGTTGACGAATGGCTGGCGTGGGCCCAGCGCGCGGGCGTGCGAAAGGATGTGCGCAGTTTCATCACGACCGTGCCCGATGCGCTAATGCGCGCGGTCCCGGCTGATCCCGTGCCGTTCTCAACGCCGCGCTCGTGGTCGCTGTTGTCGCGCGCATTCGATCTCGCCGAGAAGGCGGGCTTGCTCAGCAACGAGACCCGGCGGGCGTTAGCGTTCGGGCGGCTGTCACCGGAGGACGCGGCGGTGTTTTGTGCACTGGCTGAGGAAAGCAGCAGCCCTGTGCAACCGCTTGCGGCCTATATCCGCGATCCCAGCTTGTTGCCGACGGGGCAATCTGCGCGCTGGTTCATCCTTGATTGCATCCGCCAACACGTGCGCGATGGCCGCGCCGACGATGTCCCGCCAAAGCACATCAACCGCTTTCTGCGCAGCCTGTCCCAGGAGCATCAATTGATCCTGCTGACGGGCATGGTTGAAAAGTGGGGCGAGATCGGCGCGGAGAAGGCCATGTATGATCTGCTGCGCAAGGTCGCGGCGCCATGAGCACAGCGCGTCAACCGACGCCATCTGTCGCCGACCGCGTAGCGCTGGACCGTATCACGCGAGGATTGCGGATGCTGACCGTGCCGTTCCCGCATCTGTCGGGGTTGGCGGCCGCCGTGCGCGTCGACATCGACAACAGCGTACCGACGATGGGCGTCTTCGCCTCCGGTCGGCTGGTGGCAAATACGGCGTTCACAGCCAAATTGTCAGCGGCAGATTTGCAGTTCGTGCTCGCGCATGAGCTGCTGCATCTCGCACTGCGCACACATGACCGTTCGGTCGGCTCACGCCCGTTGGAGTTCAACTACGCACATGACTACATCATCAATGACATCCTGCGCCATGCCCTCGGCGTGAGCTCCATTCCGGCGGGTGGTCTCGATATGCCCGGCGCGCGCGATAAATCCGCCGAGGAAATCGTCCTCGACATGCGCCGCAACGGCAAATCAACCGCGTCGCGCACGCAGGTCTGGGACGGCGTGGTCGTGAGTGTCGAACAGGCCTTAGGCGGCGACGGACAACCCGCGCCATCGGGCACACCTGGTGATGTGCTGGACGCCAAGCGCGAGCGCGACATGTTCCCGGAGGAGGCGGCCGAGCAAGAAGCCCGCGCACGCGCCATCAAAGACTTGGCGACCAAAGGCATGGCCATGGCGAAAGCCATCGGCTTAATGCGCGGTCGCGGCGCTGACACGGGATCTGGACAACAGAATGTGCGGGCCTTGCGCGGCATCTATCGCACACCGTGGCATGTCGCGGTACAGCGCTGGCTTGAGGGCGTTTCGCCGGGCGAGCGGACCTACATGCGCGCGTCACGCCGCGGGGCTGAGCGCACGGACGTCGTGCTGCCAGGGCGGCAACGGCATGCGATGACCCTGAACGTCATTCTCGACACCAGTGGCTCCATGAGCGCCGAAATCCCCGGCGCACTCGGGGCGATTGCGGACTTCTGCGAGGCAACAGGTATCGATGATGTCCGCGTCATCCAATGCGATACGGCTGTCACGTCGGATGAGGTGTTGTCGCCGGTCGAACTCGCAGAATACGAGGTGCGCGGCTATGGCGGGAGCGATCTCACGGCGGCGTTGCTGGCTTTATCGGACGACCCACGCGTGACGGCTGCGATCATCATCACCGATGGCGACATCGCCTATCCCGCCGAGGCTATGCCGTACGCGGTGCTGTGGGCTGTACCCGGCGAACGTACATCCTTCGCGCCGCCCTATGGACGTGTCGTCACCATGACGACGGCTCTCTAGCGGCTGGACTCACACGATGTTTCTCGAACCACGTCACACGAACAGTTGCAGCTTGAACTGCGGGAGTAGGCCATGAAAGTTGTCCAGGAACTGGTCACCTATTTCGATCGGCGTGGGAAGCTGACGCGCAAGCAACTTCTGAAACTGCTCGACCAGAACAAAGTTGCGTCCGACGCGCCGAGCAACATGGGCGGCCTCTGCGACGTGCTCGGCGCGGTCTATTACTTCCGCATCACCGGCGTTGCCGAGGGGCAAGTGTGGGGCACAGACACCTACACCCGCGACAGTCTGCTGGGTGCCGCGGCAGTGCACGCCGGGTTGCTCAAGCCTGGGCAAACCGCTGTTCTGCGTATGACAGTTGTGCCGCCGCTTGAGGCTTATCCCGGTACGGTCCGCAACGGCGTGACGACGTCCGACTATGCGACGTTTCCGCACTGCTGGCAGCTATCGGCGATTTGACCCAACCGAGGCTCACGTCACCGGCATGCCTTGCTCGATGAGGCGTGACCAGTAGGTAACGCCGAAGGCGATCGCGTTGTCGTCGAAATCAAACGCGGGATGGTGGCAGGCGGCCGTGTCGCCGTTGCCAATCCAGATCATGTTGCCGGGCCGCGCATTGAGCATGAAAGAAAAATCTTCGCCGCCCATGATCGGGGTAATATCAGCCTCAACCTTTTCGATGCCGACGATGTCACGCGCGACCTTCACGGCGAAGTCGGTTTCCTTGGGGTGGTTCACGGTCACAGGATAATTGCGCTGGTAGTCAACCTTGACGGTTGCGCCATAGGCCTTGCCGATGTTTTCAGCAGTCTCGACCACGCGCTTGTGCAGAAGGTCTCGTACGGCGGGTTCGAGCGCGCGTACGGTGCCGCTGATTTTAACATGTTGCGGGACGATGTTGGTCGCGTGTCCGCCGTTGAACGAGCCAACAGTGACGACGCCGGATTTCATCGGGTCGAGGTTGCGAGCGACGATGGACTGGAAAGCAAGCAAGATGTTGGCGCCAACGACCAGTGGATCTATACCCTTGTGTGGCTCGGCGGCGTGGCAGCCTTTGCCCTCAATCTCGATGAAGAAAAAATCGGCCGAGGCGAGGATCGCTCCAGTGCGAGTCGCAAACTGGCCGACGGGAATACCGGGCGCTGTGTGCATACCGTAGACTTCGTTGATCCCCCAACGGTCCATCATGCCATCGTCGACCATGGCTTTGCCGCCAGCGCCACCTTCTTCGGCGGTCTGAAAGATAACAACAGCCGTGCCATCAAAGTTGCGGGTTTCGGCGAGATATTTTGCAGCACCGAGCAACATCGCTGTGTGTCCATCGTGGCCGCAGGCGTGCATTTTGCCCGGGACTTTGGACGCGTACGGCAGGCCGGTAAGCTCCTCCATGGGCAGCGCGTCCATGTCGGCGCGCAGGCCGATGACGCGGCCACTGGTGTTGGTCTTGCCTCTGATGACGCCAACGACGCCCGTGCGCCCAATGCCTGGGACGATCTCATCGCAGCCGAAGGCTTTCAGCTTGTCAGCGACGATGCCAGCTGTGCGATGCACATCGTACATCAACTCCGGGTTCTCATGCAGATCGCGCCGCCATGCGGTGATCTCTGGCGTCATGGCGGCAATGGAGTTGATGATTGGCATAGAACGTTTGCTCAACATGTGGGTTGCGTTGGCAGGACATGAGCCGAGTGGCGACGCCGCGTCAAATGCGGCAGGTCAATCCACGCAAAATCTATCGGCGTTGGCGCCCAGTTTGACCGCATCGGCCGTTCAGTTATGCAGTGATAGGTGGCTGATCAACGTTATGACCCCCGTTCTAGCTCTTGCCGCTCCCGGGGGTTACGGCTACGAACCCCGCGGATTTATCCACAAGCGGTGGGCTGTCAACCGCGCCGGGAACATGCGTCCCGGCGACCGATAGGCCCGCCAAGACCGCCACCTCCGACTGGAACAAAGGACGTATAAGATGCGCGTTTTCTATGATCGCGACGCCGACGTGAACCTGATCAAGGGCAAGAAAGTCGCTATCGTCGGCTACGGCAGCCAGGGCCATGCCCACGCGCAGAACCTGCGTGATTCAGGCGTCAAGGACCTGGTCATCGCGCTGCGCAAGGGGTCGCCGTCGGAAAAGAAGGCCACGGATGCCAAATTCAAGGTGATGGACGTCGCAGCCGCGGCCAAGTGGGCCGACGTGATCATGATGCTGACGCCCGACGAACTCCAGGCAGACATCTACAAGGACCACTTGGCCGAGAACATGAAAAAGGGCGCGGCGCTGCTGTTTGCCCATGGCCTCAACGTCCATTTCAATCTGATCGAGCCGCGCGCTGACATCGACGTCGGCATGGTCGCACCGAAAGGTCCTGGCCACACGGTGCGGTCCGAGTATGCCCGCGGCGGCGGCGTTCCGTGCCTGCTCGCCATCCATGCCGATAAAAGCGGCAACGCGCACGACACGTTGCTGTCCTATGCCTCAGCTATTGGCGGCGGCCGCGCTGGCGTGATCGAGACCTCGTTCAAGGAAGAGTGTGAGACCGATCTGTTCGGCGAACAGACCGTGCTTTGCGGTGGCCTCGTCGAGCTTATCCGCGCTTCCTATGAAACGCTGGTCGATGCCGGATATGCCCCCGAAATGGCCTACTTCGAGTGCCTGCACGAGGTGAAGCTGATCGTCGACCTGATCTATGAAGGCGGCATCGGCACCATGCTGTATTCGATTTCAAACACGGCGGAGTACGGCGCCTACGTCACCGGGCCGCGCATCATCACCGATGAGACCCGCAAGGAATTGAAGGCGATCCTCAAGGACATCCAGACCGGCAAGTTCACCACCGACTGGATCCAGGAATGCAAGGCCGGCCAGCCCTCGTTCAAGGCCACGCGCCGCATTCACGCCAATCACGATATCGAAAAAGTCGGCGCCAAACTGCGCGATATGATGCCCTGGATCAAAGAAAAGGCCATGGTCGATAGAGCCAAGAACTAAGGGGTTACCTGTTCGATTTAAGGGGCTGGAACCCGAGTGGTTCCGGCCCTTTTCTCAGCCCTTGATCTCCCGGCTTTCAACGAGCGCGGCCATGTCTCGTGTGACAATCTACAGGCTGCGTGATTTTGTACGTGATCTCAACTATACTGTATCAACCAACGCAACGGATGAATTGGACGACGATGACCTCTCGATCTTCGACCTCGAAGCGATCATCCACTCAGGCATCATCGTCGAGCGGCAACGAGACCGTGTCACGGGCGAAACAAAGAACATCGTCCGCGGCGGCACGCTTGGCGGCGACGAAGCCGAGTGCGTCGTCAAAATCGGCCCGTCGGGCCGCCTCCACGTCATCACTGTCTACCGCGACTGACACTCTTTGCGGCAGTTGCGGTAAACCGGGAGTAATAGAAAAACGCGTGACGCGCAGCTTTGGCAAAGGCGACAGCCTGATGGTGATCGAGAACATCCCAATGTTCGATTGCCCGCTCTGTGGAACGAGTTATTTCGAGGCCAAAACGTTGCACGAGATCGATCGGATCAAGATGGATCGCCAACGCCTAGCCTTAACGAAGCCCGTGGCCGTAGCCGAATTCTCATGAACTGAAGCACTTGCATAAGAGACGGGGATTATTGCTCCGGGCGTTCGCACACATCGCGTCGAAGTGGAGCACCACGTTGCCCTCCTCGATCGAGAGGACTACACGGTCAAAGATGTGCGGCCATTGCACTCTAGCAGGACCAACACATTGACGACCGGCGACAGTGCACACACCTCGCAGGAACCATTTTGGTCAGCAGCAGAGTCTCGTCACCACTTGTACACACGCTACTATCATCGAAGATGGAACAACGTCTCTTCCTCGGCACCGCCAAAGGGCGTGAGATCACAATCGATGTTCCTGGCGATCTTGCGGTTCGCGTGGGGCATGTGGTGGACCGTCGATGACCCGCCCGCCCGTGGTTAATGGCCAATACGGTTGCTATGCGGGGGTACATGGTGTCTGAGGGGCCTCAAAGACCTTTGAGGCTACCATGCGCCACGCCGCTCGAATCCAGGCTGCCATCGAAGTGCTCGACGACATCCTGCGTCGCCATCGGCCGGCGTCGGCGTCTCTCGCTGACTGGGGCAAATCCAACCGCTACGCTGGCTCGGGCGATCGCGCGGCCATCGGTAATCTCGTGTTCGACGCGCTGCGCCATCGCGCGTCCGCCAGCTACATCATGCGCTCGGAGACCGCGCGCGCTCTGGTCCTTGGCCTCCTACGCCGTACCCACGCGCAAGACGAAATCTGGGCGCTGTGCGATGGCGCGCAGTTTGCGCCAAGCGCGCTGACGCCAGACGAGGTCAAGCGCCTGTCAGCGCCCATTGAACTGTCCCCGGCCGCCGCCGCCGAGTTGCCGGAGTGGTGCCTGGCGCAATTCCAAGGCGTGTTTGGCGATCGCGCCGAGGCGGAAGGCAAGGCGCTAGCCGAGCGCGCGCCGGTTGATCTCAGGGTCAACACGCTGCGCACCACACGCGCCGACGTTGCAACTGAACTCTTACGCTTTAAACCAGAGCTGACGCCCTGGTCGACGCTCGGCCTGCGCCTCGCCGCGCCGACGGGTGGAGCGCGTCAGCCCAACGTCGAGTCCGAACTTTCCCACGGCCGCGGATGGTTTGAAGTCCAGGACGAGGGCAGCCAGATCGCTTCAGCGCTCACCGGCGCTAAACCAGGCGAGCGCGTGCTCGACATCTGCGCGGGTGCCGGCGGCAAAACCCTCGCGATGGCCGCTGCCATGAACAACGACGGCACCATTGCGGCCTATGACGAAGACAAGACGCGCCTACGGCCCATCGTTGAGCGCCTGACGCGAGCGGGCGTCACCTGTGTCGAGCCGATTACAGCCGGTGATGGAGAAGCACTCGCCGAGGTCGGCCGTTTTGATTGCGTGCTGGTCGATGCGCCGTGTTCGGGTTCAGGCACGTGGCGGCGCAAACCGGATGCCAAATGGCGCCTGCGTCCAACCAGCCTCGTCGAGCGCCTCGACGAACAGCGCACGGTGCTGGCCACCGCCGCGAGCCACGTACGCCCCAACGGCCGCCTCGTCTATGTGACGTGCTCCGTGCTGGCCGCCGAGAACGGCAATCAAGTCGCCCAATTCCTGGAGGCGCACCCGCAGTTCACGCTGCAATCCAACGACGCTGCCTGGGCCGCCGCCTCGCCGGGTGCGCTGTCAAGCGAAGTCCCCGTGTCAGCTGCGAGCGGGCCCGGTTTGTCGCTGACACCCGCCCAACATGGCACCGACGGGTTTTTCGTTGCCGTCATGACGCAAACCGCGTGAACGATTGGTCGGGACGAGGCTTTATCTGCGGCCTGGGCTCGATCGAACCCATTCATTACCAAACCGCCACGCCATCCAGTTTGTCGAGCAAAGCGGCACTCACCGGCGGCAAACACTTGCGGGCAAAATGGCAACCTGACCTGACGATGGCTTCGAAATCGGCCAAGTGCAGGGTGTTGGGGTGCGCGCCCATATCCGGCCAGACCGTAAAGCGTTTGTTGTTTTTCACGATCCGCAGGTCGAGGTCGTTGGCAAGGATGGTGTGGCAGAGCGATTCATCGGGGCAGAAACTGGTGGAATAGTATTTGAACAGGCCTGGATGATTGGCTGGTGCATGGATCAATGTTTTGGCCACGCGGGCATTGCCCGTGAGCCAGAAATCGCCAGCGCAACAGCGCAACTGTTCCGAGAACGGATTGGGCGTCATAATGTAGCGCTCGTTGACGATCTGCCGCCATTTCTCGCGGCCAACACCGAGATAGATTTGGCCGCCCCTTTCAGGTTCTGAGCCTTCAGGTTCAGGGACAAGTGGCGCGCGATCGACGAACTGATAGTCCATGTAAAGGTCAGCCTTGCCTGTGGTCAGTTCGCTGATGACCGCTGACCCAGGCCGCACGGGATAATCGGAAGCACTCAGCAACACGAACCATTCGGGCGCGCGCGTCAGGTACAGCGTTGTAAGTGCCGCGAGGAACCCATCGACAATCGAGATATTGGCCCAGCGCGTCTCGATATGCGGCCGGACGAACTGCAGATCCGCCGACCAACGGGCGGCATCGTCCGGGAGGGCACATTGGGAAAAGTCGTGGTGCACGACGATCGGTGGGTTACGGTATGTGCGGTCCAAGGTCGCCACCAGCCGCCTGAGCAGTCGCGGCTCTGAATGCGACAGGATCACGAACCCGATTGCAGCACCCATGAGACGGCCACTCCGACCTGCGTTAAATCGGATATGCCATACATCACCAACGAACGAACAGCGGCACCCCCCAGCAACCGTCGTTGTCATTCCATACCAAAGCGACAGGGCGCGTGCGGGCCCTGGTTAGCATGCGCAAAAAGTAAGCGCTGCACTGCAGCATTGCCTAAATCCATGGCAGAACGAAATTGCATTCTCGCAGACAATTGACAGCGTAAGTATCTGAAAAAAAATGATTTTACTCATTTTTAATCGTTTGGCACGCCCCTTGCTTGACGTTAACCATCGCGCCCGGCCTCGGGCCGAAAACGATTGGCCGAAAACGATTGGGTGAGACATGAGACACGCAACCAAGACCGGCAGCGCAGGCAAGCTGACTTTCACACGCCGCGCGGCACTGGGGTTGTCCTCGTCAGCTTTGACACTCGCCGCCGCCAAGGCTGCTTTCCCCGGCGGCGCGTTTGCCCAAGGAACCGGGCCGGAGGTCAAGGGCACCCGTCTTGGCTATATTGCGCTCACGGATGCTTCGCCGCTCGTCATCGCCAAAGAAAAGGGCATGTTTGCTAAGCACGGCGTGCCCGACATGGAGATTGCCAAGCAAGCATCATGGGGCGCCATGCGTGACAACATGGCTCTCGGGCTGAAGGCTAACGGCATCGACGGCGGGCATATCCTGCGCCCGAAAACGCATCTCTATGCGACCGGCAAGGTGATGCAGAACAGCCAGTCGCTGCCGATGTACACGCTGCTGAACCTCAACGAGGATTGCCAGGGGATTTCGGTTTCAAACGAGTTCAAGGACCTCGCCGTCGCCAAGGATTCGGGGCCGTTGAAAGAGGCGCTGGCGAAGAAAAAGGCGTCCGGCAAAGAGGTGAAG
>JANNXS010000381.1:0-26116 GCA_031409695.1 Hyphomicrobiaceae bacterium
ATGGTACATTACCGACAAGCGCGAATACCTGTCGCGTTTGAAAGAGGTCGGTGCCGTTTACCGTCGGGTGATCGACCGCCATTTCCCGGTCATGACGATGGTGCAGGTATCCGCTCTGATCGAGGATCGCGCCAAAGTCGAAATCGAAGCCACGGCAGTCATACCCTGACCTGAGGCAAAGGCTGACAAGACCGAACGATTTTTCATCCAACCACGTTGGACGCCACCCAATCGTCGTCGCTCTCCCGAACTCACCGTTTCCGCACATCTCTTAGCCAGCCGAAACCATCAATGGCCAAACCGGGCAACCGCGATATCCCACGCAACGGACGTTGCTGCCGCCGACCTTCACGACGCCGACCTTCACGACGCCGATTGCGCTTCAACGAGTGTCTGGCAACGTATACCGCATGATACAAACATGGCGTGGAAGGGATTTCGTGATTGAGTTAGTTTGCCACGATGTCGACAGATGAAGAACGCGGCCCAACTACAAGGTGAACGGATGAAAATGCGCCGTTTGATCGGGGTTTTGGGTGGCATGGGCCCGCTCGCCACCGTCGATTTCATGCACAAAGTGATTGAGGCGACCCCCGGCAATTGCGATCAGGATCATGTGCCGATGATCGTCTATTCTGTCCCTCAAATTCCTGATCGTGTCAGCGCCATCATGGCGGGGACAGACGAACCGTTCCCGGCCATCCTTCAAGGTTTGCGCACCTTGGAGCGCGCAGGAGCCGAGTTGATCGCGATCCCATGCAACACCGCGCACGCCTGGTTTGATCGCCTTGCAGCCTCGACAGATATCAAAATTCTGCACATGGCTGATGCAGTGTGCCAGCGCGTGGGCAAGCGCCGCGAGACGATTGGACTGATGGCAACAACAGGCACGTTGAAGGCCGGGTTCTATCAGCGCTACCTTACATCGGCCGAACGTACCGTGATGCATCCAACGCCCGATACCCAGGCAATTATCGGGCAGGCGATTAGGGCGGTGAAGGTCAACGATCTGGTGGCGGCGCGACTGCACATGTCCGCTGCCGCCGATGCGTTGTTTGCCGCCGGTGCCGATCGTCTGCTGCTCGCGTGCACGGAGCTGCCTCTTGCGGTTAAGGGCACGTCGGTCGAATCGCACTGTCTCGATGCGACGGTCTGTTTGGCCGAAGCTTGCGTTGCCTTCTCCACCGGGGTGCAACGTGCGGGGATGCAATTGCAAGAGGAGGCCAGTTTTAATAGAGACGGTGGCCTTGCAACGTTGTGAACCGCACGATGCACACGCGCCCATTCGTCAACAGGTTTTCGGCCTATATCGATGGGCGCAGACGGCGCCAATCGACAAGCGATCAATCTCATGACCAACTGGCACATACAGACAGACGACAAAGGAGGACTGAATGAAACGTTTCGCACTTGCTGCCCTGGTCGCGGGCTTTGCCGCGTCGGCGGCACAGGCCCAGGAACTGACCGGCACTCTTAAGAAGATCAAGGAAACTGGCGCCATCACACTCGGCTTCCGTGAGAGCTCAATTCCGTTCTCCTATCTCGACGACAAGCAGCAGCCGATTGGCTACGCCATGGACATCTGCGCCAAGATCGTCGACGCCGTTAAAAAGGAACTCAAGGCCGACAAGCTCGAAGTCAAGCTCAACGCTGTGACCTCGGCGACGCGCATTCCTTTGATGGCCAATGGCACGATCGACCTCGAGTGCGGCTCGACCACGAACAACGCGGAACGTCAAAAGCAGGTGGCATACACGTACTCGCACTTCGTAACCGCCAGCCGTTACGTGACCAAGGCGAGTGCGAACATCAAGAAGATCGATGATCTCAAGGGCAAGACCATTGTTTCGACCGCAGGCTCGACCAACATCAAGCAGGCGACCGAGGCCAATGCCGCCAAAGCCCTTGGCATGACCATCATCCCGGCCAAGGACCACGCTGAAGCGTTCCTCATGGTTGAGACTGATCGTGCGGTTGCCTTCGTTATGGACGACATCATCATTGCCGGTCTTGTCGCATCATCGAAAACGCCTTCAGCCTATGCCATGTCAGCCGACGCGTTCTCGCTGCCCGAGCCCTACGGCATTATGCTGCGTCGCGATGATCCCGCATTCAAAAAGGTGGTCGACAGCGCAGTGTCGGCGCTGTTCAAGAGCCCTGAAGGTGCTGCGACCTACAACAAGTGGTTTATGGCGCCGGTTCCGCCAAAACAGCTCAACCTCAATGTGCCCTTGAACGACACGATGAAGAAGATCTTCGCGACGCCCAACGACTCGCCTGATCCCGCGACGTATTGATCCCGCGACGCACACATCCCGCGACGTTCTGGGGCGCTTACCGTCCGCTCATCGGCAGTCCTGCTGATGGGCGGATGGCCTCTAACCACACTTCGGCATCCTTTCGGGGAACCCATTCGTGCCGCAACGCGCACCAGCCCGTCCTGGCATGTCGATGGACGATGTCGACACGCCAGCGCTCATTGTTGATCTTGACGCCTTCGAGCGCAATCTTGAGCAGATGGCCCGTCTTGCGCGTCGCGCAGGTGTCCGGCTTCGGCCACATGCCAAAACGCACAAATCGCCAATCATCGGCTTGAAGCAGATGGCACTTGGCGCGGTTGGCCTGTGCTGCCAAAAAGTGTCTGAGGCCGAGGTGCTGGTGCACGGCGGCGTGACCGATGTTTTGGTCTCAAACGAGGTTATCGGCGCGCGCAAGCTGGACCGTTTGGCCGCCCTGGCGCGCCAAGCAACGATCATGGTCGTCGCCGATAGCGAGGTTGGCATCGATCAACTGGCCGCGGCCGCGCAACGGGCCGACGTTCGCCTGCGCGTCCTGGTCGAAATCAATGTCGGGGCTGACAGGTGTGGCGTGGCGCCCGGCACAGACGCCGTTCGTATTGCAATGAAAATCGCTGGCGCGCCGACATTGGAGTTTGCCGGCGTGCAAGCCTACTACGGGACAGCCCAACACTTCCGAACGGCCGATGCCCGTCGCACAGCCATCGCCGGTGCGGTCCAAAGCACGCGTCTTACGGTGCAAATGCTGAGCGACGCAGGCCTAGGCTGTGATGTAGTCTGTGGAGCCGGTACGGGCACTTTCGAATTGGAAGCTGCCAGCGGTGTCTACACAGAGATTCAGCCGGGATCGTATTGCTTCATGGACGCCGACTATGCGCGCAATCGCGCGGATGATGGCAGCCCTGTCAGCACCTTCGAGCACGCGCTATTCGTCCATTCAACAGTCATGAGTGCACCGGTTGCCGAGCGCGCCATTCTCGACGCAGGCCACAAGGCGGTCGCGATAGATTCAGGCATGCCCGATGTCGTCGGGTTGTCCGGCGCAGTCTATGAGCGGCCGTCCGACGAGCATGGCACGTTGAACCTTGTCGATTGCGAGATGCGACCACGGCTCGGTGATAAGGTTCTATTGATCCCGGGGCATTGCGATCCCACGGTCAATCTTCACGACTGGTACGTTGGCGTGCGTGGGCTGAACGTGAACCGCGTGCAAGGTGCCAAATCTTACGGTGCTGGCGGGTACAGCGCTCGCGCGTCGGTCGAAAGTGTGTGGCCGGTGGCGGCTCGCGGCGCATTGTTCTGAAGACTTGGCCAGGGTATCGGGAAACCATGACCTACAACTGGAACTGGGGCATCTTCTGGGAGGCCTCGCCCGAAGGCACCGGAAACTATCTGGATATGCTGTTGTCCGGCGCGCGCTGGACCATTGCCACGGCATTTATTGCCTGGATCATCGCCCTCGCCGTCGGCTCGCTCGTCGGCGTCGCGCGCACATTGCCGTCCGCTTGGGCCAACGGCTTTGCGACCGCCTATGTCGAGTTCTTCCGGAACATCCCAATCTTGGTGCAGCTCTTCCTCTGGTACTTCGTCCTGCCGGAGTTGCTGCCACGGGCGGCCGGCATGTGGATGAAACAATTGCCCAATGCGGCCTTCTGGACCACGGCGTTCGGTGTCGGGCTTTATATGTCCGCGCGCGTCGCCGAGCAGGTGCGGGCTGGCATTAACGCCTTGCCGCGTGGGCAAGGCATGGCCGGCAAGGCGCTTGGCCTGACCACCGCGCAGACCTATCGGTACGTGCTGTTGCCGATGGCGTTCCGCATCATCCTGCCGCCGCTGACGTCTGAGTTTCTCAACACGATCAAGAACACGTCAGTCGGATTGACCATCGGCTTGCTGGAGTTGACGGGCCGCGCGCGCTCGATGCAGGAATTTACATTCCAGGTCTTTGAAGCCTTCACGGCGGCGACGCTGCTTTATCTCCTGATCAACGCCGTCGTTGTTGTTGGCATGCGTGTCCTTGAATCGCGCGTTGCCATCCCCGGCCATAGCGTGGGGAAATAAGCGCCATGTTTGCGAGCTTCGATTTCGATGTCATTTGGCGCACGCTGCCTTACCTCTTCTTGGAGGGAATGCGGTTCACGCTGATGTTGACGGTTTTGGCTACCGTGGGTGGCGTTATCCTTGGCACGCTGCTCGCCTTGATGCGGCTCTCCGGCATTAAGGCACTGTCTTGGATCGCGGCGGGATATTCAAACATTCTGCGCTCTTTGCCGTTGGTCCTTGTCATCTTCTGGTTCTACTTTCTGATCCCCTATATCGGGCAATGGATCACGGGCGCCTCGCGCCCCATGGCAGTTGGCGCATTCACCTCGGCACTGGTTACGTTCACGCTGTTTGAGGCGGCGTATTTCTCCGAGATCATGCGGGCTGGTATCCAATCGATCCCGCGCGGGCAACAGTCGGCCGGCTACGCGCTCGGCCTGACCTATTGGCAGAACATGCGCTATGTCGTTCTGCCACAGGCGTTTCGCAACATGCTGCCGGTCCTCCTGACACAGACCATTATTCTGTTTCAGGACACCTCGCTGGTCTATGTGCTTTCAATCACCGACTTCCTCGGTGCCGCCTCCAAGGTCGCGCAACGCGACGGCCGACTGGTGGAAATGTACCTGTTTGCCGCCGTGGTTTACTTTGCGATCTCGTTTGCCCTGTCCCGGTTGGTGAAGCGCCTACAGGCGCGCACGGCCATTGCGCGTTAAAGGTCCACACCATGATCGAGATCAAAAACGTCCATAAATTCTACGGCGCTATTCAGGTGCTCAAGGGCTGTACAACGACGGTGTCGAAGGGCGAGGTCGTGGTGGTGTGCGGCCCGTCGGGTTCTGGCAAGTCGACGTTGATCAAGACGGTCAACGGGCTCGAGCCATTCCAGGCCGGCGACATCGTTCTTGACGGCATCAGCCTAAAGGACCCCAAAACGGATCTGCCGAAATTGCGCGTGCGCGCCGGCATGGTGTTTCAGAACTTTGAACTGTTTCCGCACCTGCGCGTGATCGACAATCTGTGCCTCGCACAGGAGAAGGCGCTGGGCCGCACGCGCGCTGAAGCCGAGGCAAAGGGGCGTCAGTTGATCGAACGCGTAGGCTTAAGCGCGCACATCGACAAATTTCCTGGCCAGTTGTCTGGCGGCCAGCAGCAGCGCGTCGCCATTGCGCGCGCGCTCGCCATGGACCCGATTGTGATGCTGTTCGACGAGCCGACGTCAGCACTCGACCCTGAGATGGTGACCGAGGTGCTCGATGTTATGGTCGAACTGGCCAAGAGCGGCATGACCATGATGGTCGTGACGCACGAGATGGGATTTGCCCGTAAAGTCGCCGACCGCGTCATCTTCATGGACCGCGGTGAAATCGTCGAGGATGCCCGTAAGGAGGACTTCTTCGGCAAGCCGCGCAGTGAACGCGCTCAGATGTTCCTGTCGAAAATCCTGCAACATTGACAGATGCGAGCGGTGAGCCGTCGCTTTTACTGGCCCACCGGTTGTTGTTGTTGTTGTTGTTGTTGTTGTTGTTGTTCGGCGCCTGAAGCCTATGCTGGCATTGCTTCAACACGCGTGACGATGCGCAAACACCGAAATTTGGATTGATGCTTGTGCCTGTCAGGTCACCTTTAATTGCGAACGGTATCTCAACTCGTTGGAGCCATTCCGTGCCGCCGCTTTGTTGACTCTGCCTCTGTGGAGACAAGGTAAGCGGCAAGTGCGCGCGCGCGGGCGGGATTTTCCGCGGCGCGACAAAGTCCCACGGAAAACACGGTTGGCGGGAGTAAAACGTCATTCGCGACATCGAGAATATCGATACCAGGCTCGCCGAGCAATTCGCTCAGTTGCTGGAAACCCACGCCAGCTTCCCCCGACGCGATCAAGCGAGCCACTGGAGTGCCAGGCGGGGCTTGCACGATGCGGTTCAGAATCTCGTCACCCATGCCCCACTTTTGTAATAGCTTGCGAACGCTCGTGCCGCTAGGTCCGCTCGAGATTGCGATCAACTGCGGAGGAGTGATCAACTCCCGTAATGCAGCTTCGTCACAGATCGCCGGGCGTGTTGCACCTGATCGTACAGCAACCGCCGTCGATGATCGCGCAAAGTCGAGCAACGTGTCAGACAAGATGTGCCCCCCTGTGACCAGTTGCTGGACAGCTTCCTGCGCCAAGACCACGAGGTCAAAGCGCTCGCCAGCCTGTACGCGCTTAGCGACGTCGACACCGCCCGCTGCTTCGTTCGCGACCTCGCAGCCGGTCGCCTTCGTGTAGTTGCCGACGAGTTCGGCGAGAATCCGCTTTGTCGCCATGGACGAAATGAGCGTAAGTGGTGGGTTCAAAGTTTAAGCTCCTCACTGGCTCTTCACCAGCGCGGTCCGAACCGGTCCGGGCTGAGAAAAATCGGCATTGCTGGTTCTCGCATCGGCACCATTCCGGCTGCAAGCATCGACGGCGCAACCCCATCTTCGGCCCACTTCAGCAGCGGCGTCAGACTGTCGAACTCTGTGCTCGGCCGAACGCCGGCACGGCAGTGACCGAGACTGGGAATAAGAAGCTGGGGATCAGAAACAGTCGCGGCGACTGCTCGACCGCCGATATGCCGAGGTCTCGACGAAAGGCTGCCACCAAGCAAGCCGGGCCAAAGTGCAGAACTAGACCAGAGGCGAAACCGCTGTACCAGTACCGAATTCCGGATGTCATGGCTGAGCCTCTCAGGACGAAACTGGCGGTGTGCCGTGGGTGTGGAAGGTGTCGATCGTTTTTAGCCCCCAGGCTTGCCCCTTCTTGCGATCGGCCTCCGTCCACGTGACGGTCTCCCAGTCGGGAGCGAGGATCAGGCGCGCACCAGCGTTGGCGAGTTCAATTCGATTGCCAGCTGGCTCCCAAACGTAAAGAAAGAAAGTCCCTTGGATGGCGTGCTTATGCGGCCCAGTCTCGATGTGTACGCCGTTTTCAAGGAAGATATCAGCAGCGCGGAGAATGTCCTCTCGCTGGTCTGTGGCGTAGGTAACATGGTGCAGACGGCCGCTGCCTTTGCCATGTTCTTCCGTGCAGGCGAGGTCGTAGGTCTTGTTGTTGACCGTGAACCAGCAACCGCCAAGACGGCCGTTGTCGAGCTGGATTTGTTCGGTCACTCGCGACCCGAAACACGTCTGCATGAAATCGCGGAATTTTGTGACGTCGTCGGCCAATAGGTTCAAGTGGTCGATCCGGCGCGGGCAGCACCCACGGCCGTGGTACTTCTGCGCTAGGTTCTTCAGTGCCGGCCTCTCGCCTGCGGGGGCACTGTATTTCACAGTGTTCCAATACACTTCGAAAACATGGCCGAACGGATCGGAGAAACGGTAGGCCCGGCCATGCCCCATGTCCCCGTCGACCCAGCCGATCCCGTAGCCAGCTTGTTTGATCTCGGCGACGCGGCGTTCAAGTGCCTCGGGCGATGATACGCGGTAGCCAATGTGCCCGACGCCAGTGGTGTTATGCCGGGTCAGCTTGAGAGAGTGGAATTCGTAGTCGTCGAACGCGCGCAGGTAGGCGCTGTCGCCGTCGCGCGCGGTCATCGTCAGGCCGAAGATGTGAATGAAGAATTCAAGGCTTTCTTCGAACCTGTTCGTGTACATCTCGACGTGGCCGAGGTGGGCGACGTCTCCAAATTGTGTCATGTTCCACACTCCCTGCGCTTCAATGCCCTGCGCTTCAATGCCCCGTGCTTCAATGCCCCGTCGCGTCGCTTGATACGGCCATGTGACATTCTCCCTATTCAATGGAGAGCCAATTTTTCTTCCTTTTTGTCCGCGAGGAACCCCATTTCGGACGCGCCGCGCGGAATATCGCGGACCACAAACGGGGTCTCATGCCAACACCTCCAGGGCCTCTGGGAACAACCGTTGATAGGCTTCACCGTAAGTCATGGCAGTGCCGCTATTGCGCCCACCTTGGACGCCCCGGTTGAGCGCCACGCGCTCGTAATACTCCCAGAGGTGTCTTTGTGCTGCGAGCACCTGGAAGGCGCGGTACTTCTGTTCCCACACTTCATCGATATTGAGGATCACTGTTGGCCTGAAGTTGCATTGCTCGGGCTGATGCGGCTCAAACAGAAACACCGCCGGTGCAGTGTATGCGGAGTATTTTTCGGGCTTGTGTCCCATGGCCTGGGCAACAACTCGTGCTTCCTGCGCGAGGTGCGCCGCTGTTGGGTGGTCGAAATTGTACGGATCTTCAAGCGCGTGAGTGAGCACGAACGCCGGGTTCATCTCGCGATAGATGTCGACCACCCGATCGAAGATCGCCTCGGTGATACGAAGGGGGTAGTCGCCCGCATCGAAGAACTCGATCTCGGCACCGAGGATGTCAGCCGCGCGTTGCGCCTCGTCCTTGCGTCCGCCTTTGACTTCCGCCAGCGAAACGCCCGCCTTCTTCCAGGCAAATTGGCTCTCGCCACGCTCCCCGAACGACAAACAGACGATCTTTATCCTATAGCCACGCCTGGCATGCAGCGCGATTGCCCCACCCGCGCGCCAAACGAAGTCGCCTGGGTGCGCTGTGACAATGAGACCAGACTTTGCGGCAGCCATAGCGCTTCTCCAGTTAGCCTGGAACCGACCTGTGCCAGTA
The DNA here is from genome assembly GCA_031409695.1 of Hyphomicrobiaceae bacterium. Classification (GTDB taxonomy): domain Bacteria; phylum Pseudomonadota; class Alphaproteobacteria; order Rhizobiales; family Hyphomicrobiaceae; genus JABFRJ01. The sequence goes on from JANNXS010000381.1 coordinate 8,953, forward strand.
TGCCGGCCACGTTGACCAATTGACCTTTATTAGGATGAAGGCCTGTGAGTTGGTACACCTATTGAATGCCAGCGGCATAAGTTTTGTCTATAGTGACGTGCATTTGGTAAGCTTGAGATGCCACGACCCGTGACACAACCTACGTTCAACCTTCGTCATTTGCGGGCGCTGTGTGAGACCGTTGCGACTGGCAGCTTCTCGAGTGCATCACGTCGGGTACACTTGTCTCAGTCCGCGGTAACGCAGGCCATTGCAGGGCTCGAGTCGGGGTTGGACCAAACGCTTTTTTCGCGGCACGCCACAGGTGTCGTCGCGACCGACGCCGGTCGTATCCTCGCGGCGCGCGCCGAACACGCACTTGAGCTGTTGCGGATCGGGGCGACAAAGGCGCAGCATCTATCACCCCGCACACGAGTGAGAGGTTTTTCCGCATTTGATCGACTGATAACCACCGCGCAAATAAAGGCACTGTTGGCCGTCGCCGCCGCCGGAAATTACTCGCTTGCCGCGCGCCAAAGCGGCATATCGCAGCCGTCAATCCACAAAGCGGCGCGGGACCTTGAGCGTTTATCTGGCGTAGAACTCTTTCACAACACACCGCGCGGTATCCAACTTACGCCAGCTGCAGAAATTCTCGTGCGGCATGCGCGCCTTGCCGAGGTCGAACTTCAACAGGCCCTGGCAGAACTTGATGCGTTGCGTGGAACCGAGGGTGGCACCATCAGTATCGGGACGCTCCCGCTAGCACGAACAAAAATGCTACCGAAAGTCATCAATGACTTCGTGACGCGCCACCCCAAAGCTCAAATAAATGTCGTTGATGGACCTTATGAAGAGCTTCTTCGCGGGCTACGCTATGGCGAGATCGATATTCTGATCGGCGCCCTGCGTAATCCAGTTCCGACAAACGATGTGCATCAGGTTCGGCTCTTTGGCGATCACTTAGCAATTGTCGCACGTCGCGAGCATCCATTGCAGCACGTGCCGAAACTGTCAGTCGACATGCTGCGCGAGTATTCTTGGATCGTACCAAAGCAAGGAACGCCGACGCGGACTTACTTCGACAAACTTTTTCCACGTTCTGGCAAAAAGCGCGTGCTGACCGGACTGATTGAAACCAGTTCTCTGGTCCTCATCCGGGGCCTCTTGATCGATAGTGATCGATTGGCGCTCATTTCTCGGCAGCAAGTTTCCATAGACGTAGAAAATGGGATGCTGACCTATCTGTCCTTCATGTTTGCTCAAAAGGCACGACCGATCGGCTTTACCTTTAGACGCGATTGGCGACCGACTGCCCTGCAATCCGAGTTCGTCGGAATGCTCAAAGCGGCAGGCGGCTCCATTACTGATTGAGCGCAAAATGCTTCGATACGCGCTTTGTCGGTCCAATTGGCGATAGTGGGTGTTTAGCTCGCTTCAAGTACCAGCATTGTTGTCCGACCGCATGATGCGATTTGCATGAGCTCCGGTCGGTTCCTATGGCCGCGGAAAACGCGGCTCACATATCAACACTCGCATCTGGCGCCTTTGAGCGCTGTCAAACGAGCCTCTCGTTCAGCCATTGGCTCCGCCAAGCAGGCGGCGAAGAGGCGTCAAACGCGGGCTTCGTGCTCAACGCGATGGAACAGGCTTTGCACGATCGCAAACTTGTCTCCGGCGGCGGCCCTGTCCACCACTGTGATCGCGGCGTGCATCTCGATCAAGTACACGGAACGTTTGGCCGAGGCTGGCCTCGTGCCATATGGAGTCTCCCGAGCGAGGTGGGCTCTGACGAACGTCGGCAAATGACGAGAGCGACTGGACGCTCGCCTCCGTTCCAACTGCGGGATAGGCCTCGTCTTTTTACGCGTTGGCGGAACTGCGGCGGCCATGTCTGTTCGCCGTCGCGTATGGTGACCGTTGCAATTGTGGCAGTAATGCGCAACGATCGGGCAAGTGTTTTGCGCAATCGTTGAAGTAAGACCCGCTCATAACGCGGGAATGGGGGGGGAAACATGAAAGCTATGCTTCTTGCTGTGACGTTGGTCAGTGCGATGTTTGCGACGTCGCAAGCGTCGGCGCAGGTTGATCCGACGTCCAGCGTGCCAGGCGGTGCAAGCCCTGCCACAGTCGCCTGTATCCAGGCCGGTGACCTCAACAGTGGGATATTTCAAACGACGTTTCTTTTGGGTTCAGCCGACGCTTGGGAAGAGCGGGCACACATGAAGCCCGGTGTGTTCCGCTTCCAGGAGCGTCAGCGCACCGAAACCATGGTCGAACTCGCCGATAACAGCCGAGGCATCGCCTTACAGTTCGATTTCGAGCGCAAGCGGGTGCGGACCACACGCATCGATCAGCCCGACGCCTGGCGTGATCTGTACCATATGCTCAATGCCACGGATAAGGAGGGCTCTACCGACTGCGTCGCCCTCGCTCGGGCGTCAGGTGGAACGGCTGCCGGGAGCAATCAAAGCAAGCCTCCACGCAATGGCGGCACGACGGTTCAATTCATCACCGTCAAGATTGGGACGATTATTACTGTGGCCCCTGGCACCAAGTTGACGGCCACGTCGGGACCGCCTTGCCCGGGGCAAGCCGGTTTCTTTCTTTGCCCGAACAAGTTCACGTGCGCTCCTGATGGTGGCGTTTGCTGTCCAGGCGCAGGGGCGTGCAACGCCGGCACGTTCTGCGACAAGTTCATCTCGAACGCCTGCATTGGCCCAGGCGATCCGGCATTTTGCGCCGGAACCGGCAATCCTGTGACGGGTGTTTCGCTGCACTGTGCGCCTGGAAGCACATGCCTGCCTGGTAATTTCTGCGACCCCTGACACGCGCCGGGCCGAGCCGGTCATGCTCCACGCTGATTGCATTCAGGGTGCACCATCGTAACCTCCTTTGGGAGAGTTCTATGCGATTGCTGTCGATCATATGTGGCGGGCTGCTGCTCACGTCGTTGACGAGCACGCACGCGGCACCGCCGTTTGCGACGCAACCGCGCTCATCGCCCCAAGCGGTTGTGCTAGTTCAACAGTCTGCCCAGGAAAAGGCCGCAAACGACGCGCGTGTTGCGGCTGAAAAGCAAAAACAGGCAGCCCAGTCGGCGGCGCAGCAGCGGCAGGCTGCCGACAAGCAGAAGCAGGCAGCCGAACAACAGCGGCAGGCTGCCGACAAGCAGCGACAAGCAGCGGAGAAGCAACGCCAAGTAGCTGACCAACAGCGTCAAGCGGCCGAGAAGCAACGGCAAGCGACGCAGGCGGCGGAGAAGCAACGGCAAGCAGCCGACCAACAGCGTCAAGCGGCTGAGAAGCAGCGACAAGCGGTGCAGGCGGCGGAGAAGCAAAGGCTCGACGCCGAAAAGGCGAAGCTGAACGCGCAGGCAACCGAAAAACAGCGCCAGGACGCTGCAGCCGCCGCGCGGCAAAAGCTTGACGCTGAGAAGCAGAAGCAAAACGCGCTTGCAGCCGACCAACAGCGTCAGGCGGCCGAGAAGCAGCGACAAGCGGTGCAGGCGGCGGAGAAGCAAAGGCTCGACGCCCAAAAGGCGAAACTGAACGTGCTTGCAGCCGAAAAGCAACGTCAAGACGCTCTGGCCGCCGAACGGCTACGATTGGAGGCTGAACGCGCGAGACGAAATTGCAAAACCGGTGAGATCTATAGTGAAAACAGCCGCTCCTGTGTGGCTCAACGCCCGACGTGTAAACCTGGAGAGACCATTGGCGACGGCGGCACGTGTATTTCCAGTCGCCCGACCTGCAAGACCGGCGAGACCTACAATGAGAGCACTCGAGCGTGTGTTGCTCAGCGGCCAACCTGTAAAACAGGTGAAGTCTACAATGAGAGCTCCCGCAGTTGCGTTGCGTCTCGTCCTGCTTGCAAACCGGGGGAAACCTATAAAGAGGCCAGTCGTAGCTGCGTTGCCGACCGGCCGACCTGCAAGACTGGAGAGACCTACAACGAGAGCACGCGCGCGTGTGTGGCTCAACGCCCGACGTGTAAACCTGGGGAGGCCATTGGCGATGGCGGCACCTGTATTTCCAGCCGCCCGACCTGCAAGACTGGAGAGACCTACAACGAGAGCACTCGAGCGTGTGTTGCTCAGCGGCCAACCTGTAAAACAGGTGAAGTCTACAATGAGAGCTCCCGCAGTTGCGTCGCCGAACGTCCGACCTGCCGCTCTGGGGAGCGCTACGATGAAGGCCGGCGGACCTGCGTTGCTGACCGCCCGACCTGCAAGACCGGCGAGGTCTACAATGAGAATACGCGGACTTGCGTCGCCCAGCGGCCGACCTGCAGACCCGGCGAGGTCTACGACGATGCGAGGCGCACGTGCGTCGCGGCTCGTCCAACCTGCCGAGAAGGCGAGAAATACGACGAGCGCGAACGCGTGTGCCTCGTCGACCGTCCTATTTGCGGGCGCGGCGAAGCCTATGACGAACGCCGTCGCATCTGCGTCGCCATTCTGAAACGCTGCGAGCCAGGGTTTGAACTGAACGCGCGTAACGACTGTGTCCGTGTCGGCTGCCCCAATGGATACGAACTGAACCGCGACAGAATCTGCGTCGCAGTTGGTCGATACTGTGAGCCAGGCTACGTGCTTAGCGAGCGTGGCTATTGCGTGCGCCAGCCTTGCCAAACGGGCTACTACCGCAATCGAGACAACGTCTGTGTTACCACAGTGACGCGGTGCCAGCCTGGATTCGAAGTGAACGACTTCGGGCAATGCGTGCGTTGGGGATGTCCGCGCGGCTATGAACTGACCCGCAACGAAACGTGCATTCCGATTGTGAGACGGTGTGACAGCGGCTTCGAGATGAACGATCGAGGCGACTGCATTCGCTATCGCTGCCCGAGCGGCTACGAACGCGGTTCAGACAACACCTGCATCGCGGCTTTGGAAGAGTGCCCGCGCGGGTATCGGCGCAACTCGGCTGGTGCCTGTTATCAGCCACCGGTTAGCATTCCGCCATTGGGTCTCGTACCGCCAGCCACCAATATCCCGACGGCGCCTCGTCCGGACGAGGTCGTTGGACGCTGCAGCGACGGACCTGGAACAGGGGCTGAGACAGAGACAGTGCGCGGGTCGGGTGGCTCGGTTACACTTGCGCGCCGGTCACTGAAGATCACCTATGGCTCGCGCCAGCGCGACCTAGCCGACGTGAAGGAGCTCCCAGCTGCCATCGCCATGCGTGAGTTCTCGGGGCAGCGCATGTTCGCTGATGCTTATGTCGATGTCCCGCCGCAGACGAACACGTGCCGTGGGGCGACGCCAGAGGGTGGCGTGCTGCGGATCGTCGACGTTCCCCTACGCGGGGGTGGCACGGCGCCTGCGTGTATCCAGTATTGCCGCATTGGTCTTCAAACACCGCCACCCGTCCGCGGTACGCCTGCGACAGAAACGATCAGCGCTACGCCCTACGCGGAACCGAAACGGCCAGCCGTGCCGACCGCGACTGCCGTTACGCTCACCGAGCCGAAGCGAAAGGCCGTGCTCACCGCCGCGGCGAAACCCTTCATCGAACCGAAGCGGGTTGCCGTCCCGACTTCATTGGCGCGTTCTTACATCGAACCGAAACGGCGCGCCGTATCGACGGTTGCGGCCCAGACGCGTGTGGAACCTCCACCTCGGTCATCAAGATGAGATGAGGTCTAGCCGGTGCAACTAATACCAGCGGTCATATTTTTTGACCGGCGGTATCGGCGCGCGGGGGTGGTGGGGCGGCCGCGCGCACGCGAGGGAAACGAAATACCAACGGTCAATCTTTTTGGCCGTTGGAAGGACGACACGTTCGCACCCGGCAACCCCATTTCAGCAACCAGCCTGCGCTTGTCCTCAGCCCCATAAATGCGCCGTGTAACGAGAGTTGCGAAATCCCGCGCAGTCTTATGGCAAGACGTAGGCATGAACCTATCTTCAATGATGACCAGATCGGTCACCTTCAGCCTCCAAGCCAAAAATTCAACAAGGCAGTCCTTGCCAGAGGTTTGCCGCCGATGCGGGTCCGCACGATCAACTGCTCCGACCCGTCGTAAGTGTAGATCCACACGACCGCGCCGATGTTGGCCGTGTCGAGGCGGTTGCGCTTGTTGGGAGCCTGCCCCGGCGAGCGGCGCCCGCGCGCCGCGAAAGCCGGGGTGTATGTCTTGGAGCCGGCGAAACCGCTGTCTGATGTTTGATTGCCGTTGGCGTTTCCCGGGCTCGGCTAGCGCCGCCCCGCAGACAGGCCCCGTTTGGCCACGCCCCCCCTTGAACACGACACCTCACGAGCTAGAGCGCGTTCCGATCTCATAGAATCGGATTGCGCTTAAGAAGTCTTTGTTTTGGCGCATTTTCTACGACGATCCGGTGTCCACTTCGTCGGAAAATGCACTACAAACGTACGACCATTGATGTGCTTGCTAACCACGCGTGCGCGCCGGTCGACCGTTTCGCGACAGCATGCCCAAATGGGCGCTGTTGGAGGCCTCCTATGCCGATCACACTCGACCATATTGCTATCTTTGCGCCGTCTTTGGCGCTTGGCTGCGACTGGGTGCGGGAGGAACTCGGCGTTGTGCCGTCGCCTGGGGGCAAGCACCCGCAAATGGGCACGCACAATGCGCTTGTCCGCCTTGGAGACGATATGTTTCTTGAGATCATCGCGCGTGATCCAGAAGCAGCCCGCCCGACAGCCCACAAAGCCTGGTTTGAACTTGGCGAAGATGCACTAACGCGGGGCAATTGGGAACAGGGTTTGCGTCTGCGGGGGATGGTTGCGCGAACCACAGACCTGGCCCACGCCGTGTCGCGCGCGCCCGAGGAACTTGGCACTCCCATGCGCCTGACGCGTGGGACGCGGGACTGGATGTTTGCCGTTCGCGACGATGGCCGCTTGCCGCTTGGCGGCGCTCTGCCCCACGTCATGGATTGGGGCGTGCAAGGACCAGCCGCACCAAAGCTGCCTGACCTCGGTTGCCGGTTGCTTGACCTCGTGTTGGAAATGCCGGCCGACGCGCAGGGCGACGTCACCTGGATCTATGGAGGTCTCACCTTCGAACGCGCACCAAGACGTCGGCTTGGGCCGCGCACACGCTTGATCGCCGCGATCGAAACACCCAATGGCGTGCGCATCTTGACGTGATCGCGGCAGTGGCGGCTGTGGCATTTCTAACATTTTCCCCATCCGGCTTTGCGTTTTGTCACTGCAGTGCTATTTGGCCCCGCCACACGCGCTCATCGGGATGACACCCTTGGAGAACAGCATGGCCACCCGCCCGAAACTGGACGACTCGACCGTCGCTTTGACATTCGATGATGTGCTTCTCGTGCCGCGGGCCTCCGATGTGCTGCCGGGGCAGGTCAACGTTTCGACCCGGATCACGCGCACCATTGAGACCAAAATCCCGATCATATCGTCGGCCATGGACACCGTCACGGAGGCGCGCCTCGCCATCGCCATGGCGCAGGCCGGTGGCCTGGGCGTGATCCATCGCAACCTGACGCCCGAAGTGCAGGCCGAACACGTGTCGCAAGTTAAGCGATTCGTATCGGGCATGGTGGTCAATCCTGTCACCATCGAACCGACCGCGACGCTCGCGAACGCGCTCGCGTTGATGACCGCGCACAACATTTCAGGCGTGCCCGTTGTTGAGGCCAGCAAGGGCGGGAAAGCCGGCAAACTCGTGGGTATCCTGACCAACCGCGATGTGCGCTTTGCCACCAACACACGCCAGCGCGTTGCTGAACTGATGACCAAGGACGACTTGATTACAGTGCCCGAAGGTGTCGAGCGGGAAGAGGCCAAGAAGCTGCTGCACCAGCATCGCATCGAAAAGCTCCTGGTCGTCAACAATGACTACCAGTGCATCGGTCTGATCACGGTGAAGGATATCGAGAAAGCGCAACGCTATCCGAACGCCTGCGTCGATGAGCAGGGCCGGCTGCGCGTCGCGGCCGCCGTCAGCGTCGGCGTCGATGCCATCGAGCGCTCGGAACGGTTGATTGCGGCTGGCGTCGATATCGTCGTGGTCGATACGGCGCATGGCCATTCGGCGGGCGTTTTGAAGGCCGTCACCAAGATCAAGACACTCTCAAACCGCGTGCAGGTTATTGCTGGCAACGTTGCCACGTCAGATGGCACGGAAGCCCTGATCGATGCTGGTGCAGACGCCGTCAAAGTCGGCATCGGGCCCGGCTCCATTTGTACCACGCGCATTGTCGCCGGTGTGGGCGTGCCCCAATTGACGGCCGTACTCGACGCCGCCGAGGCGGCTTATAAGCGTGGCATCCCCATCATCGCTGACGGCGGTATCAAGTTCTCGGGCGATATCGTGAAAGCACTCGCAGCTGGCGCGAGCGCTGTCATGATCGGCTCGCTGCTCGCTGGCACAGAAGAAGCCCCGGGCGACACCTATCTTTACGAGGGCCGCACCTACAAAGCCTATCGCGGGATGGGCTCGGTCGGCGCCATGGCGCGCGGCTCAGCAGACCGCTATTTCCAGGCCGAAGTGCGCGATCAACTGAAACTGGTGCCACAGGGCATCGAGGGCCAAGTGGCCTACAAGGGCCCCGTCGACACGGTCTTACACCAACTGGTCGGCGGCCTGCGCGCCGGCATGGGCTACGTCGGCGCCAACGATCTTAACAGCCTGCGCGAAAACGCCCGCTTCGTTCGCATATCGCCGGCCGCCATGCGCGAGAGCCACACGCATGGCGTCTCCATCACACGTGAAGCACCAAATTATCCGGGCAATGGGTGAAGCATGCATCCGCCAATCACCGACAGCGTTATCTTTACTTACACAGACGATTTAGCGGCTGCGAGCCGATTTTTCCGTGACACGATGGCGTTGGAATTCGTCGTCGACCAGGGGCTGTGCCACATCTTCCGCCTGTCATCGACGAGCTACATCGGCGTGTGCAGCATTCCAGGTCGGCCGCGAGCAACCGTCGGTGTGACGATCACCATCGTGACGCCAGACGTTGACGGTTGGCATACGTTTTTGACAGCCAAGGGCCTTGTCTACGAGCAACCACCAAAGCTCTCAGAGCGCTTCAACGTCTACTCGTCGCTGTTCATCGACCCGAACGGCTATCGCATCGAAATCCAGAACTTTCGTGACCCGAACTGGCGTGAGGGCCGGCCTGGAGGGGACGGACAGGCCATCTGATCCCGGTGTCAAAAAAAATGGCCGACGGTACACGACGCATTAGCGCAGCTTCAGAGTTGATAGAGCGACCAACGCCAGGATCACAGAGATGATCCAGAAGCGCACCACAACCGTGCTCTCGGGCCAGCCCTTCTGCTCAAAGTGGTGATGTAGCGGTGCCATGCGAAACACCCGCTTACCCGTCATCTTGAACGACGCGACTTGAATGATGACCGACATGGCCTCGAGCACGAAAATGCCGCCCGCGATTGCGAGTACAATTTCGTGTTTGATGGCGACGGCGATCGCCCCAAGCGCGCCACCGAGGGCCAATGAACCGGTGTCCCCCATGAAGATCATGGCTGGCGGTGCGTTGAACCAGAGGAAGCCGAGGCCAGCCCCGATCAAGGCTCCACATATGATTGCGAGTTCGCCCGCCCATGGCACGGCGTGGATTTGCAAGTGAGCCGCGAATTTTGCGTTACCCGCGAGGTAAGCAATGACGCCGAAGGTGGCGGCGACGATCATGACCGGCACGATGGCGAGGCCATCGAGACCGTCCGTGAGGTTCACAGAGTTGCCCGCGCCAGCAATCACGATCATGCCGAACACGACAAACAGAACGCCGCCGAGTGGCAAGATGATGGACTTGAAGAATGGAACCGTCAGCGCGGTCGAAAGGTTGGATTTGTCGAGCCGCATCATCGCAAATGTCGCGAGTGCAGCAATGGCGAGTTCCAGCAACAATCGCCCGCGCGAGCCAAAGCCAGAGGTCGTCTGCTTCGTCACCTTCAAGTAGTCGTCATAAAAGCCGATGGCGCCAAACCCAAGTGTGACGCCAAGCACAATCCACACGTAGGGACTTTTCCAGTTGGCCCACAACAGGGTTGAGACAGTCACGCCCGCGATGATCATCAGGCCACCCATGGTCGGCGTACCACGTTTGGCGAAATGCGATTTCGGTCCATCTTCGCGGATCGGTTGACCCTTGCCCTGTTTGAGACGGAGTAAGTCGATAATGGCCGGGCCGAACAGCATCACGAAAAGCAGAGACGTGAACACCGCTCCGGCCGTGCGGAAGGTCTGGTAACCAAACACGTTCAGGGGGCCGAGGGCATCCCTGAAATTGAAGAGTTCGTAGAGCATAACCTGACGTTCCCCAACCCGCAGACGCGGGTCACCCAGTTTATTTACCCAGTCCATGCAGGCAAGTTTCGTCGAAGCACACGCCGCCCGTGTTGCGGCGCCAATAAGATCAGCGGCCGAGCGCACGCACGGTGGCAACAATCGGCGCCATGTTGGTGCCGAGCGACCCCTTGATCATCACCGCATCGCCGCGCAGGAGCACTGCGGCGACCTCCTTGGCGATGTCGCGCGATGTAGCGCCCCAAGCGCCTTGCTTGGCCGCTGGCAGCAGATCAAACAGGGCACGCATATGCTCACCGCAGGCAAAGACCAGATCGGCGCCCGAGGCGTCAATCGCATCTTTCAGACCTGTGTGCAGACGCGGTGCGTCCGCGCCGAGTTCGCGCATGTCGCCGAGCACGACAATGCGTCGTGGATGCGCCGCGCGTGGCACAAGGGCAAGGCCGGCAAGTGCCGCGCGCATAGAGGCGGGGTTGGCGTTATAACTTTCGTCGATCAGTAGAATAGGCCCGACAGCGGCCTCGATTGTCGAGCGGGCGCCACGTCCAGCTGGTGCCTCGATCCCAGCCAGCGGCTCCAGCGCCGTGGTAATGTCAATTTCCAGGGCATGAAGGGTGGCTGCAACAATCAAGGAGTTGACGGCCAGATGATGCCCCGGTGCGCCAAGGACATAGTCGGCTTCGACGTCGTCAAGGCTGACGGTGACGCGGGTTTCATTCTGTCCGACGACAATGCGCTTTGCCCAAGGGTTGGCGAGCGATGTCGTGCCAAAAGCGATGCTTCTCGCGCCCGCGGCATCCGCCGCCGTTGAAAGCTTAGCAAAGTGTGGACTCTCAAGTGGGATGATTGCGAGGCCGTGGGGTTCTAAGCCAGCAAAGATCTCAGCCTTCGCGCGGGCAACGCCGGTCTCCCCATCGGAGAAATTGCCGATGTGCACGGGGAGAACGTTGGTGATGATGGCGATGTGCGGCCGCGTCATGTGCGTGAGCGGCGTGATCTCGCCTGCGTGGTTCATGCCGATCTCGATGACGGCAAAGCGCGCCTCCCGCGGCATGCGGGCGAGCGTCAGTGGCACGCCCCAATGATTGTTAAACGACTTCTCCGGCGCGTGTGTTTTGCCGTGTGGCGACAGACACGCGCGCAGCATCTCCTTGGTGCCGGTTTTACCGGCTGAACCGGTGATAGCGATGACCGCCGCATCAGGCGCCAATCGCTTGCGCGCGGCGCGAGCGATGGCCTCCAGGCCCTTTAGCGGATCGGCGACGCGGAGTAGCGCGCCATCGGCCGGTTTGCGGCCGTAAGTCGTTGAGACAAGCGCCGCCACCGCACCAGCCTTGAACGCATTGGGCACGAAGTCGTGGCCATCGCGGGCATCTGTCAACGCGACGAACACCTCGCCCGGTCGGATCGAACGTGTGTCAATAGAAAAGCCGGTGATATCGTCGGCGGGTTCGACGCTATCGGCAATGCCGCCCGAGGCGAGCACAAGATCGTCCCAAGTCCATAGCGCCGTCATACCTCGGTCCCAGTCTGGGTTTGGGCCTCGTTAATGGCCGCGGCGATCTGCTCATGATCGGAGAACGGCAATGTGACATCGCCGACGATCTGCCCGGGTTCATGGCCTTTGCCAGCAACCAGCAACACATCTCCTTGGCCAAGCATAGTAACGCCAGCGCGGATGGCCTCGGCACGGTCGCCGATTTCGCGAGCACCATTGGCACCCGCCAGCACCTCGGTGCGAATGGCAGATGGCATCTCCTTGCGTGGGTTGTCGTCCGTGACAATGACCACGTCGGCCTTCCGTGTGGCGATCTCGCCCATGATCGGCCGCTTGCCCGTATCGCGATTGCCCCCGCAACCGAAAACGCAAATCAGCTTGCCGCTGGCGAAGGGCCGCAGCGCATCGAGCGCGGCTTCGAGTGCCTCGGGCTTATGGGCGTAGTCGACGATGGCAATGCCACCGTTATGGTGCCCGACAATGTCGAGACGGCCCTTGACGCCTTTGAGTGTGCCAATGGCGCAGATTGCGTGCTCCGGTTGTTCACCGCAAGCAATGGCGAAAGCGGCCGCTACCAAGGCGTTGGAGGCCTGGTACGCGCCGATCAACGGCAGTCGAACTGTGTGGTTACGACCGTCATGGCGCACGACGAGGTTCTGCTCGAAGCCGACACGCTCAGCACTGACAAGCGTCAAGTATTTGCCTGTTACACCGACCGTCGAGATTGAAAGGTCATGCACCTTGGCGCAGGCGACTGCCTTGCCCGCCCCGCCACTAACACTATCACCGTCGACATTGATGATCGCAGGCTGTCCGGTCTTCAAGAGACGCGAGAATAAGAGCAGCTTGGCATCCAGATACGCAGCCAGCGTCGTATGATAGTCCAGATGATCTCGCCCGAGATTGTTAAATCCGCCGGCCGCCAGACGTACGCCATCCAACCGCCGCTGATCGAGCCCGTGCGACGACGCCTCCAGCGCCACGTGCGTGATCCCCTCTCGCGCCAGCCGATCGAGCGTCTCATGCAACGTGATCGGATCAGGTGTGGTCAGGGCACCATAGGCCTCGCCGTCGCCCGTAACGATGCCGAGCGTGCCAAGCGAAGCCGCCTTGCGCCCGCAGGCCGCAAAGATCTGGCGGGTGAACTCAGCCACGGACGTTTTTCCGTTGGTGCCGGTGATGGCGGCAATGGTTCGGGGTTGGTTTGGGAAAAAATTCGCGGCCATGCGGGCCAGCGCCGCCCGCGGATCATCTGCCTTCAGCACAACTGCATCGGCCGCGCACGAAACCTCGGCCGTGGCACCGACCAGAACCGCGCGCGCACCAGCGGCCAGCGCTTTTGCGACAAAGGCTGTGCCGTCGGCTGCTGACCCCGGCAGTGCTGCAAACATGGCGCCGGGTTTTACCTTGCGGCTATCGGCCGTCAGGTGTGAAATTTCAACATCGGTTGGCCCGGCAACCTGTACAGCGCCCGTCAGAGCGATGAGCTTGGCAATGTGCATCGCTCTGTCCTCGTGGCCGGTTGTCCACGGCAACGGCCGACAACCCCGCTCGTTCATATGGTGCGTCGCGAGACGCGTCAAACCGTGACAGGGCAACCGTGACAGGGCCGCCACGGGCCGTCTTCAACAGTGCTGGAGATCGTGGCGAATTGGACCCGAAAAAATCTCGCGTTCAATCGGCTGGTGTTACCGGCGCATGATCACTTCCGTTGTACGATAGCCAGCATCAGGCGAGATTGTCAGGCGCACACCGCCGTCGATCTTGGTCATCTCGGGCATGACAGTGATGACTGTGCGGGCACGTGCGGCCGCGAGTGCGTCGGACACCGTCGTGCTCTCCGACAGCATTTCAATGTTGAGGCGCGTCGGGGGCACCAGGGTTTGGCTGCCGGCGTCGGCTTCGGCGAGCAAATCTTTCGGGCGCATCCAAAAACTCGACACAGCCTCCCGGCCGTCATGGACCGCCATTTGGCCGGGCAGCGCCGCGACCAGAAAGAAGTGCGTCTCAAAACGCTTTGGCACCGACACGGGCGTGACCCAGTGGGCGAAAGGCGCCATCAGTCCGAGCGCAGGGCGCAGACCTTTTTCGGTCATCAGCTGCGAGAACGTCACCGCCTGATCGAGCAGTGGCTCGCGCAGATGTGCGCCGATATGGGCTGCGGTTTGTGGGTCTATCGGGCCGTCAGCTGTCTCGGCAATGAGCAGCCCAGATTCCTCAAAGGTCTCTCTGACGGCCGCGATCCAATAGGCCCGGTCGGGTGCTTTTGGGGCCACGAGCGGGTTCCAGGCAGCCGAACGGTCGTCGGGGTCGACCTTACCACCAGGGAAAATGACGGCGCCACTCGTCATATCGACCTGCCGGTCGCGCGCGACCATGAACACCTCAAGCCCGGACGGCGTGTCCCGGACAATGAGAACGGTCGCCGAGGGACGCGGTAGTGTAGCAGTCGTGGTGGTCATGAAGTTGCCCCAAGATAGCAGGCGAAACTGTCGGCAGGGATGCCGTCCAGGTAACGACGAGGCTCAGTTGATGAAGATGTTGACGCGGCGTTTCGCGCGCCCGAGATAGGCAAACGTGACGCCGACGGCGCCGAACAGGAACCACGCCGGTAGCGAGATGAGGCGCCAGATCACGGGATCCCAGACCATCGGATGCAACGTGTTCGAGATCGCAATCTTTGCGCTCTCCAACATCACGGGCGAAAAACCGCGCCAATGGGCCGCAAGCGAGGTCATGGTGAACCCGCCACCGTTCACATAACGCATCGCGTCAGCCGCGAGTGCTATTGCCGCGAACAGGAAAAAGATCCCAGCGAGAACTCTCAGCGCTGCACCCATCGTGCGCCTCCACATTGGTTATGTATGTCGTGATAGCACGGCTCGTGAACGCCGCGACAGCCGCTTAACATGACGCAACGCATGCGGCATGGCCATCTGCGTCAATTGCATGATCTGTCGGTCTTGCAACCACGATCTTTCATCGAGAGACCGCGACGGCTCACTCAAATCTGTTGCGGAGCACCTCAACTCAATCGGTTATCCCGCAAGGCGACATAGCCGCGGTTCCACGTTGGGCTGAGCAAAACCTCGTTCATACAGAGGTGCGGTGGCAGGCAGGCGATGTAGCGGATGAGGTCGCCACAGTCGACAGATTGGATCATGCGTGCGCGCACCTCGGCCGACGGCGGATTCGGCCGCCCGTCGAGGATCGGCGTTGCCACTTCGCCTGGACAGAAAACCGTTGAGCGAATGCCGTTGACGCATTCGTCAATGTTGATGCTGTGGCTCATGGCGACAACACCGTGCTTGGCGGCGGTGTAGGCCGCTCCAGACAGCGTGCTGACGAAGCGGCCTGACCACGACGATGTGTGAATGATCAAACCATCCTTCTGCCGCCGCATAATGGGCAGCACTGCGAGAACGCCGTAGAATGCACTCGAGAGGTTCGCCGCTACAACCTCCTCCACACCCAGCGGGGTCAGCCGCGCCCAACTGCGATCCTTGATGTTGAGGCCGGCGTTGTTGACGAGAATATCGATGCGGCCAGTCTTGGCGACTATGGCGTCAGACGCGGCTTGCACGTCGGCTGAACGTGTGACGTCGGCTGGCAAAACGTGGGTGGTTCCTCCCCGAGCGACAATCGCGGCAGCCACGCGTTCAAGTTTGCTTGTGGTGCGTCCCGTCAGGGCGACGGTCGCCCCTTCGGCGGCCAGCGCCATAGCGGCGGCTTCGCCAATGCCGCTGCCGGCGCCTGTGACCCAAGCGACTTTTCCGGCCAGTTTCATGCTGTCCTCCTGCACACCGCAATCAACTCTTCAAAGGTCGCGAACGACATCGGTTTGCGGCCTTCTTCTATGTCGTGGATCAGAGAAACAAGCTTGGTCAATGCCGGTGTCGGCACGCCCGCGTCACGGCCGAGTATCGCGATAATGCCGATCTGCGCGTCGACTTCTGTCTTGCGGCGACGCACAGCGAGATCGCGATGAATGCCGGAGTGCGTTTTCGCTGTGTGCCGATTGAAAGCGGCGAGCGCGGCGATGGACGCCTGCGACTGTGCGACAGGTGCGCCCGGTGCGAACGCTTCAGGATCGAAACCGTTGAAACCAACGGGTGTGACGCTGCGCGCCTTTGCGACGGCGATAACTTCGCGGCCGAGCGCGTCGAACACGGGTGTCCGGCGGGGGTCCGCGAAGTTTTCAGTCATACTGTCGGGGGTCAAGGCTGTGGCAAACAGCATAGCGCCATAGGCAAGCTTGCCCCACAAATATCCCCAGATGTTTTCGGTCAGGATAGCGTTGGGCTCAAACACGCGTAACAGATCGTGCATCTCGCGTGTGCGCGACAGCGTCGGGCCGGTGATCTCGCCAACCACTACGGCGGCACGATTGCCGAACAGGATCTCACCCGGTCCATGCCAGTCAGCGCCGAAATTGACGAAACAGCCCATCGTGCGCGCGTCGCCAACGACCTTGGCGATCTCGATTTCGTTGAGGCCGTTCTGGGCAGACAACACATATCCGTCGGTTGAAACATGCGGCGCCAGGTGTCGTATGGCGTCAGCCGTTGCCTGTGCTTTGGTTGCCAGCACCGTGCGCTTGAACGTGCCTCGCAGTTCGTCTGGCATCACGGACGGAACTTTAATCGTGAAGTCGTCGACGGGGCCGAAGATGTGGAGCCCGCGGGTGCGGCTAATCTCCACGTGCTCGCGGACGATATCGACCAGCAGGACGGGAATGCCAGCGCGCGCCCAATAGGCGCCAAGCGTCCCGCCGATGGCGCCAGCGCCCCAGATGAGGATTGGTTCAGTGGTCATGGCTCGCCTATCGCTTGATAAGCGAGCCTAGATCAGCGGTGCCGCATCAGGAAGCACTCAATTACACCGCGCGTGAATGAGTGGTCTCGCGGCTCGCGTTTCACTCCTCAGGTTTTACTGGCGCCCATTGCCTTGTCGGGTGCGCTCATCGAAGAAAGCTTTAATCTCCGAATTGGTGCGGAGGGACGGCCCGCCTGTCCGATCAACGAACACAGTTGCACCGTTTGTCGGCCCGCCAAGTCGCATCATCTGCCCCGACCCGCTGCGCTGCTTGCGACTGTTGCTGCCGGCTTCCGCGACATCGAGCGTTGCGCCTGCAAACACGACAACCAGCGCCGCAGTCGAGCATTTTAACATCAATTTGGACATCACTGAACTCCACAGGTTTTTGCGCGGATCACGGTATCCGCAAGACCACATACGGCCGCCCACGGAGAAAGTTCCAATCATCTTGGTTCAGCATTTCGTGATGAAAATTCACGGACCTGCCACAGGTGTCCAACACCGGTTGCGGTGCTGAAATACAAATCGCCGACACCCACGTGTTGGGGGCCGGCGATTCACTCAGGTAAGCGAATGCCTCATTTGCCTTCGCGATAG
>JANNXS010000382.1:0-36012 GCA_031409695.1 Hyphomicrobiaceae bacterium
TTTGACGGCGACCCTGTCCAGTTTGAGGTGGTCAAGCCTATGACGAAGAGCGACATCGTCAGCCAATGCATGATCAACGGCGCGCCGGAGATTCGTATCGGCCTCACCATCCAGATAACTGGTCAGATCTTCGCTGGAGAAGGTGCGTGGTTGGGTCATCCGATGCGTCCAGGAATGGCCTGTTTCGAGTCTTGGCCAAATATTATGCTGATCTTGCCGCGCGCGGCCGCAAGCCGGCTCATCACCGTTCCGATTGGGATATCAAGCACGAGGGCTGCCTCCTTGTAACTAAAGCCCTCGACATAAACGAGGACGACGGCTGACCGTTGGGCTTCCGGAAGCGCCATCACAGCTCCAAACACTTCACGTGCCAATAAATTCATTTCCGGGTCCGGCCTATGGTCCGGTAAATCGAGGTCCTCGACCGGCAGCAGTCCACCGCCACGCCGGACTGCGGCCGAGCGCAGCTCGTTCAGCCACAGCCGCTGGGTCATGCGGATCAGCCAGAAATCGAGGCGCGTTCCCGGCTGGTACTTGTCGGCATTCTCGATCGCGCGCAGGCAAGCGGCTTGTGCGAGATCATCGGCCCGGTCCCGGCTGCCAGTCAGCACAAGACAGTACCGCCACAGGCGCGGGTAGAGCGGCTTAAGTCCAGCGACGACTTCGCCGTGCGCTTTTATTCCCCAGGACATCGAATAATCTGCGGCCTCACGTGTTACACATCTGATCGCCGACTCGTGCGGTCGTCAAGTCACGCCATGAGGAACCGCCAATGAAACGCACTTTGCTCGCAGCCACCATCGCACTTACGGGCCTGTTCTCGGCCAGCTTTGTCTCGATGGGCCTTGTCTCTCAGGTTTTCGCGCAAACGCCATCGCCGGCCGGTGCGCAGGTGTATTTCGTCAACATTCAAGATGGCGCGACGGTTTCCAGCCCGGTGAAGATCGTCATGGGCTTGACGGGTATGGGTGTCGCACCTGCCGGCGTCGAGAAGGCGAACACTGGGCATCATCATATCCTCATCGACCGCGCACCGCTCGGCAAAGCCAAGGGCGGCGCTGCCGAATTTCTGGAAAATTTGCCAGCCGATGATAACCACCGCCATTTCGGCAACGGCCAGACGGAAATGTCGCTCGACCTCAAGCCCGGCACACATACGTTGCAGCTCGTGCTCGGTGACCAAAATCATATCCCGCATAACCCGCCCGTCATGTCACAACAGATCACGATCACTGTGAAGTAACGTCCGGCTCAGTCACGTTTGGCGCCCTCTCCTCCCATGTTTGGCTCATTCGCCTGAAGAGAGGGCGGCAGTCATGTGTCATGCCGACGTCGGAAAGCAGACCCATGGCCAAATCCGCTGCTTCAAATTACGTCATCACCCAGGGTGAGGGGGCGCACTTGGCTCAGCGGGATCCTGCCGATGCCTCGGTGTATCCAGACCGAAAGGCTGCAGAACAACAGAGCCTTGTCGACGCTGCCGCAATCAATGTTCTGCAAGATACGCTTTATGCCGAGGGCCGCCGCGCCCTGCTGGTCGTCCTGCAAGGCAGCGATACGTCTGGTAAGGATGGTACTGTCCGCCATGTGTTCAACCAAACCGGGCCGCTTGGCGTGCGCGTGACGCCTTTTGGCGTTCCGAGTAAGCAGGAAATGGCGCACGATTTCCTCTGGCGTGCGCACATCGCCTGTCCGCCGCGCGGCACCATCGGTATCTTTAACCGCTCACACTACGAAGATGTGCTGGTTGGCCGGGTCCGCAAGCTCGCCGCCAAGGATGTGATCGAGCAGCGCTATGAGCAGATCAATGCCTTTGAAAAAATGCTCACCGAAAACGGCACCGTGATCCTGAAATTCATGCTGCACATCTCAAAGAAGGAGCAAGGCAAGCGTTTGCAGGCTCGTCTTGACGAACCCGAAAGCCGCTGGAAGTTCAACGCGGCTGACCTTGAGGATCGCAAACTCTGGGATGACTATCAGGCAGCTTACGAGATAATGCTGCAGAGATGTTCAACGGCATGGGCGCCGTGGCACGTGATACCGGCCGATCGGAAATGGGCCCGGAACGCTGCCGTTGCAGCCATTGTACGCGAAACTCTGGTTGCGATGAAGCCGGAGTACCCGAAGCCTGACTGGGACCCGAAAGACTTTAAAGTCGTCTAGAGCACGCGCCGATCCTTCGGAATCGGAACGTGCTCTATGTCTTTCGGTGGTCGCATTTTCTACGATGAACCGGGAAGTCAGTTCGTCGAAAAATGTTCTAGTCGTCAGGTGTTGGATGTTTTGATAACGCACGGACCATGACCACAGTTCTGAATGTGCAGCACACGCAGCCGACCTTCCGCGCCCCACCTGGCAGCTGCGATTGCCATACGCATGTGTTCGGTCCCGTTTCTCGTTTCGCCTATGCCGCGGACCGCGCCTATACGCCGCCTGACGCGTCGATCGCCGATCTCTGCGCCCTGCATCGACACCTTGGCATCGACCGCGTCGTCATTGTGCAGCCGAGCCCCTATGGCCGCGACAACCGCGTCAGCGTTGATGCGATTGCTGCCATTGGTCAGGCGCATGCCCGCGGCGTTGCCGTTGTCTCTCCAGACATCAGCGATGGCGATTTGCGTCGGCTGGACGCGGCTGGAATGCGCGGGGCTCGCGTCAATCTCGAGACCGCAGGCGTTTTTGACCCGGCGCGCGCTTGGCAAGAGATCTCGACTACGGCTGCTCGGATTGCGCCGTTTGGCTGGCATCTCCAAATGTTTGCGCGTCTCAGTGTTATTGCGGCTCTTACGGATCAGCTCCAGTCCTTGCCTGTCCCCTTGGTCATAGACCACTTCGGCCGCCCCGATGCAGCGCTTGGCGTGACGCAACCGGGGTTTGAGTCCTTGCGTCGGCTGGTTGGGTCCGGAAAGGCCTACGTGAAGCTGTCGGCAAGCTATAGGATTTCGGATAGCGCAGATCACCTCGACGCAGCGCTCATTGCACAGGCGCTGACTGCGGAAAATCCTGATCGCTTACTTTGGGGTACGGATTGGCCACACCCTGGTGGCGCGAAACGGCACCCGATGGCCAAAACTGCGGTGGAGCCCTTCTTTGCCATCGATGACGGTGCAGCGTTGAATAGACTGGCGACGTGGGTCGGGTCCGACGATGTCTTGCGTCGAACGCTGGTTGATAATCCAGCGCGACTGTACGGATTTGCCTAGGCGCCTTCGGTTGTCGGTTTTTGGCTTGTTTGGTTTGATTAATCCCGGACCTGCTTTTGTGAAAAGCGCTCAGGCGCGAAGAACCGCTGCGCCTCGTCCAAACAGCGTCGGAAGCCGTTTAGATCTGCCATTTCGACCGGTGTCGTTTGCTCGGCGAGCAAGGCGCCGCCGGAGCTTTCAATGGCGACTGCAATCATCAGGTTTTCAACGTGATCAAAGTTTTCGATCTGGACGTCAACCCGGTCGCAATCCCACGGCAGGAAACCCGTCTCGCGATAGGCTCCAGATCGGGCCGCCAGTGAGCCTCGGGCATTGGAGTACCCAAAAACCGGTCGTCCAAGCGCACGCATGAAGCCGACCTCGTAGGCCGTACCGCTGTCCATTGAGACACCTCGGAACGGCGTGCAATTTGCGATGGCAAGATCGCACGTCCGCATCATGTCTTCGCATGCAGCGTAGGTCCGCCGCGCGGCCTCATGGCTCGAAAGCCCGTCGAGAGCTGCCGCGTTGTCCAAGGGGAAGCACCCTTCGAAACCCGCGAGAGCCGCCAGACGCTTTTTCTCAGCTCCCACCGCAATGGCATCGGGCAGGAAGACCTCTGGGCCGGCAAGGTAGATTCGTTTGAACATCGGTTGTCTCACTGAAGGAACGCATCGCGACATTTCTATGACGGCCACTGTTTCGCTCGCTTCGAACGCGTTGTGCGTCGGCTCCCGAAATTCAAGCAAGAACGCGGAAATTAAATGATTTTTATTGTCTGGTTTGGCAGGCCGATTGTGTGGTCCGCAACTGTAGCAGCTCCCTACATGGAGAGCGGACAGTAACAGGGCGCAAACTCCGGCCATCGGCCATTGTTTGTTTTGCCTTACCAATCCGTTCACGCCAAACTGCGTCACAAATGGAAAACCCATGAAGAGATTTGCAGGACTAGCCGTGGCAGCAATGGCCTTTTTCGCGTCAACCGGAGTTCATGCGCAAATGAAAGATATCGTCGACACAGCCGTCGGAGCTGGCAAGTTCAATACACTCGTCGCAGCCGTCAAGGCTGCTGGATTGGTTGACACCCTCAAGGGCGCCGGTCCGTTTACGGTCTTCGCTCCCACCGATGAAGCTTTCGCAAAATTGCCGAAAGGCACCGTCGAAGACTTGCTGAAGCCGGAGAACAAGGCCAAGCTCGTCAGCATCCTGACATATCACGTGGTGCCATCTAAAGTTATGGCAGCCGATATCGCCGGTAAGAAAATGGGCGCGAAAACCGTGCAGGGTACGGAAATTACGGTCGATGCGATGTCTGGTGTTAAAATCAACGGCGCGAACGTGACCACGGCAGATGTCGCCGCGACAAATGGTGTGATCCACATCATCGACGCGGTCCTGTTGCCGAAGTAAATTTCGAAACGTAACGGCAAATTGTTGGGTGGGTGGCCAACGCGGCTGCCCGCTCAACGACATCACGTCGGGCTAATTCGCCACTGGAGGGTTATATGACGATGCTTGGTGCGAACCGTGAGCTGGCGGCTGTGTCGGCGCTATTGGCTTCAGCCTCCACGTTGGCTTTCACTGGTTTTGACTTGCCGCACTCAGACCGCATCGCATTAACTGTAGCGTCTATTGTCGCGGTGCTGCTCACGATGAGCTTAGTCGTTGCCTTCACACGGAAACACGCGACGCCGATCAAGGCTCGCGTACGTTTGACACATCGACGCGCATAATCGCTGTGACAGGATCGGGTCGTCATCTTCGCCACCCCTGACACTGGCGGTGGTTGGCGTCGCTGTGTTATGTGGCTCATGTCTCGGCGTTTTTGGATCCGTGCCTATGCCCTCACCCACATCATGGCTCGTTGACACTGCTTGGCTTGAAAGCCATCTCAGGTGGCCTGACGTTGTGGTGCTTGACGCCTCGCTTCATTTGCCGACCAGCGGCCGCAATGCGAGGGCTGAGTATGCGACAGAGCACATCCCTGGCGCAGTGTTCTTCGACATCGACGCTATCTCCGACAAATCAAACCCGCTCCCGCACATGCTACCGTCGTCGGTACAATTCGCGAGCATGATGAAGAAAATGGGAATTGGCGACGGCCACCAGATCATTATCTACGACAGCGAAGGTTTTTACTCGGCCCCGCGTGCTTGGTGGATGTTCCGTATTATGGGCAACAAAAACGTGCGCATTCTTGATGGCGGTCTCAAGAAGTGGAAGGCCGAAGGCCGAGCAATTGAAGATATGCCACCGACCAAGCGGACCGAGCGCCACTTTACCGCGCGCTTCAACGGGTCCCTGGTGCGCAGCGCCGATGAAATCACGGCTGCGATCAACAAGCCAAATGTCCAAATTGTTGATGCGCGCGCCATCGCACGGTTCGAGGGCTCAGTCCCGGAACCGCGGGCTGGTTTGCGCTCTGGGCACATCCCGACGTCAAAATCGCTACCGTTCGCAAATTTAATTTCGCCGGACGGTACTTTGAAAGGCCGCGATGACCTGGCTTCGATCCTCGCCGCCGCCGATATCGACCTGACGAAACCTATTGTCGCCAGTTGCGGCTCCGGCGTGACGGCCTGTGTTATCGCGCTGGCAGTCGCCGAACTCGGCCATCCCGATACTGCCATCTACGATGGCTCATGGAGTGAATGGGGCGGGCGCGGTGATTTGCCAATCGCAACTGGCCGCGTCGCAGCTGGCCAAGCAGGGATTAGATCGGCCGAAACGAGGAAAGCCTGAGATGTCGATAGTCCTCGGGCTGGCGCTTTATTTTATCATCTGGTGGGTGATGCTGTTTGCCGTTCTGCCACTTGGCGTGCGCACACAGGGCGACAGCGGCGAAGTCATCCAAGGCACCCCTGACAGCGCACCGGTCGCGCCGCAAGCCATGCGTATCATTGGCTTAACAACGGCCCTGGCGACAGTGGTGTTCTTTTGCGTCTGGCTCTCCATTCGCTTCAAACTTATCCCGCTTGAAACGGTCATGCCGTAAGTCTTTGATTGGTCGTATTTTCTATGACGAACCGGGAAGCCGCTTCATCGAAAAATACTCTGGTCGATGTCAGATGCGCCGGAGATCTACCGATTCGATCTTGTGATTGGCACCTTTGCGCAGAATTAGGTTGGCGCGCTGCCGGGTCGGGAGAATGTTCTCCTCAAGGTTTTTTAAGTTGATCGTCCGCCAGATCGTTACGGCACGCTCGCGCGCCTCTATGTCGGTAAAGGAGGCATAGCGGTGGAAGTAAGCGCCTGGATCTCGGAACGCAGTGTTGCGGAGACGCATAAAGCGGGTGAGGTACCAATCCTGTATCACCGGTATTTCAGCGTCCATGTAGATGGAGAAATCGAAGAAATCCGACACAAACGGCACGGCCTCGCCACCCTTTGGCAGGCGCGCGGGTTGCAGAACGTTTAGCCCCTCGACGATGAGGATATCGGGCCGGTCGACCACGACTTCCTGCCCCGGGACGACGTCATAGCTGAAGTGGGAGTAAACCGGCGCCGATACCCTTTCACGCCCTGATTTCACAGAGTGCATGAAGTTCAATAGGGCAGTTGTATCAAAACTTTCTGGAAATCCCTTGCGATCCATGATGCCCCTTTTTTCAAGCTCTGTATTGGGCAATAGAAAACCATCCGTGGTGACCAAGTCCACGCGCGGATGATCGGCCCAGCGACCAAGTAGCGCGCGCAAGACACGCGCTGTCGTGCTTTTTCCAACTGCCACCGACCCGGCCACACCAATGATGAAGGGCACACGCTCCTCACGGCGCCCAAGAAAGCGGTTCGTGACGAGGTGCAACTCCTGTGATGCGGAGACATACAGGTTGAGCAGCCGCGATAGAGGAAGATATATCTGTTCAATTTCCTCCATATCCAGATGTTCGATGATGCCCCGCAACCCATCCAGATCCCGCTCGACAAGGGTCATGGGTGTATCAGCGCGCAAGCGTGCCCAATCAGCGCGGCTGAAATGCCGATAGGGCGAAAACTGCAAGGCGCTGCGGGGCAGCAGCGGCGCAAGCGGCGGGGACAGGATGGCCATGATCAAGTAATCCGCTGCGCTTTTTCGACCAAACCTGAGGTGCCCATCCGGCTTTCAAGCACTTGGGAGACGTTCGAGAATGGAATGCCGCGTGCCTCCAGCAGCACCAGCAGATGAAACAGTACGTCGGCGGCTTCAGCAATCAGGTGTTCGTTTGACCCGGAAACGCCCGCGATCACAGTCTCGATTGCCTCTTCCCCGAACTTACGCGCGCATTTTTCGGGGCCTGCGTCCAGAAGCTGTTTTGTGTAGGATGCGCCCGCGTCGGCCGCACGTCGGGCGTGGATGGTGGTGGCGAGCTGGGTCAGAACATCGGCAGTCATCGGCACTCTCAGATCTTTGCAGCGGTCACAGGACCTTTACCACCCTATGGCAATGTCGGCATCGAAGAAAACAATAGGGCCGTCATGCACGAATTGCGCAAAGTCCGTTTCGCCATGATCGACGGGATCGAGCGGGCTGATCTACCATTGGCCAACGAAATCTGGCTTGCAGATCTGTATGCGGCGCCGTGGGCCCCGCGGGAGGCCATGAAGCTTGGTTGTCATTTGGTGCGCTATATGGTGCGACCGGACGCTGCGTTGTTGAGCTTCAGCCAGTTCGAAACCGTTTGCCAGTTAACGCCCGAAGAAGCCCGCAAAACCATGCAGCTTATGAAGGTCTTTGGCGTGGTCCAAGACTATGTCTGCGATCGCACGGACATTCGGGTGACGCTTCATATTTCATTGATGCAGCGCCTGCGCGTGCTCGAAGCTAAGCAACGTTTCTTAGCAGCCCTTGGCAGCGGCGTTGATATCCCTTGGTCACCATCAGCCGGGTTCCCGGTGCTTGATGCGGCCGCGTAATCATCAGAAGCGGATTGGCACCGCCTTTTGCCGGATCACTTCGTTGTTACGATAAGCCCCAAGACCGAAGGTTTCGAACTCATCCAGCCCCGCGCCAGCCACCACACCCAGGCCGCGCAACACCGCATTTATCGGCCACGTGGTTCGCGGCCGAGCCTGGCTTTGTTGGGTCGTCATGGACAGCGGGCGGATTGCAACGGCACCGCCGCCCCACAACACGGCCGCCTGAGCCCCGCCTCCTGCGCAGGTGTCCGTCTCAAGATAAGCAATCGGTCCGTGTCGCGCCGTCTCCATTGCAAAAGCAACATCTGACAAGGTGAGCCTGACTGTGTCGAGCCACTCGCCCGTGCCGTAGCGCCGATGTAAATCGTCCTGAAGAGCATCGTCGATCGGCATCACTGCGAAGTCTGCTCCCGGCGCAAGCCGATAAAGACGCACCAACGGGCTGGTCTCACTATAGCGTCGAAGCACCTCGGGATGCCCTGCAAATAGATAAACGTTGTGTCCCATTGGAGCGGTGCATGCCCTGAAGCCAGAGGTCTTGCATCATAGTGATGTGGGACGCGCGTTGAGCGCAAGCAAGTCCCGTGGGCCGAATACCAATCTGTCGTTTCCGGCACACATCTAAAGCTTCCCTTAACGACTTCTCACTAAGCATCACGGACGCCTGTAGCCGTTGGAGCCGTCGATGAGCGATGCCGCCATGTCCCCTGTTCGTGATGCCGCAGCTGAGGGCCCGGGTCGGTCAAGGGGCAAGCTTCGGGGCCTGATGGCGGTACTCGACCATCCGCGTGTCCAGCTGGCGGCATTTGCGCTCACCATGTTTACGTCGGCACTGTTGCTGTTCACGGTACAGCCGATGTTTGCCAAGATGGCGCTGCCAAAGCTCGGCGGCTCGCCGTCGGTGTGGGCGGTATCGATGTGTTTTTTCCAGGCGGCTCTGCTGGCCGGCTATCTTTATGCCCATGCGTTGAACAGGTACCTAGCGCCGCGGCTTGCGGTTTTCGCGCACCTGACTTTGCTCGTTGTCACGCTCTTGGCGCTGCCAATTGGCTTGCCGTCAAGCCTTGGTGAACCACCGGCAGGTGATGCTTACATCTGGCTCATGGGGGTGCTCGCTCTTGGCGTTGGCCTGCCGTTTTTCGCCGTGTCTGCAAACGCGCCGCTGTTGCAGGCTTGGTTCGCGCGCACAGGTCATCCGCATTCAAAGGACCCCTACTTCCTATATGGCGCCTCAAACATAGGCAGCCTGCTTGCACTGCTCGCATACCCGCTCGTCGTTGAGCCGCTCATGGGTGCTGGCGCTCAGACGCGGATCTGGTCGGCCGCGTTCTATCTGCTCGGTGCCATGATCGCGATTAGTGGTGTTCTGATGCTTTGGCTCATGGGTCAGGTTTCGGTTGTATCACCTGCACCTGGTCAAGTCGAAGCTCCGGTGGCGCCCGTGACCAATGCCCAGTGCGCACTCTGGGTTGCACTCGCCGCGCTACCGTCAGGCTTGATGGTCGCCGTCACAACGTACGTGACGACAGACATCGCGTCAGCCCCGTTTCTCTGGGTGGTGCCGCTTGCACTGTTCCTGCTGACCTTTATTCTGGTGTTCAAGGACAGGTCGCGCATTCCATTCTCGTTGCTCGCAATCCTTTTGCCAGCGCTGACTTTGATGCAGCTTGTCGTGCCTGGCATGGGCTTGCGGATGATCCTGGCAATCGTTGCGTTCTTTATCGCGGCACTTGTCTGCCACCGCCAACTCTATCTTGCGCGACCCGATGCGCGGCATCTGACATCGTTCTATCTCTGGATGTCGGCTGGTGGCATGATTGGCGGCGTATTCTCCGCTCTCATCGCACCGCAAATTTTCACGTCCGTGTTTGAATTCCAAGTCCTGCTTGCAGCCGCCTTGTTTGCTGTGCCCGGTGTTTTCTTCGGCGCCACACAAACACTCGATATGCGCCGTATTGGTGGACTTGCCTGCCTCACCTTGGCGATCCTGATGATCGGCATGATCCTCGGCGATATTTTCGGCCCCATTGGCCAACAGGCTGGCATGTTCCTCCTGATCGCCGGTATCTGCATTGTTATCTTGTTCGTGCGCGAGTGGCCGGAACAGCGCGTGGTGTTCATGATCGGTGTCGCAGCCGTTACGCTGGCAGTACCAGACGCTATGCGCTCCGTGTACGTTGAGCGCTCATTTTTCGGTACGGTGCGTGTGGTTGACACCGCCGAGGGCCGCCATCGTATGATGTTGCACGGCACGACACTTCATGGTGCGCGCCGGATGGCCAACGACGACGGCTCGCCCGTGACGGCCGCCCAGCCGATGACCTACTACCATCCCGATGGCGCTATGGGACGCGGCTTCGCCGTCGCGCGCGCCGCGCAAGCGAAACCGGGTGAAAATACCGCAGCCCTCCGCGCTGGCCTTATTGGGCTCGGCACCGGTTCGCTTGCTTGTTATGCGCAGCCCGGCGACAGCATGCGCTTTTACGAGATCGATCCCGTAGTTGTGAAAGTGGCGCAAAATCCGAAGCTGTTCGACTTTCTGTCGCGCTGTACGCCCAACGCGCCGATGATCATTGGCGATGCGCGCCAAACGCTTGCGAAGGATGCAGATAAGAGCTTTGACTATCTCGTCATCGACGCGTTCTCGTCGGATACGGTCCCGGTTCACATGATGACGGTAGAAGCCATCCGGATGTACTTGAGCAAGATCTCGGACAACGGCTTGCTCGCCATGCATATCTCCAACAGGCATATGGATCTGCCGACGGCTATTTCGAGCACGCTTGCTGAGATCCCCGAGGCGTCGTCCGCCTTCGTCTACTTCTCTACCAAAAAGGACGCAAAGGGCACCGACGCCGATGCGTCAGCAAGCCAAGTGGTGTTCATCGCGCGCAATTCGAAAGTGCTCGACCCTATTCGCGCCTGGCCCGATGCAGAAGGCCTCCCGCGCGGCCAGGCTAGTGCCTGGACCGATGACTATTCGGACGTCCTTTCGGCTATCTTCCGCCAACTGTGGAAGTGATCCGGCTCGGACCGCCGATAAGCATCCGGAACTCTATCGCAGCAGCGCTGCACCTGTCGGGTGGTTTCGGTTTCGGCTGCTGCTGTGCACGGTCCTGTCGTCCCGCATCAGTCAAAGAATTCCAGAAACGATTTGCGTTTCTGCGGGTAGCCACCAGACCGGTGCCGACGATCGTCGTCGTCGTCATAGTCCCTTCGACGCGTATCGGCGCGATCTGTTCTTGTGGCGTCGCCAAGGAAACCACGGGGCTGATCGTCGGTGACCAGCGAGGACAGTTTTTCCAATTCTCCGCGGTCGAGCCACACGCCGCGGCACTGCGTGCACGTGTCGATCAGCACGCCATTCTTTGCCACTTCCTTCATGGAACCCTGGCAGACAGGGCAGACAAGCACACTCATTTAAGTCTCCTCTTTGCGGCGCTGAGCGGACAAACCAGCCCGGCCTTTCGTGCTGTTAGACATGAGATGCTCGCGCCATTTTTCAATGCGCCCGTGAGTTTTGATCGGCATTGCCGATGGCAGGTTGATAAATCGCGGCGGGGTTTCGATATCTCGTACGAACGCCGGTTCCCTCTGGCAATCCGTGACGGATTGCGATGTCGGCTAGCCCTATCTTCGCTCAGCCAACTCAGAGGTTTCCCATGGATCTGCTCGATCCCATTTTGTTTGGACAATTTCTCGGCAAGCCGCACTGGATGTGGTTGGTCTTCATAGCGATCGTTATCGTCCTTCTCGTTCTCGACCTCGGTGTTCTGCATCGAGAGCAGCGCGAGATTGAAGTGCGTGAAAGTCTCCTGTTGTCGGTTGGCTACATCAGTCTTGGGCTGCTGTTTGGCGCTTGGGTGTGGTGGTATCTCGGTTCGCAGTCCGGCATGGAATACATGACCGGTTTTGCCATCGAGAAGGCCTTGGCGATGGACAACGTCTTTATCATCGCCATGATCTTCTCGTTCTTTGCAGTCCCCCAGAAATATCAGCATCGCGTGCTGTTCTGGGGCATCCTTGGGGTCATCATTTTACGCGGAATAATGATTGGTCTCGGCGCCGCGATGATATCCCAGTTCTCGTGGGTGCTTTATGTTTTCGCCGTCATCCTAATTGCGACGGGCGCAAAGATGCTCATCGTTGCCGATAAAGAGTACGACATCGCGAACAACCCGATGCTGCGCTTCATCCGTCGCCGCTTTAATGTCACTGAAGTGCATCATGGGGAAAAGTTCTTCGTCAAACAGCCGGACCCTAAGACCGCGAGTCCGGTGTGGTTTATGACGCCATTGTTTCTGGCCTTGATCCTGATCGAAGTTGCTGATCTAGTGTTCGCGATCGATAGCGTGCCGGCGATCTTTGCAATCACCACGGATCCGTTCATCGTCTATACGTCGAATGTGTTTGCGATCCTTGGGCTGCGCGCATTGTACTTCGCGCTAGCCGCCATGGTGCATCGCTTTCACTATCTTAAGTACGCGCTTGCCTTGGTCCTTATCTTCATAGGCTCCAAGATTTTTATCGCTTACTTCCTGGGGCTTGAGAAATTCCCGCCGGTGATCGCGCTTACCGTCACTTTCGGAATTCTCCTCGCCGGTGTGCTGTTCTCGCTTTTCAAGACTCGAGAGGGGCAGCCCAAAGGTGAGGGTGTCGGTTCGGCCTGAATTGGCGGCTCACCAGATGTGAACCTGACCCGGCCTGCTCAAGTGGTGCCGTCCATAAATTCGACGTCACGTGCAACTGTGAGCAACAGTTCGGTAATAATGGGTGGGGAGCGAGAGCTGGGGTCTTTAGCCCTCCAGCTCCGCTCGGAGAACTTCAAGCTCCACCCATTCGTCCTCGGCCTTACCGATTTTTACCCGCACCGCGCCAAGTGCCGCCGTGGTGGCCTCGAAGGTTGCGCGGTCGCGGGCGTAGAGTTTTGGGTCGGCGAGTTTGGCCTGCAGAAGCTCAGCTTCGCGGTTTAGTGTTTCGATCCGGCCGGGTAGTGTTTCGAGTGCGTGTTTTTCCTTGAATGTCAGTTTGCGCTTCGGTGCGATTGCCTTGGCGACACCGCTGCCTGCATTTGTCCGTGCCATGGTTTTCCCCGCTGGCAATTCCACCTTTGCCAACGTACCGCGCTGCGCGAGCATGTCTGAATATCCGCCAGCGTATTCCATCCAGTGTCCATCGCCATCTGACGTGATCACAGACGCCGCGACACGATCGAGAAAATCGCGATCGTGGCTGATGAGCAAAACCGTGCCTTGGTAGGCATCGAGCATCTCCTGGAGCAGGTCGAGGGTTTCCAGATCGAGATCGTTGGTCGGCTCATCGAGCACCAACAAATTTGATGGCTTGGCAAGGGAGCGCGCGAGGAGCAGCCGGGCGCGCTCACCGCCTGAAAGCACGCGCACGGGGGTGCGGGTCATTTCGGCTGGGAACAGGAAGTCTTTCATGTAGCTTGTGACATGGCGGACTTGTCCGTTGACGGACACCTGGTCGCTCTTACCGCCCGTCAGCGCATCCGCGAGCGTCCAGTTCGGATCGAGTTCGTCGCGCCGCTGGTCGAGCATGACCATTTCGATGTTAGTGCCAAGCGTGATGGTGCCGGTATCTGGGGCGAGTTCACCGATCAGCATTTTGAGCAGCGTTGTCTTACCGGCGCCGTTTGGTCCGATGATGCCGACGCGGTCACCGCGCGCGATGCGCACCGACATCGGCTTGATCACTTCGTTGCCGTCGAAAGTTTTTGAGATGCCCACGGCCTCGATCAGGCGCTTGCCGGAAGCCTGCTCGGTTTCTGCGGCTTCCATGACCACGTTACCGACAACAGCGCGCGCCTCGCGTTTCTGGCGACGCATATCGGCGAGTTCTCTCACGCGGCGGACATTGCGCTTGCGGCGGCCGGTGACGCCTCCGTGCATCCATTGCTGCTCACGTGCGATTTTACGATTGAGTTTGTGCCGATCCGCCTCTTCTTCTTCGAGAACGGCGTCGCGCCAATCCTCGAAGTGGGCAAAGCCGCGATCGAGTGTGCGGGTAACACCGCGGTCGAGCCAGACCGTTTTCGATGACAGGGTTTCCAGAAACCGCCTGTCGTGGCTGATCAGTACGATCGCGGCACGCACATTCGCGAGCGTCTTTTCTAGCCACTCGATGGCCGGCAGATCCAAGTGGTTGGTTGGTTCGTCGAGCAGCAGCACGTCGGGCTTGGGCGCCAGAATACGGGCCAAGGCCGCGCGCCGCGATTCCCCGCCCGAGAGATGTCCGGGATGTTCAAACCCGGTCAGCCCCATATCGGCAATCACGCGCATGGCCTGCGAGGGGTTGTCGAGCGGACCAAGGCCGTCGAGCACATAGTCCTCAACGGTTTCAAAAGCGCCGAAGTCCGGCTCCTGCGGCAAATACGAAATGCGCGCTTGGGGGTGTATGAAAACGCTGGCACTGTCAGCCTGTACGGTACCGGCCGCGATGCGCATGAGTGTGGATTTGCCGGACCCGTTACGGCCGACAAGGCAAATGCGATCGCGCTCCGCCACGGTCAAGCTCGCCCCGTCGAGCAGGGGCGTTGAGCCAAACGTCAGGTGAACGTCGTCGAGAGTCAGGAGTGCGCGTGACATTGCGGCTCTGTCGCCTGGATCGACGCCGATTGCAATGTGCAGCAAAGTCCCTTGGTGCAGGGTTTGGACATTTTGCGCGCGTCGCATTGCCCCGGTTGCTCAGGCGCCATATGCTGCGCTCCGCACCTTGTCATACTGTGTTCACAGGAAAGATTGCTCATGCTTTACGAACTCTCGACGCTGGACGTTCACGCGTCCGTTGCGGCCGACGTGGCCAAAGGCGTATCTGAGTGGGCCAAGGCGGACGCCAAGGGCGAACTGCTTGGCATGTTTCAAAGCGACATAGGGCAGCTTAACCAAATGTATGTCCTGCGCGGGTTTGCGACCGCGGCAGATCTCACGGCAGAACGTCAACGCGCGCTGATGTCGGCCTCACCTTTCAACGCTGGGACGCATTTGGCTGGGTTGTCGATGGAGACCTATGCGCCATTTCCGTATTTGCCGCCGGTCAAGGCAGGCGCCTTCGGTGGCGTTTATGAATTTCGATCTTACACGCTCAAGCCAGGTGGCGTTGCTGGCGTGGTGAGCCTTTGGGAATCTTGGATTGCAGCTCGGGTGGCGTTATCGCCGCTGGTGATTGCTATGTATGCGATCGATGGAGCGCCGCGCTTCACGCATGTGTGGCCCTACTTAGATGCCTCCGTGCGCGGCAAGACCCGCGCCGAGGCCGTTGGCAAGGGTATCTGGCCGCCAAAGGGGACTGCCCCATGGCTGCAGACGATGCGCACGACACTCGCGCTGCCGCTGCCAGGATCGCCGCTGCATTGAGTCAAACGAAAACGCCCCCTGCTGGACGAAAGTTCTGGACCAAAACGCGTCGTGGTATTGCCACGATTGACCTTAACCATGTGGGGGTGTGGCTAGGTCGTACGGTGATGGGAGTCACAGTGCGGCAATCATCAGCGGGGGCAGTTTTGCGAGAGCGCCCCCATGCGCGTGACGCGTCCGAGTGCTGGTTCCTATACCGGGCAAATCGATTGCCCAGGTGAATTGCGGCTTCAGGCGCGCGTGGCGCCTTTTCAACCACGATGGCGAAAACCTGTGGCGGACCTCGCCCGGACCAGTTCGGCACTGGCTGATTTGAGCGAGAGCCATCCCGCCCTGTTGTTTGCCCTTGCCTCCGGTTTCGGCGACCAGACCAATCGTGCACTTACGATTGACGCCCTGCATCGTGGGTTGCCTTTGGACATGGCGGCTGGGCTGTTTGGCTTGCCGCGTTGGCTGCGCAAGCTGCCGCCGGGGGCCCTGAATGATCCGTTGCCGCGCTTTGAGATGGACCAGGAATTTTCGCGCCGGATGGCCAATCTCGTGCCAGCTGATGTTGGCCAAATGAGCGCGTGGATGCGGGCCGTTATCGAAGCGCAGGTGACCGGTGGCCGCAGCTACACATTGTGGGTTGCCCGTCACGGCGTTGCCCTGACAGGTACCTTAAGTGAGACACGCCGCCAACTGCTACACGCCTGGGTCTGGATGGGGCAAAACCCCGGTGAAGTGGCGCACGCGTTGATCCGCCGGCCGTGGACACCTGAGTGCGGGATCAAGCGCGTCATGGATGAGTTCGTCGCCTGGATGAACAGGATTGCGTTGGCGGAATGGCTCGGGACGGGACGCTTGATGCCGTGGGTGCCCGATGCCGAGGTGCAAGGGTACGCGTTTCATACCTTGAGGACGGCTGAGGAGTATGTCCGGGCAGCCATTGCGCTTGACAATTGCCTTGAGCAGTATGCGGACCGGTTGCGCCTTGGTAGTTCGGTCGTGGTCGTGATCAGTCATGGTGGCCTGGCCGTCGCGTGTCTTGAGCTTGAACCGCATGACGCTGAAATGCGCCTGCCAGCGATTAAACAGTTACGGGGGTACAAGAATCGCCGCGTGACGGCCGCGGTTTGGCAGGCGGTCTATGGGTGGCTCGGCCGTGCGCCCTTGACACCCTTGCCGCATCCCACGTCGGACCTGCGGCTCGCCGATCGTGCCCAAATGCGAGACCAACTCTGGAGCGCGTATTTGACCGCACTTGCCACCGCTGAGGGCGGCGGTCCTGTTGAGGTACGGGCGCGTCAAGCTCTGGGCGATACGGCGCCCGTATCTGGGCTTGTGGGCGCTTGGCCAAGGCTACGGCGGACCGACTCCTGGCGCGACATCCGTGACGATTTGCAGCCGCGCACGACGTTGATGGAGCGCATCACACATTTGCTGCCGCGCGCAACCGGGCGCGGCTAATCTTTGCGGTCATATTTATTGACCGATGGTACCCGCGCGCAGGGTTGGTGGGCGGGGGTGGTGAGGCGGCCGCGCGCAAGAGAAGAATCGAAACACCAGCGGTCAATCTTTTTGGCCATTGGTATAAGACCCAAGTAAAAGCGGGCACTGTGTTACCGGCGATGACGCCGCGCGCCGAACCCCGTATTGTGACGTTACCTCTGGTTGGCCGAGCCTGCGATGTCTGACACCGACACATCCCCGGCCCCGAAGGGCACGCAACGCCTCGATAAGTGGCTCTGGTTTGCGCGTGTCGTGAAAACGCGCACCCAGGCTGCGGCTCTGGTGACGGACGGACGGGTGCGCATCAATACGGTCAAGACGGACCGCCCGGCGCAGCCGGTGCGCCCCGGCGACGTGCTGACTGTTGCGCTGCGCGGGCACGTGCGGATTTTGGAAGTCGTTTTGCCCGGGGAAAAGCGAGGCAGTGCGCCTGAGGCGGCGCCACTATTCAAGGATCTGACGCCGCCGCCGCCGCCACGCGCTGTCGACCAGCATCCAGACGGTGGTCTTGGTATCCGTGGCGTTGGCACCGGTCGACCGACCAAGAGAGATCGTCGGTTATTGGATCGATTGCGCGGCGACGGGGATTAAAGGCCAGGGTCGGATAAACAGCCGGAACGTCGTTTTACTTGCAAATACGGATTTCGCCGTTCCGGCCATGGCGCGCCAGATCAACGTGGAAATGATCGTGGTGGAAAACGTCGGCTTTCGGGCCGAGGACGGTTGTGAAGGTCTGGCAAGCTCCGTTGTGGACAGCGCGCAGGAAAGCGCGTTCATCCGGTGCGCCATTCCAACCGCCTTTAACGGTTACGACGCGGCCATCGGCCAAGTGGAACGCTGATACATCAAGGGCGTTTGCGTAGCCGTGTTCCGACAATTTGGCGCCGCTTTGGTGGTTCATGGGTCGGCAGCCATAAGAGGCCGCCACCTTCAGTTCTGCCAGCGGTACGCCAAGATGTTGACGCGCCGCGGGTTCGACGACGGTTTGGACCCAGTGTTCGACGGCTGGTACCATGGGGCAACGTAATGTGGCGGCGGGCCGGAGGGAAACGCGTCCAGCGGCCGTTGCCGTGACCTCAAGTGGTTGCATCGCACCGCAGGCGCTGGGACCGCCGAGCGACGAACGCTGGGTGACGAAGCGATTGTCCGCGATAATTTTGGATGCGAGACAGGCACGCTCCTCATCGGCCCGCCAAGGCTCGTTGCGCGTCATAAATTCAGGTGAACTCTTGCCGCAGCTCGCCAGAAAGGCGGCCGTCATCAGAGCGCACAAAACACGAGGGACGCGGAACACATGCATGGCCGCGATGTTACCGGCAAGAGGTCGAAAACTGGTTAACGCCAGCGGTACCTCAGTCGCGCGGCCGCATTGAGCCGCAGCTGCGGCGGAACCGTGACCGCTGCATTGGACGACTGGCGATCAAGAGGCATTGAGCTGATATGGTTATTTCAGCGCAATTGTTGCTGCGCCGACGATCGGACCCGTGGTCCCGGTTTGTACGAGAACCACGATCTGATCTGCGTCGGATTGATCTATCGACTTGCTATCAAGCGGTAGGGACAAGGCTTTGCCGTCATAACGGCCGACTTGGGTGAAGCTCCGCACAGCATTAAAGTATGTGAGTGTTCGCCCAGCGTTTTCGCCGCGTTTAACCACAACATCGACCCGACGCGACACGGTCACGAGCCAAACGGTCGCGTCCTTCAACCACCCGTCTAACGCTGGCAAGTCGAGGACGGCACCGTTGGATGCGCGTGTCAGCTTTACCGGGACCCACGTCTCAGACTTCTGCGAGCGTTGTATACTGCTATCGATTGCGGATTTGTCGGACCCGACCGCATGGTTGTGGCCAGCAACCACGATCTGGGGCGTGTAGACTTGCCCATCACCGCGTGCTTTCGCATACGCTTTCTGGCGTTCGGTGAATTTTGGGTTGGCGAGGGTGTCCTTCCAGCCGAGGTAATCCCAGTAGTGAACTGAGAATGACATGGCGATCACGTTGGCTCGTTGAGTATATTTCTCAAACAGCGCATCGGCCGCGGGGCAAGATGAGCAACCTTGGCTCGTAAACAACTCGATCACGGCCGGACGATCTACGGTCTGAGACGCCGCTGGCTGTGATGTTGCTGGGATGAGCGCAAATAGTGTTGCAGCCGCCAATGCTGTCACGCGACTGTTTTTTGAAGGTTTTATAGACTGCGTGAACTGCCACATATCGGCGATCTCGATTTGCGTTCACTGCCCGTGCGGGTGATCGAACGCATTTTCCCCTGTCGGGCACCCCGACCGTTGGCCGACTGCCCTGAGTAAACTATCATCGGATTTGTCTTCAAAAGCGAGTAACGAATGGGTGTGATTCCCGCGAGCCACAGCTCTATTGCTAGTTTTCAAGACGCGTTTGCCCAGGGATGGACCACGTGTTGAGGCCGCCTTTGTTGATTGCGATCACGGCTTGTGTGCGGCTGTCGACATTGAGTTTCGTTAGGATAGCTGAAACGTGAGCTTTGATCGTCGCCTCGGAGACGTTCAGCTTGTAGGCGATTTGTTTGTTGAGAAGCCCTTCGCCAAGCATCGCCAGAACGCGGATCTGTTGTGGAGTGAGGGTCGAGATGCGGACGGCCAATTCGCGATCAGCTGGATCAGCGACCGCATTCGGATCGTAGTCGGCCGGCGTAAAAACGTTACCAGCTAGCACTTGACGAATAGCATCGCGCGTAACGTCAATTGACGCGGACTTGGACACAAAGCCTGATGCGCCGTAGTCGATGCAGCGCCGGATTGTCACGGGATCATCTGTTGCGGAGACCACAATCACCGGCAACTCCGGGTGCAGTGTCCGCAAGTGCAACAGGCCCGAAAAGCCTTGAACACCTGGAATTTTGAGATCCAATAAAATCAGCTCTGTGTCCTTAGACTCAGTCAACTTTTTCTCGAGTTCGTCGATTGATCCGGCACCTTCGATGTCCACACTAGCAAATGTAGACTGCAGCGCCGAACGAAGCGCCTCGCGAAAGAGCGTGTGGTCGTCGACGATCACAAAGCGGCTGGCGGCCATTGCGGCCTCCTGGGTAGGAGTATTTTACGTTTCGGCATGCCTTGGTCGATATGGGAAGACAGTTTCCATTCGCAGTACAAGGTGGCTGTTGGTCAATGGGGCAGCAAGGTAAATTTTTTCTTTTCGCATGCGAAACGCTAGACCTTAAGCTTGAAGTCATGGTGACGGTCATAAATCGGCCGTGGCGTCAGCCACGTTGTTGTATCGGGTTCGGTTTAGGTGGGTTCGGTTTAGGCGGGTTCGGTTTTGGAACGACGTGCGGATTGAAATTTTCGGGAACAGACACTGATGATCGATTGGCGCGAACGCAAGCCGTACTGGCGGCACACGAAATGGCAGATGGCTGCGACACTTTTGCCGTTTTTCTTTGCCATCGTACTTTTGCCGCTTTACGCCGACGCGCTTAATACAATCCGCGTGCTCGGCATGCCGCTCGGCTTTTTCCTTGTCTGTCATGGCCTCATGGTGATCGCGGCGCTGGTCACCATCGCCTGGGTCAACCGTCAGGACGCCATCGATCACTGGCACGGAGCGAACGAAGACGTATGACCCGCTCGGTCAATCCACGGCTGGGACTGCTGGTCGGCGTTTATACCGCAGCACTACTTGCGGTTGCCATTGTGGTTCTGCTGCTCGAGCAAATGGGGGTTGAGTCGACGCTTGTGAGATTGGCTGCGTTCGGATTGCCGGTGTTCTTATGTCTGGCCATTGGTCTTGCGAGCATTACGCATGAAAGCCTCGATTTTCATGCTGCGGGACGAAGAATACCGCCTGTCTTTGCGGGCCTCGCGACCGGCATCACAGCACTCGGTGGTTTCGGCATCCTTTGTTTGACCGGATGCCTCTTTATCATGGGCTCCGATGCTTTTCCGCTGCTCCTTGGCATTCCCGCGGGCTTGGTTGTCATGGCGGTCGTGCTGGTTCCGTTCCTGCGGAAGGTTGGTGCGCACAGCGTGCCAGCATTTCTAGGCCAGCGCCTGGATAGTGCATTGGTGCGCATTGTCTCGGCCGCAATCATAACGCTGCCGTTGCTCCTTGTTTTGGTGGCAGAGGTGCACATCGCGGGTCGGGCTGGTGCGGCGCTAACTGGCTTTCCGGCGACCGCCATATCCGCTGCTTGCCTGATGGCTGCGGGCTTTCTGGTTGTCGCGGGCGGTATGCGGGCTTTGACTTGGTCCTCGGCGGCCAAAGCTATCGCGCTGCTGTTTGCGGTCGTGGTCCCGGCGACGATTGTATCACTTGTCGTCGCCAACCTGCCATTCCCACAGTTGACGGCCGGTAATATTGCCCAGAACATTTTGCGTGCCGAGCAGTTTCGCGATACACCACTCCGCGCCGTAGCACCGCTGGTGTTCGATGCACCGGGCGACAGTCTGGTGCCGTTGGCTAAGCGTTTCCTGCAGTCGTATGGTTACATTGGAACGTGGGCGTCGTCTCTGACAGTTCTCATCGTGATGGCAGGGGTTGCGGGCTCTCCGGCTTTGCTTGCGCGCGCAGGCACGACACCAACCGTGCACGCGGCTCGCTCGGCGATGAGTTGGGCGGTTCTGTTCACCGGCTTTATTCTTCTCACCTTGGTTGCTATTGCCGTATTCTTGCGTGGTTTGGTTGTCGACCAAGTGGTCGGTCAAACCGTCGACCGGCTGCCAGTCTGGTTCATCGACGTCCAGCAGTTGGGAGCGATGAGGCTAGCGGGAAACACCGGCGAGGTGCGCTTGAATAGTATTGTGGTCCGGCGCGATCTTGTGTTTCCAGTCCTCCCGGTC
Source organism: Hyphomicrobiaceae bacterium (assembly GCA_031409695.1). Lineage (GTDB taxonomy): Bacteria > Pseudomonadota > Alphaproteobacteria > Rhizobiales > Hyphomicrobiaceae > JABFRJ01. The sequence continues at coordinate 21,768 of JANNXS010000382.1, forward strand.
GCCATGGGTTTGGCTCACAGTTTATCCTGGTTGATGGTGACGGGCGCCATCGCCGCGGGACTTGCGGCGATCGGCGCTCACATTCAGGCTCTCGGCACAATATTGGCGCGAGATGTAGTGCTCGGCCCGGAGCGCGAGGCACATGATGAGGGCGCGCGTGTTTTGGTTGGGCGCATTGCAATCGTGTTGGTTGCGGCCGCGGCCTTTTTGATTGCGGCTCTGCCGGCTGATCCGTTCGTGCTTGTCATGTGGGGCTTCGCACTGACGGCATCAGCTGTGTTCCCAGTTCTGGTGCTTTCGGTGCTGTGGAAGCGTTTGAGCGCCTGGGGTGCCGTTTCAGGCCTCATTACGGGTTTTGCAGTGACGACGCTGTTGGTTTTGGCTGAAAGGATGGGGTTTGGCGGCTTATCCGGGCCACTGCCGGCCGCCATTGGCATGCCGGCGGCCTTGATTGCGGCCATCAGTGTGTCTCTCGTCACGCGGGCCGTGGGTCGTCATACGCTTGAGTTTGTGAGAGATATGCGGGTGCCCGGCGGTGAAACACTGACCGATCGAGAGGCGCGAATTTTGCGCCTGCAACATCCGGCAGCTTGATCCCGATTTTGCAAATCGAGGAGACCCGCTTAAACAGCGGGCCGCACTGTCCTTTGGACAGCTTGTCGCACTGCACAAAATAGTCTAGTTAGACACTGCGTGTGCGGTCACTATTTCCCGATCACAGGGCTATCGTGGTGCCCGCCGCGCGGATAGACGTTACGTCAGGCCGTGGTGGTTCGACGTAGCATAAGGCTGCGACCAGAGCCCCGAACCGGCGGGCTGCAGGGCGTGTCCAAATCGCTGACTTGGCGGCAGGCGATCCCAGTCTCGGGGCGCAGTCTCCGGCCTTGCTTAGGTATCAAGCGGAAGGACGAAATACATGAGCGCTGATGCAGCCCACGCGGCTAAAACCGCGTCAATATCCATCAACGGTAAGCAAGTCGCGGCACCCATCCGCTCCGGCACCATCGGCCCGGATGTTATGGACATTGGCAAAGTCTATGCCAACACTGGCGCGTTTACCTACGATCCAGGCTTTACGTCGACGGCCAATTGCTCGTCTAAGATCACATACATCGACGGCGACCAGGGCGTCCTGCTGTATCGCGGTTATCCGATCGAGCAGCTGGCTGAAAAATCAACGCATATTGAATGCGCCTATCTGCTGCTGCACGGCGAGTTGCCGACCCCCAAGCAGGCCGAAGAGTTCCGCAACGTCATTACGCGCCACACGATGGTGCATGAGCAGATGACACGGTTCTTTTCGGGCTTTCGTCGCGACGCCCATCCAATGGCGATCATGTGCGGGTCCGTCGGTGCACTGTCGGCATTCTATCACGATAGCACCGACATCCATGACCCCCTGCAGCGGATGATTGCCTCGCACCGCATGATCGCCAAGATGCCAACTCTGGCGGCCATGGCTTATAAGTATTCGATCGGCCAGCCGTTCATCTATCCGTCGAACGCCCTCGATTACACCTCAAACTTCATGCAGATGTGCTTTGCCGTGCCATGCGAGCCCTATAACGTTGACCCCGTGCTCTCGCGCGCGCTCGACCGCATCTTCATTCTGCACGCCGACCACGAACAGAACGCTTCGACATCGACCGTGCGCCTCGCCGGCTCGTCGGGCGCAAACCCGTTTGCATGCATTGCGGCCGGCATCGCCTGCCTCTGGGGTCCAGCCCACGGCGGAGCCAACGAAGCCGCTCTTAAGATGCTGATGGAAATCGGCGACAAGAAGAACATTCCAGCGTTCGTAGCGCGGGCTAAAGACAAGAACTCGGGCCAGCGCTTGATGGGTTTTGGCCACCGTGTGTACAAAAACTATGACCCGCGCGCGAAGGTGATGCAAAAGACCTGCAACGAAGTGTTGGCCACTCTCGGCATCAACGATCCATTGCTCGAGACCGCCATGGAACTTGAGCAGATCGCGCTGCATGACGACTATTTCATCGAGAAAAAGCTCTATCCGAACGTCGATTTCTACTCGGGCATCGTGCTGCGCGCGCTGGGCTTCCCGACGTCGATGTTCACCGTGCTGTTCGCCGTCGCGCGTACGGTCGGCTGGATCGCCCAATGGAAAGAGATGATCGAGGATCCCGAACAGAAGATCGGCCGTCCACGCCAGTTGTACGTTGGTTCACAGAAGCGCGAGTTTATCGATCTAGCGAAGCGCACGTGATGTGATGGTCCCGTGAGGGGGCGACGCTTCAGGCTTGATGCGACCTAAGCCGCCGCGTTCCTGTCCGGGAGTGCGGCGGTTAAAAATCCGACCCACCAACGTCATGGGACGCGAAGCTGATCTCGGAACACCACGATGTTGCCGTGGCAATGCTCTGCGGTGACGACGAGGTCGCCATTTGGTCGACTGATAACTGGGACGCCGTTGCGCTTCAGCAGCGCGTCGCACAGTGCCAAGTCGCGAACTAGAACGCGGAAGCCAGAAAATCCGATGCTGGCCGACGCGACGCTGCCGGTCATTTCAGACAACGATTGCTGATCGTAGAGTTCGAGGGTGACGGCGCCGGGCGATACAGAAAATGTCGAGCCGACGGCGCGGACCGGCGCTGAGAAGACCTTTGAGTATGCGTCGGCAAGCGGCTCTGACGCATCTGAAACGGCGAACACAGCGTCTAACATCTCGGCCGTGTTCGCGTGGTTTTGCCACTCCGGCCTCAGATAAACATCGACATTTCGATACTGGCAAGCGTTGAACATCAGTGGCGCCGGGACAGGCAGCAAAACATCGAACTCCGGAAAAACCGATGTTTTGGCATTGAGTTTCCATTCGCGTTTGACATGCACCGGTGCAGAGAACGGATAGCCGAGAGCATTGAACATCGACCGCGCCTGCGCTGCGTCGACCGTTGCAAGGACCATCACACGCGTGGCCTCGGCGCCGCTCAGCACATGCCGCATGGGGGCCGGTAAGCGAGATGCATCCGTGATACACATGAGCTCGATGAAATTCGCAGCTCCTGGTGTGCGAGGGCGAAACGTGACGAGCTGGTTGGCGATCCCCATGGCGGTGATGTCGCTCATCGGCGTCAGTGTGAAGCCAAGCCGCGTGTATGTGGATACCGCCGTTTCGAGAGACGACACGTACGTCAGAAGATGGTCAATTTCGAATACGGCGCGGTCAGTATTGGGCACCATGATGGTCTCTTGGATCGGCGCGAATGTCAGTCGAGTCTCTTCTCACGAACCACTTGGACGGCTCTATAGCCGAGCGCCGCGTAGAGCTGTTCCGATCGGACATTCATCGGGTCGTGCCGGATGGTCAACAGTTTGACGCCGGCCGTGCGAGTTCGCGCCTCGCATGCGGCGATAAGGGCGCGCCCGATCCCTGATCCCCGGCAGCTATCGGTCACGCAGAGGTCGCCGATCCGACCGTAGCGGTACTCGACCTCGTCGCGGTCGCCAGCTGTGGTAAAGCCGACATAGATCACCGCGTAACCGACGGCTTGTCCACCGCGCACGGCAAGCAAGACTGTGCCCTGATCCTTGGCACATTGGTTCAGGAGATCAACCACGTACCACGGCCCGATATCGGCGGCAGGCCGCACGAACTCGTTCCACTGACCCTCGAACGCCTGCAGTTCGAGGACGAGGCCCAAAAGGGCCGCCTTGTCTGTTGGCCTGTATTCGCGGATGACCAAATTTGGGCTCATGGTTTCGCCTACCTTACCAACCCTTGAACGGCGTCTCATCAACGGGCGAAACCGGAGTGGTCTTCTTGGCATAGGCGGCGAGGTTGTCGACGACAAGCTGGCCCATCATATCGCGCGTGTGGACCGAGGCCGAGCCGACGTGCGGCAAGATCGTTGCGTTGTCGAGCGTCATGAAGACCGGGTCGATGTTCGGCTCGTTGTTGAACACATCCAGGCCAGCTGCGCGAATGGTCTTGGCCTTAAGTGCGGCAATCAAAGCTGGCTCATCGACGACGCTGCCGCGCGCCATGTTGATCAGCGTGCCGGTGGGGCCAAGTGCTGCCAGCACTTCGGCGTTGATCATTTTCGCTGTGCCGGCACCGCCTGGCGTGATGACCATCAGAATGTCGACTGCCTTCACCATGGCGATCAGATCGGCATAGTAGGGATAAGCGACGTCTGCCTTTTTCGAACGGCTGAAATAGACGATTGGCATGCCGAATGCGGCCGCGCGCTTTGCGATAGCCTGGCCGATCCGACCCATACCGACCATCCCAAGGGTTGCGCCGCGCAGCGATCCCGGCGTCAGGCGATAGTCGCCCTCTTTCGCCCAGCGACCCGCGCGGATGTATCGGTCGGCCAAGCTGAACTCGCGCACAGTCATGATCATAAGGCCAAGCGCCGTGTCGGCCACCTCTTCCGTCAGGACATCCGGTGTGTTGGTGACGATGATCCCGCGTTTGGCCGCGGCAACAGCATCGATCGAGTCATATCCGACTCCGAAATTGGCGACGATGCGCAGCTTCGGAAGCTTCCCCATCAAGGCCGCATCGACCTTTACGCCGGTATGCCCGCCGGTTGAAATGGCGACAATCTCGGCGCCATGCTTGGCCAGAAATCCCTCGCGATCGGCGTGATCCTGCAACAGGTGGACGGCAAAGGCTTTTGCCGTGCCCTCCTCGATCATTGGCATCATCGCGCCGGTTTGCAGCAGGGCGGGCTTGGTCATCGTATCGGTCTCTGTCGCTCATTTTAACGCTGTGCTTAGCACTTGACGATCAGCGCTAGCAAACCGGACGCAACCGCACAGCACCCGCGGCGACACCGTCATTTACTTTAGACGCAGTCGTGCCGTGCTCAGCCGTCACGCCAAGTGAACGATAGGCGGCGACCGACGCAGTTGCCCCGGAGTGATGGGTCAACTTTTGCTCCTTCGGTGTCCGTTTTGACCGTCGATACCAGAGGAGCTATCATACGCACAGGAAAGAGCTCAAAAAGGCGCGTCCATTGATGGTTCGGGGGTCTTGGTGGACTTGACCTTGGCGTCAGTCACACCGTCGCGACGATACGGCGTAGCGGCACCGGTGCCTGATCGTGACGCCGTTCCACGTCGCGCGAACTCAAAGCCCGTGCTAGTTTCGCACCATGACCCAGACGCTGAAGATCGCTCTCGCACAGTTAAACCCGATCCTTGGGGACATCCCGGGTAACGTCGAAAAGATGCGCGCGGCGCGCAAGGACGCGGCCAAACGTGGCGTGCATCTGATCGCCTTCACTGAGCTGTTTGTCACCGGCTACCCGCCTGAAGATCTGGTGCGCAAACCTGCCTTCGCAGCCGCCGCCCGGGCCGCCGCGGAGACCTTCGCGGCCGAAACAGCCGACGGCGGTCCTGGCGTTCTGTTCGGCACTGTCTGGCCCGATGGCGACAAAGTTTACAACGCAGCCGTCGTTGCAGACGCCGGGAAAATCCTTGGCGTTCGCATGAAAGTTGATCTGCCGAACTACGGCGTTTTCGACGAAAAACGAGTGTTTGATGCAGGCCCCCTGCCGGGCCCGGTTCTGTTCCGCGGCGCCCGCATCGGCGTGCCGATCTGCGAGGACATCTGGCAGGATGAAGTGTGCGAATGCCTTCAGGAATCTGGCGCCGAACTGCTCATCTCGCCCAACGGGTCACCCTTTGATTGGCCAAAACCCGACAAACGCACCAACGTTGCCGTTGCCCGGGTCACCGAAACTGGCTTGCCGCTGATCTATTTGAACCAACTCGGCGGGCAAGACGAACTCGTGTTCGACGGCGCCTCGTTCGTTCTCAACGCCGACTGTTCACTCGCCGTCCAAATGCCGGCCTGGCGCGAGGCCGTGGTAGACACCACGTGGACCCGCACCAACAGCGGTTGGCATTGCGCAACCGGCGAAAAAACTCTTCTGCCAGAAGGCGACGCCGCCGCCTATCACGCCTGCATGCTCGGCCTGCGCGACTACGTCACAAAGAACGGCTTCCCAAGCGTCGTGTTGGGCCTTTCCGGCGGCGTTGATAGCGCACTCGTCGCAGCGCTCGCCGTCGATGCACTTGGCGCCGACAAAGTCCATTGCGTCATGCTGCCTTACAAATTCACAGCCGTTGACAGCCTAAAGGATGCGGCCGATTGCGCGCGTGCGCTTGGCTGCCGCTACGACAGCATCGCCATCTCGCCAGCCGTCGAAGGCCTGTATGGCATGGTTGCCCCGCTGTTCGCCGGCCGCCCGCGTGACACCGCGGAAGAAAATGTCCAGTCGCGCGTCCGCGGCACGACCCTGATGGCCATCTCAAACAAATTCGGTTCGATGCTGCTGACCACCGGCAACAAGAGCGAAATGAGCGTCGGCTACGCCACCATTTATGGCGACATGAACGGCGGCTTCAACCCGATCAAGGATCTCTACAAGATGGAGGTTTATCGCCTCTGCCGCTGGCGCAATGCCAATGTGCCCGAAGGAGGAAAAGGCCCAAAAGGGATTATAATCCCCGAGAACATCATCACCAAGGCGCCGACAGCTGAGTTGCGCGAGAACCAGAAGGACCAGGATTCCCTCCCGCCCTACGAAGCCCTCGACGATATCCTCTCCTGCCTCGTCGAACACGAAATGCCCTTGATCGACATCGTCGCGCGCGGTCATTCGCGAGAGACCGTCGAGAAGATCAACCGCCTCCTGAACATCGCGGAGTATAAACGCCGCCAAGCCGCGCCCGGTGTAAAAATATCAGAACGCAACTTCGGCCGCGACCGCCGCTACCCCATCACCAACCGCTTCCGCGAAAGCTTTGACACAACCGCCAGAAGCGAGCCAGTGATAGTGCCCAAGATGGTCGCGCCAAGGGCCGATGGCGGAGAGGTAGCGTAGCCGATATCTCTCACGACAGCCGGAGACGCGGATCTCACTTGGAGCCACCCACATGCCCGCCGAACGCTTCGCCTTCAGCCATCTCGCCAGCGCGCACTTCGACAGTGGTTTGCGCGCATACGCGAGCTATCGCGACCTCGGCTATGCCTCAGCCAGCAACGGCAAGGCCGTCGCGCACGTCATACGCTTCAAACCACCGTGCACGGACGAGGTCCGCATCTGGCACTCGCACGATATCCAGTTCCAGATGGTCTATGTACTCAAGGGGTGGATAATCACCGAGATGGACGGCCACGCGCCAGAAAAAATGATCGCCGGTTCATCTTGGATGCAACCACCCAAAATCCGCCACCGCGTCGTCGACTACTCTGACGACTGCGAGGTCCTCGAAGTCGTCCTACCCGCAGATTTCGAAACAGCTATGGAACGCGACAGGACGACGTAAGGCAACGTCAAACCGCGCGTCCAACTGCCAGCACCCCCCTGTTGCCGGAAGAAGCACATGTCCCACTACGCCTCAGCCTTCCGCCCTGGCCTGTTTTCCGGCCGCGTTGCGATCGTCACAGGCGGCGGCAGTGGCATCGGCCGCTGCACGGCTCACGAATTGGCAGCCCTCGGCGCCAAGATCGCGCTCGTCGGCCGAAAAATTGAGAGGCTTGACGCCGTGAAGGCCGAAATCGACAAGGCGGGTGCCGAAGCCGAACGTTTTACCTGCGATATCCGCGAAGAGGAACAGGTCAAGGAGACAATATCGGCCATTCTCGTCCGCTTTGGCCGCATTGATCATCTCGTCAACAACGCCGGCGGCCAGTTTTCAGCCCCACTAGAATCCATCTCGGCAAAGGGCTGGGACGCCGTCGTGCGCAGCAACTTAACCGGCGGCTTCGTGATGGCCCGCGAGACCTACACTCAGTGGATGAAGGCCAACGGTGGCTCCATCGTCAACATAACAGCCGACAACTGGCTCGGCATGCCAATGATGGGACACTCAGGTGCCGCCCGTGCTGGCATGGTCAACTTTACCGAGACGGCGGCCTATGAATGGTCCCAATCGAACGTGCGCGTCAACGCCGTCGCCCCTGGCTGGATCGCGTCCTCCGGCATGGACCACTACCCACCCGAAATGCACGCCCGTATCCGCACCTTAAAGGATTTAAATCCCCTCGGTCGTATGGGCACGGAAAGCGAGGTCTCGGCCGCCATTGTTTTTCTCCTCTCCGACGCCGCTGCATTTATCTCCGGAACCACGCTGCGGGTCGACGGCGCGGCTCCGAACGCCAAAATCAGCCGACCTCAGCCAAAACGTACAACCGCTGCCCACCCTGCCTTCGACGGCTTTCACCTGGCCGAACTGCCGAAAGTTCTCCAGGAGAAAAAATGAAATCCCGCCGCATCCATCTTTTCGGCGCATCGGGTTCAGGCGTAACAACGCTCGGTCGAGCGCTCGCGGCTGAGTTCGCAATCCCACACCACGATACGGATGATTATTACTGGCTGCCAACCAACCCACCGTACACGAGCAAGCGCGACATTGCGGACCGCCTTCGCCTGATGCACGAATTGTTTGTCCCACGAGCCGATTGGGTCTTAAGCGGCGCACTTGATAGCTGGGGCGTAAGCCTCGCACAGCACTTCGACCTCGCCATATTGGTCGAAACGCCGACCGAAATTCGCTTGGCACGCCTCATCGCCCGCGAAGCAACCCGTTTCGGACAAGACGCTGTCAAACCCGGCGGCTGGCGTCACACCGAGATGACAGAGTTCGTTGACTGGGCGTCCCACTACGAAGATGGCACCCGAGAGGGCCGCAGCCGCGCCCGCCACGAAACCTTCATCACAACGTTACACTGCCCGTTCCTACGAATTGACGGCAACGCGCCAACAATCGCCGGTGTCCGTCGTATTGTCGACAAGATCAGTGCCCGGAACTAAATTGAAGAACGCACACACGTGACGCCGCCACAAATCCACGTTACACCAAACAAAATCAATATCCTCTCAGGAGCCGCCCATGCGTGCCCTCGTGGTTGAAGACGAGAAGGACCTTAATCGCCAGTTGGTCTCAGCCCTGACCTCGGCAGGTTTCGCGGTCGATACGGCTTTCGACGGCGAAGAAGGATATTTTCTCGGTGATACAGAGCCTTACGATATCGTCGTGCTCGACATCGGCCTGCCAAAAATGGACGGTATCTCAGTCCTGGAACAATGGCGCCGCTCCGATAAAAAGATGCCCGTCATCTTGTTGACGGCCCGCGACCGCTGGTCAGACAAGGTCCAAGGCATGGACGCTGGCGCCGACGATTATCTCGCCAAGCCCTTCCATATGGAGGAATTGCTGGCCCGCATCCGCGCCCAGGTGCGCCGCGCGTCTGGCCACGCCAAATCCGAAATCGAGTGCGGGATTCTTCGGCTCGACACTAAAACCGCGCGCGTTACCGTTTCGGGCGAGCAGATAAAGCTCACCTCACACGAATATCGTTTGCTCGTCTATTTGCTCCATCACGGTGACCGCGTTGTTTCGCGCACAGAGTTGGTTGAGCACCTCTACGAGCAAGACTTCGACCGCGACAGCAACACGATTGAAGTCTTCATCGGCCGCCTGCGCAAAAAAATCCCATCCTATATGATCAAGACTATTCGCGGCCTCGGTTATCGCCTGTCGCCCGAGAACGACGAAACGTAAGCTTCGAAGAGGATCAAAGGCCTTTGGCGGCAGGATAGAAAATACGGTCCGTCAGCAATGTAGCCACACGAATCCCGGCCCGCCAGAAGCCCGGCCTGCCAGAAGCCAGATCCTCCCAAACATGCCTTGTAGCCACCAGCGAAGCGACCATGAGCAAATTCAACTCGCTGGCTTTTCGGCTATTCGCGACTGCAGCAATCTGGTTCCTCGTCTTCCTACCGACGGCAGGCGTTGTCATCATCCAGATGTACCGCAAGCAAGCGGAAACGTCTTTTGACGGCCGCATCGTCCGCACCCTGCTATCAATCCTCAATGACACCATTGAAACCGGCGGCAACGAACCCGGGCAACCGAAGAACGTTGTCGAACCGCTCTACATCGACGCCGAAAGCGGCTGGTACTGGCAGATCAAACCACTCGATGTTTCACCCTCGCGCCCCGGTCGATTGATCGGCTCAAACTCGCTCGGCAATGAAAACCTCCCCGTCCTGCTCGACAAGACGACGGCGCGCGAAAGGCAAACGGTCTGGGGCTACACGCTCGACGCCCGCGGTCTGAAGCTGCGCCAAGCCGAAACCATGCTTCTGATCGGAGAGGGCGATGAGGTGCAGCGATACGCCATTACAGTGACCGGCAAAGTCGCTGAGGTTGAGGTCGACGTACGTAACTTTGAGCGCCGTCTTATCGCGGCCTTTGCGGCCGCAGGCGCCGGACTACTTGTTGTCACCCTGCTGCAAATTCGTTTCATCCTGTACCCGCTTCGTCGCGTCGAAAAGGGTCTCAATGCCATCCGCACCGGCAAGGCTACGCGCCTCGCTGGCATCGTACCGTCCGAAATCACCAGCCTGCAGGAAGAAATGAACGCGCTTCTGAAATCCAATGAGGACGTCATCGAGCGCGCACGTACCCAGGTCGGCAATCTGGCGCACGGCCTGAAAACACCCATCGCAGTTCTGGTCAACGAAGCCCGCGACGACAGCAGCCCCTTGGCAAGCAAAGTCGTGGAACAAACCACCTTAATGCGCGACCAGGTCCAACACTATCTGGACCGCGCCCGCATGGCAGCCCGCGTAGGCGTGATCGGCCGCGTCACCGAAATTGAGCCAGTCGCCAACGCCATAGCGCGTGCACTGGAACGCATCCATCGCGACAAGGACCTCCTATTCGACATCACGTGCGATGCCGATGTGAAGTTCCAAGGTGAGAAACAAGACCTGGAAGAAATGCTCGGAAACTTGCTCGACAACGCAGCCAAATGGACAGCGAGCGAAGTCCGCTTAACGGCCCACCTCCAAGACTACCCACGCAGCCGCATCGTCGTCATCAAGGTCGAAGATGACGGCCCAGGCCTTACTGACGAGCAACTCAAAGCCCCTGTCGAGCGTGGCCGCCGCCTCGACGAAACGAAACCAGGTTCTGGCCTTGGCCATTCGATTGTGGCCGACCTCGTTCATTCGTACCACGGCACATTCACGCTCGCCCGCTCCGAACTCGGTGGCCTCGCGGTCACGTTGCACTTGCCAGCGGCCTAAATCGAAGGCGTCCGAGAGCGTCACTTGTGCAAAAGTGCGCCGAAAACTCGAACAGAACCCTATCAAGCTCTGGTTTCGCCTATGTTTTCGAGACGTACCATCGATTCGGACGCCCCGGCAGACGCCCATGGGGAAACCAACAGCCGAAGTGGACGTTCATAGAGAGGAAGTCGAGCACATGCTCACTATTCGCACTTTCGCCATCAGCGCAGCGCTTTCAATTCTACTCGCCGCGGGCGTTTCTGCCCAGACAACCCCACCGACGAACCCTGCAACGCCCGGAGCGGTCGCGCCAAAGGCCACCACACCAACAACGACACCAGCGGCGCCGGTCACAGCGGCGCCGGCAGCAGCACCAAAAACCGGAGCACCGGCTCAGACAACGACAGCGCCAGCCACCGCACCGAAGGCTGGAACACCTGCACCAACAACAACCGCCCCAGCTGCAACAGCTCCCGCCCCCGGGACTGTCCCACCAGCACCCAAGACCAAAAAAGCTGCCGTGCCGCGCGGTGAACGCACCCCAGAGAGCCTAGCTTGCTCAAAAGAAGCCGACGAAAAAAATATACGGGGCAAACCAGCGCGCCCGGCCTTCATGCGCAAATGCAAAGCTGAGGCAGCCAAAGCCGCCAAAGCTGCAAAAAAAGGCTGATACGGCCTAGCACAGAATAGATTGAGTATTTCAAACCCTTGCTCACCACCACCCCCTGGTCACCATCGCATGGTGATCAGGGGTTTTTCTGTGTGCGAACACGAAGCACAAAACATGCAAGAAACGCGCGCCACCGCCTGCGGGGTCCACCTTCGCCCGGAACGCACGCCACCAGTCGCACATCACCGCGATCCACCGGTGACCAACGGCCCGCTAACCTAACCTTCGCCCATCACGCGCTTGCGCACGTACTCGAGCTGGTCAAAATTCCCATAGCGGATCACCAACATCCCACTCTCGCCCGACCCACGCTTGATCTCGACCTTCAACCCCAGCGTGTCGGAAAAATCCTTTTCAAACGCTTTGGTATCGGCATCCTTATCACGTAGCCGCGGCCGCTCTTCCCTGGGTCCTTGTTTATCGAGCTGCTGCACCATTTGTTCAACAGCACGAACCGACATTCCAGAAGCAATAGCCCGCAACGCCAGATGCATCGCGTCCTCGCGCCCGACCAGAGCCCGCGCATGCCCCGCTGAAATTTTACCCTCCAAAACCAGGCCTTGCACCTCGTCGGGCAAGCGCAGAAGGCGCAGCGTATTCGCCAAGTGACTTCGGCTTTTGCCGATCTGCTCCGCCAGCTGATCTTGCGTGTACTGATATCTTTGAATCAGCTCATTATAGCCGGCCGCCTCCTCCATCGGATTGAGGTCGGCCCGCTGCACATTCTCGATGATGGCCATTTCCATCATCGTTCGGTCGTCAAGATCACGCACGACGACGGCCAGCTCGTGCATCCCGGCCAACTGCGACGCCCGCCACCGCCGCTCACCCGCGACGATCTCATAACCACCGGCTGGATCCACGCGCGCGATCAACGGCTGAATAAGCCCTGTCGTCCGGATCGAATTTGCCAGTTCCTGTAACTCGCCCTCATCAAACGCTTTGCGTGGATTGAGGGGGCTCGGGTGCAACTGGTCGATCGCGATCACCTTCTGGGTACCCTCACTGGGCAATCGCGGATTGGCCATGGCAGGCTCGCCGATCAGCGAAGCAAGTCCCCGTCCGAGCCGGCTTTTGGGGAGCGGCATGTTCATTTCATATGTTCCTGTCAGGTCCGCGATCAACTCCAAACGCTACGCCCACATCGAGTCCACGCCCAACTCCAGTCCATGTAAAGTTCACGCAACCAACCGCTCCCGCGCCATCATCTCAGTCGCGAGCTTCATGTACGCAATACTCCCCACACACTCGGGATCGTAGAGCAGGATCGGCTTGCCATACGACGGCGCTTCAGCCACCCGGATATTGCGCGGAATCATGGTCTGGTAGACTTTGGCCCCGAAGAACGCCCGAACGTTGTCGGCCACTTCCCTGGAAAACGCTGTCCGCTGATCGTGCATCGTCAGCACAACCCCTTGAATTTCCAGAGAAGGATTGAGCGTCGCCTTAATCTGGTCGATGGTCTCTTTGAGCTGAGAAATACCTTCCAGGGCAAAGAATTCGCATTGAACGGGCACCAGCACGGCTTGTGCGGCCGTCATCGCATTCAAAGTCAGCAGGTTCAAAGATGGCGGACAGTCGATCAACACGTAGGTATAGGCAAACTCACCCGGCGTGATCGCCTGGTGGGCCGCCAGCTTCGCTACCGCATCTCGCAGCCGATATGGCCGGTTTGCATCGGCATGAATTTCAGACTCAAGCCCGACCAGATCATGATTAGCCGGTACCACGGCCAACCCAGGCACCTTCGTCTCAACCACGGCAGCGCTCAACGGCACGTCGCCGATCAGCACATCATACATCGTGTATGGCCGCTTATCCGGCGGGATACCCAATCCCGTCGAAGCATTCCCTTGCGGATCGAGATCAATAATCAGCACCCGCTCGCCCGTCGCCGCCAACGCAGTGCCAAGGTTGATCGCGGTCGTTGTCTTTCCCACCCCGCCCTTTTGGTTGGCAACGGCGAGGACGCGTAACACTGACTTGGACCCAGCCTGAGACACGGTCATAGTCCGCACTCCTGATCCACGTTTGGGCAGGCGATTACCTACCTACAACTGTCATCCTGCCCGTCACGCATCGCTTGCAATGCACGACTCAGGCAGTACCCATTCCTCAACTTACATCGCGCCAAAACTGTTTAATCTGACAGCAACGGGTTACGTCGTTGCAACGCTCCGAACCACCGCCACTCGCGCCTCAACATCCGTCACACTCGGCACCAGCTTGATCTGCCAGCCAGCTCCAACCTTAGCCACTTCCGCCACGGCATCCTTTCCCTTGAGGAAAACGCCAACAGTATGAGGCCCGAAAAACGGCCCAGCCCAACCTAGAAGTTGTGGCAGCGCCGCCAGTGCACGTGCAGACACAACATCAACGGTGCCGACCCCAGCCTTGGTGTGTCTAAAGTGATTTGCCGAGCTTTCGATGCGATCCGCGATGATATCCACCGCAATGCGCGAAGTGGTGCGCGAGACAGGGCTGAAGTCCTCTATTTCTGTTGCGCAGGGTCCGCGCATTGCGG
>JANNXS010000383.1:0-7994 GCA_031409695.1 Hyphomicrobiaceae bacterium
GCGGGCTGGCCAGCACGGTCGCCAACGGCAAGAACATCCCGGGCGTGGTGGCCGCAATCAACATGGCGGGAGGCTCAGGTGGCATACCAAAAGATCGTCCCGCCAATCCGTGTGGACCTGAGCGCCTATCGGAGGTCTATCGTGCCGCTGGTGCAACAGCAAAGGCGCCGATGCTGTGGGTCTACGCTGAGAACGATAAGTTCTGGGGCCAGCAGGTGCCTCGCAGTTGGCACACAGCCTACTCGGCAAAAGGCGCAAAGGCCGAATTCGTCATGCTGCCGCCGGTCGGCGAAGACGGCCACCGGGCCATCGATCAACCGTCGGTCTGGATACCGCATGTCGAAAGCTTCATCGCATCGATTGGGCTGAAGCGGAATTGAGCTAAGGTAGAGAGCGCAGGCATGGAACAGTTTATCCAACAGGTCGCATCAGGGCTCGCAAACGGCGCGATTTACGCCTGTGTGGCACTGGCACTCGTGATGATCTTTGTCTCGACGGACCACTTGAATTTCGCTCAGGGCGAGATGGCGATGTTTTCGACATACCTCACCTGGCAGATGATGCAGTGGGGGTACAACTTCTGGATCGCCCTGCCGATCTGCATGGCGATTTCGTTTGCGGTTGGGGTGCTGATCGAGCGGACCATCCTGCGGCCTTTGCACAGTCAGCCGGTGCTCTCGTCCGTCGTGGTGTTCATCGGCCTTCTGGCAATCTTCCATTCTATGGCCGGCGCGATGTGGAGCCATACGATCAAGGCATTCCCATCGCCCTTTCCCAAGATTGACTTCGCTGGCTCAGCGTACATTGGCCCGCACCAGATCGGCATGATCGTGGTGACGGTCGTGATGTTGCTTGGCCTTGGCGCGTTCTTCCGCTTCACGCCGCTCGGCCTTGCCATGCGGGCGGCAGCCCAAAACCCGGTTTCGGCGAGGCTCGCTGGCGTCAACGTCGGCTGGATGCTGGCTCTTGGCTGGGGCATGGCAGCGGCTGTTGGCGCTGTGGCCGGCGGTCTCGTGGCGCCGATGGTTTACCTTGAGCCGAACATGATGGCGTCGATCCTGCTCTACGGCTTCGCCGGCGCCCTCGTCGGCGGAATTTCAAATCCTGCGGGCGCCGTGTTCGGTGGCTTCATGGTGGGTGTGCTTGAAAACCTCGTCGGCTTCTTTGGCAACGCACTTGAAAAGAGTACCGGCTTCTACCTGATCGGCAACGGCGAAAAACTCACCGTCGCGCTGATCATCGTCATCACGATTCTGACGCTGAAACCCTCCGGCCTGTTCGGCCGCGTGACCGTGAAGCGGGTGTAGCGTGATGTCTCTTGCACACCACTTCGATGGTGAGCGCGGTGTAACGTGCTTGGGTCCTCGCCTTCGCGGGGATGACGATGAGTTTGCTTTTGGTGTCACGAAAGTTAGATGAGATGACCGCTGCCACTGTTGTCACCGCGCCCCCCAGCCATGCCATTGCCGAAGCGGTTGCGCCCCTGCCGGCGCCCGCGCGCAAGGCAATCCCGCTGTACATCTATCCCTTGATCGTGTTGGCACTCGCTTTGCCTTTCCTGGCGGGCAAAGGCGGATTGCTGGCTGGCGGCGCAAAGGACGGGCTGGTCACAAACTTCCAATTTCTCCAGCTCTCGTTGATGATTGTCTACGCGATCGCGGTGCTCGGCTTGATCTTGCTAACGGGCTTTAATGGCCAGATCTCACTCGGGCACGGTGCATTTTTTGCGGCCGGGGCCTATGTCGCGGCAATTCTGATTGATCGATACGGCATGCATTTCCTGTTGACGTTGCCTTTGGCCGCCGCCGTCTGCTTCGTGCTTGGGTATTTGTTCGGCAAACCAGCTTTGCGACTAGAAGGCCATTATCTGGCGCTCGCCACCTTTGCACTTGCCGTCGCAACGCCTCAGATCCTCAAGTACAAACACTTCGAGCCGTTCACCAACGGCGTTCAAGGTATAAACCTGATCAAGCCTGATCCGCCGTTTGGCCTGAAGGTTTCAGCCGACCAATGGATGTACCTCATCGTGCTGGTCGTCGCCGTGATCATGTTCTGGTTGGCACGCAACCTGCTGGACAGCCGTATGGGCCGCGCTATGCGCGCCGTGCGTGATCAGCCGCTTGCCGCTGACACCATGGGCATCGACCGCGCCTCAAACAAGACAATCACGTTTGGTCTGTCGGCCATGTATGTTGGCGTTGCCGGCGCACTGCACGCCATCATCTTTGAGTTCATCTCACCCGATAGCTTTCGCTTCGAAGTGTCGATTGCGCTTCTGGTCGGCGCCGTCGTCGGCGGGGTCGCCTCGCTACCGGGCGCTGTCATCGGGGGCATCTTTGTGCAGGTGATCGAGAAATACGCGGACAAGCTCACCAAGCAGATCAGCCACGCCGTCCACCTGCCCATCGAATTAGAGCCATGGACAATTTACGGCATCGTGCTGATCGTCCTTATGTACGTCATGCCGAACGGCATTGCTGGCGGCATTGCAGGGCTGATGCGACGGGTGCGGCGGTGAGATGGATTGTTTGCGCGCGACCACCAACGCGCCGTCCCAACTGAGCGAAACGTCGCTGCAAACGATGCTGACACGAGCACCGTGGGAGCAGCCTTTGAAATGACCGCTGATCGCTTGCATATGAGCCGCACGCAGGTCGTGCTGATCCATGCGCTGTTGTGGTTCAACACGGCGTTGATGCTGTACCCGATCGTGATCATGTTCCTCGCGGGCTTCAAGGGCAACGCCGAGATCTACAACAGCCCCTTTTCCCTGCCGCAGGCCTTCAGCCTGAAAAACTTCGAGACCATCTGGCGCGAGACGAATTTTCCGCGCTATCTCGCCAACTCGCTGTTTGTCACGGTGTCGTCGGTCACCTGCATTCTGGTTACGGGCACGTGTGCGGCCTATGCCATCGCGCGCTACAAATTCCGCGGCAACGCCATCTTTTACCTGTTCTTTTTGTCGGGCCTCGTGGTGCCCTTGAAGCTCGCGATTATTCCGCTGTTTATCCAGCTGAAAACGCTTGGGCTGATCGACACACACCTGGGGCTTGTGCTCGTTTACACGGCCATGGGCCTGCCGAGCGCTGTGTTCATTCTGACGGGCTTCTTGCGGACTTTGCCATCGGAACTAGAGGAGAGTGCGCGGATCGACGGGGCGAGCGAACCGCGGATCATGGTGCAAATCATGTTGCCTCTGGCGCGGCCGGCCATGGTCATCGCTGGGATTCACAACGCCGTGCCGATCTGGAACGACTTCTTTTTCCCGCTCGTGTTGTTGCAAAACACAGCGCTTAAGACCCTGCCCCAGGGACTGACCACGTTCATGGGCGAGTACAATACCGAATGGGGCGTGTTGTTCGCTGGTCTGACGATGGCGTCGCTGCCGATCGTGATCGTGTACGTGCTGCTGTCACGGCAATTTATTTCAGGGCTGACTTCGGGGGCGATAAAATAGCCGACCACTGTCGCGGCTTACGGACGTGGCTTACGTTTCGCCCCAAAGCGGGAGGGTGGCAGTTGGACCTTAAAGCCGAAATGCCCGCCGCCCGTGCGCGTGAGTTTGGTCGGTTTGTTGTCTTGCGCTGGCGTGTCAAAGCCAAAGATCACAGCCAAAGACAATTCATCCTCATGCCAGACTTCGACGAAGCGCCACGCCAGGACGCCGAGCGTCGCGAACACGATCGGCGCAATGATGGTGATCACTTCTGGGAACACTTCGGTCAAGATCTCGTCCGCAGCCGGATGGGCTGCCAGGATCACTTCCAATGCGAGGCGGCCTAGAACGGCTACCCCCATGCCGGCCGCTGTTGCGGGCAGCGTGTGACGCGGCTTTGCCCACAGGTCTGCGCTGGCAAACCAGATTGCAAGCGTCGTCCCGCAAGCGGCCATGCAAAGCAGTAGCAGCAACTCACTCAGTGACACGGCGACAGCTCCGATACGGACACACGCGGTCGCGCATCCTAGCTGGATCGCCTTAACCACACGTTTTTGAGGGTGAGTTAGGGCCAATGTTTGGGCCGCCGGTCTGATGCATTGTCAGGTACGCGTCATTCGGTCTAGCCTCACTCACCAGCCCGCGGGATCGCTCTCATGACCAATGGTATCGTTGCTTTCGGCGCCTACATTCCGCGTCGGCGCCTCGCTCGCAAAGCGATTGCCGATACGCACGGTTGGTTCGCGCCCGCGCTGGCTGGCCTTGCCAAAGGTGAACGTGCCATGGCGAACTGGGACGAGGACGCCGTGACCATGGCGGTCGAAGCCGCGCGTGATGCCTTGACGGGGCGTGAACGCACGACACTTGCCAGCCTTCGCTTCGCCTCGACCACGGGGCCATTTATTGACCGTCTGCACGCGGGTCTGATCGCCGAGGCACTCGATATTGGCTCTGATCTGCACACGGTGGATGTCTCGACGACCATGCGTGCTGGCACCAGCGCGCTGATCGACGGCCTCATGTCGAGCGGCGAAAGCCTGATTGTTGCGTCCGAGAACCGGCGCACAAAGGCGGCGAGCCCTCTTGAGATGGCAACCGGCGACGGCGCAGCCGCCCTGATTACGGGCACCAAAGGCGTTGTCGCCAAGCTGATTGGCAAAGCGTCGGCAAGTGCGGATTTCGTCGACCACTTCCGCTCCATGGACAACACCTTCGACTACAGCTGGGAAGAACGCTGGGTGCGAGACGCCGGCTACATGCAGATTGTCCCGCCCGTGATTGCCAAATGTCTTGCGGCCGCCAAGGTCAAGCCCGAAGACGTGACCGCGTTCTGCTTGCCGTCGACCATCGGAAAAATCGCCCAGGCGGTGGCCAAGGCCGCGAAGCTGCCAGATGCCTGCGTCGCCGACACCATGACGAGCGTTTGCGGTGACACAGGTGTGGCCCATGCACTCGTGATGTTGGTTGCGGCACTTGAAAAGGCAAAGCCTGGCGACAAAATCCTGGTCGTTGGTTTCGGCCAGGGTGCGGACGCGCTGCTGTTTGAAGCGACGCCCGAAATCACCAAACGACCGAAGGCGCTTGGCGTCGCCGGCCACCTCGCCCGCCGCAAGGCGGAGACGAGCTACGGCCGGTTCCTTGCCTTTAACGATCTGATCGAGATGGAACGAGGGATGCGGGCTGAGACAGACAAAGCAACGGCCCTGTCCTCGCTCTGGCGGAACCGCAAGGCCGTAACAAGTTTCATCGGCGGAAAGTGCTCCAAATGCGGCACGTTGCAGTTTCCGATGAGCAACGTCTGCGTCAACCCCAACTGTAACGCTTTTCATACTCAGGAACCGCAACCGTTCGCCGAGACCGAGGGGCGCATTATGTCATTTACATCGGATCGGTTAACTTACTCGCCAGATCCGCCTGCCATGTACGGCATGATCCAATTCGCGGAAGGTGGGCGCTGCATGATGGACTTCACCGACATGGACGAAACGGACCTCGCGGTCGACAAACCGATGCGCATGATGTTCCGCGTGAAAGACGTGGATAGCAACCGCGGATTCCGGCGATATTTTTGGAAAGCGACGCCAGCCTGAACGCTCGATCCAACAGCCTTTGGATCGCCATCCCCTCGACAAGCCTCGTTCCATGTGGCACGAATTTTGATTCAGTTACAGAACGTTACAACGCGTTGCATGAAACAGGCTTGTCCGCCTGGGTTGGAGTTGGTCCGTGAAATCTGTGTTGCGCGTAAGCTTGGCTTGGACCGTTCCGCGCACCCGCCTGTTGCTGCCAATACTCTTTTTTGTCCCACTTTGGTTGACCACAACTGCCCGTGCCGATGCCGATGGCGATTGTAAATCAGGTGTTTCAGCGCGAGTCATTCCCGGATGCACAGAGCATCTCAAAGCCCCGACCCTGACCGTTGCACAACGCGTTACGGCGCTTCAGTACCGTTCCTGGGCACACACGGATTTAAAAGCATTCGAGGCTGCCGAGGCCGACGTAAATGAGATCTTCAAGATCGAGCCGAACAGCGCGACCGGTTACGGAGCACGTGGACGACTTCGGCATTTCCAAGGGAATAACGATCTTGCGCTGAACGATTACAATCAAGCCGTTGCACTGGCGCAAAACAAGTATGTGTATTTGCTCAATCGAGGTCTGTTTTTCATTCGAACCTTGAATTTTGATCCGGCACGCGTCGACTACGAAGCCGCTATGGCGCTCGACCCGAAGAAGGCCGCGCCTTACTTGGGCCGGGCTAAGGTGTTTCGGCACAATAACAACGAGGCGGGTGCCCTAAAAGATCTCGATACAGCCGTATCTGTTGAACCGGAACAGGCGCTGGCGTACCTAGACCGTGGCGAATTGCTGCTTGCCATAAAGCAGCCGAAGCGCGCCGCCGCTGACTTCGATAAGGCACTGACACTCCTCAAAACGAGTTCCCGCGCAACCCGCGGCCGGGATAGCGCGCTCGCGATGCTGAGCACCGACGGCACGGGCGGCGGCGCGGCGGGACCGACGACGCCGAGTGCTCCTCCTGCGGCAACTCAACCGGCTCAACCACCGCGTCCGCCAGCAACGGCACCTCCGAGTGCCGCGACACCCGGCGCTCAGCCAGGCACACAACCTGCCCAGCCCGTTACAGCTCAGCCTGGTGCAACTAAGCCCGGTACGGCACCGGCGACACCTGCCACAACCGCGCAAACGCCTGCGGCTCAGGTCGATGTTTTGCTCAAGGAGGCGCTGGAATTCCGCAGGGCTGGCAAAACACGAGAAGCCCTCGCCATCTACGATAAAATCCTGGCCGCCGACCCAGAGCAGTACACCGCTATGCTTGGAGGCTCCGCGGCTTTTGAAGAGGCCGCCGCCTATCCGCAGGCCTATCAAGGCTACCAGAAACTGCGCGGCAGCAAGGCACCGCCGGACTTCATCCTGTTTGCAATCGAGGGCATTGTGCGGGTAGCCGCTAAGTTCGGCGACTACAAAGCAGCAATTGGCGAAGCTAACAACGCGTTGAAACTCAACCCAAAATCTGGCGAAGCGCTATTTTGGCGCGGGCTTTCGTTTCTCCGGTTGCAGCGGTTCCC
This sequence comes from Hyphomicrobiaceae bacterium, assembly GCA_031409695.1. Classification (GTDB taxonomy): domain Bacteria; phylum Pseudomonadota; class Alphaproteobacteria; order Rhizobiales; family Hyphomicrobiaceae; genus JABFRJ01. The sequence goes on from JANNXS010000383.1 coordinate 7,024, forward strand.
CGACGCGATTGCTGATCTACAGAAAGTGGCCGATACGCCGGACGGGCGCGGCCTGGCCTGGGAGGCCTACGCTCTGGTGGCCAACGGCGATACGGCTGCTGGTCTTGCAAAGGCTGAAGCGGCCCTGAAACTCAACAGCAAACTGGCGCCAGCGTACGTGGCTCGAGCCCGCGTTGCACTCGCCAAAGGGGATGTCGCCACAGCTCAAGCCGAAAATTCACGCGCGCTCCAGGTCGCACAGATTCCGGAAGCGACGTATCTGCAGCAAATGATTACGATCAACAAACTGATGAAACCTACCGACGCGCCGCTGGCTGCTAAGCGCAATTAAAATGCGGCTAAAACATACGAAAGCGGAACACGCATATGATGGTCAATTTCTTTTCGGCATCGCTGGCTGGTGCATCGCTGCTCGTCGCGGGCCTCGTCGCGGCGCCGGTTGCGAAAGCCGAGATCAGCGTTGTTCGGGTCGATATCGGGCTGCCGAACACCGCCGTGTTTCAAATTTCGGGGGAGTTTGACGGCAACGAGATCTTGCGCTTCAAAAGCGCGATCGCCGACGTGCCGCCCGACGTTCGCATCATCGCGGCGCTAAGTTCGCCCGGTGGTCGCATGGATCAGGGCTTCGAACTCGGCAAGTTCTTCTACGATGCGCGTATTCCAACTCTGGTGCTCTCTGGCCAGACCTGCGCCAGCTCCTGCACGAATGCGTTTTTCGGCGGACGCGACCCGGTTACCGGGCAACCGCTTCGCATCATGGTCTCGGGGGCGAGGCTCGGGTTCCATAACTTCCGCAATACCAGTCGCCCGGACAAAGCCTACACCAAGGAAGAGGCAGACGCCGTTTCAAAGCGCGCGCAAAGCGTCGTCTATGCTCAACTGATTTATTTGAAGTCCGTCGAGGCGCCAATTCGAGCCATCGCCCTCAGCCTCGGAACGCCGCATGATGATATCAATCTGCTGAGCGAGTC
>JANNXS010000384.1:0-27957 GCA_031409695.1 Hyphomicrobiaceae bacterium
CCCAAAGAGCTACCTCGGTCTGCAGATGGCGGGGTTCCCAAACCTGTTCACGATCACGGGCCCCGGCAGCCCATCCGTGCTGACCAACATGCCCGTCGCCGTCGAACAGCACGCCGAGTGGATCGCGGATGCCATTACGCATTTGCGCAAAACCGGGGCTGCCCGCATGGAGCCAAAGCCCGAGGCGGTGGCTGAGTGGGTGCAGGAGGTTACAGAGGCGGCCAACGCCACATTGCTCCCGTTCACCCCGCACAGCTGGTATCTCGGCGCCAACATTCCCGGCAAACCCCGTATGTTCATGCCCTACGCTGGCGGCATGGCGCGCTATCGCAAACTATGCGCCGAAATCGCCGAAGACGGCTACCGCGGGTTCAGTTTGACAGGGTAAGATTTGGGTTGCGGCCATCATCCAAACAGCCATGGCACGTAGGTGGGGATCGACCAACGGTGGTCGGCCGTGGCCCGCAAAAAGCTCGGCGCGCGCCATCAAATCTATATCAGCCACCAAAGTGCGCGCGCGCCATCAGCGCGATGGTCCGCCTGCGACGGACGCTGAGCAGCGTCTGAGTAGATTCCGAATCTATCGCTCGGCCACGTGCCCCGGCTAGTCATTATCAATCATATGCGCGGTGATCGCCCCGTCGTTCGCGTTGCTTCGAACTTCAGACCTGCCGAATTCCGACACGCTCGAAAGGGGGCGCGGCGAACCGCCCACAGACCATGCAGAAAATTGAGCATCAGCCACACATGCGTATCCTGATCATCGAGGACGAGCCGATGATCGCGCTTGATCTGCAAGACATGCTCGAAGACGCCGGGTTCGACGTCGTTGGCGTCGCTGGCAAGCTTGAGAAAGCGTTGGCATTTATCGAGAACACGTCCTTTGACGCGGCTATCGTCGATGCCAACCTCGGTGGCGTCAGCTCGGGCCCGGCGGCGGTTGCCTTGGCCGCGCGGCGCGTGCCGTTCATCATGTTGTCCGGCTACTCGATAAAGCAGCAGCAAGCGGATTTCCCAAAAGCGCTGTTTATTCAGAAGCCATGCCGGCCCGACCAACTGATCAACGCACTCAAAGCCATCCGGCTTCATCAGTGACGGGGGCATCACAAACAGCAGATCCGCCTGCACCCAAGGACGTGGACGACAGACCGTCTCCGGGGCGTTCACGCAGGTTTCTGCGCCTCGCCCGCGGTTTCTGGAGTGGCGCGACCCGCGCAAAGGCGTGGTTCCTAACTGTCGTGTTGGCCGTGTGCCTCTGTCTCAATCTCGCAGCAGCACTCGCGATAAACGTTTGGCACAAGGCCTTTTTCGACGCCCTTGAGCAGAAGAACGGTCGCACTTTGCTGATTGGCCTCGGGCTCATTCTGGTGCTCGCTGTTCTGTCGGCCGCGGCCTCTGTTGCACAGCTACACACCCGCACACGATTTCAGCTTCGGTGGCGCGAATGGCTGACCAGCACTTTGGTCACCCGTTGGCTCGCGAAACGCCATTTCTATCAATTGACGATTGTCCAGACTGACGCGGATAATCCCGAGGCGCGCATTGCCGAGGATGGCCGCGTCGCCATCGATTTGCTGGTCGATTTCTCACTCGGCGTGATCAATGCGGTGTTGGCCGCCGTGTCGTTTATTAGCATCCTGTGGTTTGTCGGCGGGTCTTTGACTGTCGCTGGAGTAACAATTCCGGGATACATGGTTTTCGCGTGCATCATTTACTCGGCGTTAAGCACCTTGGGGATGTTTTTCCTTGGCCGCCAATTGGTGCAGCGCGTCGGCGAACGGAGTGCGGGCGAGGCGCAGTTGCGCTATGAACTGACCCGCGTGAAAGATAATGCCGAAATCATTGCTCTTATGGCTGGCGACGATGATGAGCACGTAAGGCTCAAAGAGACGTTTAGCGAACTCGTGCGACGCAGCCTGCGTGCGTTGATGTGGCAGGGACGCATGATGTGGCTGAGCGGCGGCAACTATGTGCTGGCGCCGGTTGTGCCACTGCTGCTCGGGGCACCAAAATATCTGGCTGGTGAAATGAGCCTAGGTTCGTTGATGCAGGCAGCCGCGGCATTCGCCCAGGTTCAAGTCGCTCTGAATTGGTTGGCGGACAACGCTGTGCGGCTGGCAGATTGGTTTGCTGCCTCCAACCGCGTGACGCAGCTGTCTGATGCGATCGATCATCTTGAAGCGAGCCTCGGGGCGACCGGCGACCACGAGGCGATCACGTTGGGCGTCAGCCCCGATAACCGGATTCATCTGCGCAACCTGAATATCGCATTGCACGATGGCCGCGTGATGATCGACGGCGCGGAGGCGTACGTGTCGCCCGGCGAAAAGGTTCTGGTCAAAGGCGACTCTGGGACCGGCAAGAGCACGCTCATTCGCGCTATGGCGGGTTTGTGGCCGTGGGGCAGTGGCGAGATCCTGCGCCCGGAAGGCGCATCTATCGCCTTCATGCCGCAACGCCCTTATTTTCCGCTCGGCACGCTGCGCGCGGCGCTGCTCTATCCCCTTCAAGATTTAGCAGTCGACGACGCCAAAGTGTCCGAAGCCCTGGTGCGTTGCGGTCTCGAACACCTCATCCCGCGGCTCGACGAAACCGATCAGTGGGGGACGTTGTTATCGGGTGGCGAACAGCAGCGGCTGGCGTTCGCGCGTATCCTGATCAACCCGCCGGACATTTTGATTATGGACGAACCGACATCGTCGCTCGATGAACTCAGCCAGTTCAAGCTGATGGAATACATGCGCGATCTGCTTGCGCAAACCACCGTCATCCATGCCGGACACAGGCACGGCCTTGATCGCTTCCATGACCGCGAGATCCAACTGATCCGCGAACATCGTGGCGGACCAGCCACGACCCACGAGCGTCGGTTCACTGCCCGGGAGATTGCAACGCGCGCACTTCAGGGGCTTGGAATGAAGGCGCGGTGAGCCAGTCTCATGTTTCCGTCATGGAAGCACGCAAATGGACGTCACGTCGTCGCGGCCAAATCGGCCGGTCTCAACTGTTTCGGAATGCCAGCACCCGGTTGAGCCGCCCGCCGCACTCCGCTAGGAAGCTGGGGAGTGGGACGAGCGACTTTGCCGCGTTCCGTTCCCGTGGAGGATCGGACAAGGCTAAGCGGCTCGTTCGACATCCGCTGTGCCACTTCGCCAAGGATATTCCATGGCCGTCCGCCGTCTGCATCCTGATCAGCCCGCAACATTTGCCTTCACGCCCGAGAACCAGGCGTGGGTTGAGGCGACGATCAAGAAATATCCGGAGGGCAAGCAGGCCTCGGCCGTGATCCCGCTGCTGATGCGCGCCCAGGAACAGCACGCCGGTTGGCTGCCGGAACCCGCGATTCGCAAAGTCGCCGACCGCTTGGGCATGGCCTATATCCGCGTCTATGAGATCGCGACGTTCTACACCCAGTTCCAGCTGCAGCCGGTCGGCAGGAAAGCCCACGTGCAGGTGTGCGGCACAACGCCGTGCATGTTGCGTGGGGCGGAAGCCTTGAAAGACGTCTGTCGCGCCCGCATCCACCACGACCAGCATCACCTGTCGGAAGATGGCAATTTCTCTTGGGAAGAGGTTGAGTGCGCTGGCGCCTGTGCCAATGCGCCGATGGTCCAAATTTTCGCCGATACCTACGAGGACCTGACGCCGGAGTCCCTTGCAAAGGTACTGGACGGCTATGCGGCGGGGAAGGTTCTAAAGACCGGCTCACAGATCGGACGCAAGGCCTCGGCGCCCGTTGGTGGCGCCACGACTTTGAAAGACCCGTCGTTGTATGACGGATCTGTTGTCGGTTCCTGGCGTCAACGCTTTGCCGATCTTGACGCGGCTGCGAAAGCGTCGGCCCAAGCAGCGTCACCCGCACCCGCTGCGCCGCCTCCTGTGGCTGGATCTCCTGCGGGCAGTCAAAGTGCCGTGGTAGCCACCAACGGCGCTCTTGCAACAGGCGCCGTTGGTGGCGGTGGCGTCACGGCTGGTGTGGCGGCAATGGCTGCCGCCAACTTGATGTCGGATGGGAAAGCCGTTTCGCCGCCGCCGTCAATCGGGGCGTCAACGGCTGCCGCGAAGGCGTCAGTCGTCGGCGCAAGTGGTGGCGCGGGGCCCGGTGTGCAGCCGCCCGCCTTGACCGGCCCGCGCGATGGCAAGTGTGATGATTTGAAACTGTTGTGGGGCGTCGCTGAGAAGCTTGAAACCAAGCTGAACGCCGCCGGCATCTGGCATTTCGACCAGATCGCCAAGTGGACGCCGCTGGAGCGCCTTTGGATTGAAACCCATATCGAGGGCATGTCTGGTCGCATCGACCGTGATCGGTGGATGGAGCAGTCTGCAAAACTCGCGACTGGCTGGCGCCCGGACGCAGCCCACGGTGAGCGTCCGAAAGGCTAGAGGCGTATCAGGCGCCGTGCCTGGCAAGTCCTGAGCGGATATCGCGAACCAATTGGCGCGCCGCGTACGTTCCAGTGCAGTGCGTGAGGTCGATGGTATGGATCTCATTGGCTCCGATTTTTGCTGCCCGATGGCGGATGCGGGCCAAATTCAGGGTCGGCGTGCGGCTCAAGGCGAGGCCGGCAAACAATCCAAGCGCGCGCCCGGCGGCGTCGCGGGACACGAGCACGTAGGCGACCCGGTGCGGGGCCGCGCAAAAAATCAGATTGACCACATTTGCGGGATAGCAGCGCCCTGAACGGCCGCACCAATGTTGCGTGCGTGCGGTCTTGCTGACCGTTGATCCACGGCCCGGTGTAGAACGTTGGACGCGTGGTGTTCCGAGACGCCCTTGATCCGCTAGCGGCTGGGTTTTGGAAAAGAGTTGGGTTTCTGAAAAAAGCTGGAGCGCGACAGGTTGCCGCCTACTCTCGTGTCGGCTCAGGATTTCGCGACGCATCACACTGCTCGTTGAGAGAAGACTTCACTTTAGCAAACGATCGAACCGGGCCACCGGTTCCAAAGCTTGTGTCACTCCCCCAACACGTTTGCGTGTGTGTACTCTCGTTTTTTGAACGATGCAACTTTGTCAAGGATCACTTTCGGGTTTGCGCAGGGTTTGTCCGAGGGCGTTGTTTCAGTGCCGCTTTGGCCAACACCGACCGCGCCAGACGCCGCATCGCCGCAACTGATTAACCATGTGACGTCAAAGGTTAATTGTGGGGTTGACGATGCACCCCGTCATGCTTAATTCGCGCGTCTCCGGCAATTTGGGTACCGCTGCCTGCGGAACAACCTCAGAAGCGGAACAGCCTCAGGGCCGGGGATGTGTGAGGGCTCCGGTGACGCCATGTCCCGGGCACACCGCAATGGCGACGAGGGCCAGGGTCGGAGCACAAGTGCGGGGTGGCGATGATGCGCCCCGATGTGGTTCCGCAGCCCGTTTGAAAGTTAGATCGCTTCTCGACGCCGTTGCTCCTGTCGGGGCGCGACCATCCCGGCGCGTCTCAAATTCACCGGTCCTGATCTACAGGAGACCAGAATGAAGTCTTACCTCTTTGCATTTCTGCTTGCGGCAGGGGCGATGATCCCGGCGGCCTTACCTGCATATGCTGATCGTGACCAACAAACATGGTCAAGCATGACGCGCGCCGCGCCAAAAGCTGTGGCCGCAAAGTCGACGCGGGCGCCTGCTGCAACAAAGGTCGCGGCCGACAAGCCCGCCGGTGTCGCCAAATCTGTGCGCACCGCCTCGTCCGACGACGGCTCGCGTCCCCAGCGTAAGGCTGCCACGAAGCCGGCACCGGTTCGTACCGCGGTCACATCGACTGGCGGCGGCGGTTCGCTCTCCGGCGTTGCGTCCTACTATTGGCAGCCACAGCCCGTTGCCTCTGGCGGCCGCTTCAACCCAGACGCACTCACTGCGGCGCACAAGACGCTGCCATTCGGCACACGGGTCCGCGTCACACACGCCTCAAACGGCCGCTCGGTTGAGGTCGTCATCAATGATCGTGGCCCCTACATCGCCGGACGCATCATCGACCTCTCGCGCCGTGCCGCGCAAGTGATCGGCATGACGGATCAGGGTATCGCCCGGGTTAATGTGGCGATCCTCGGGAAATAGGCAGAGATCATACCATGATAGGGCCGGCTCCGGACTTCGGGGTCGGCCTTTTTTATGCTGCACACACCGTAAAAAAAAGTGATAACGCGGCAGCTGATTACTCCCGTGTCGCAAGGATCCAGCCGCGCTCGCCCCAGACATCCCTAAGTTCGGTCTTGAACCCGACACTGGCCAACCGCGCCTGTAGCATCTCGTGCGACTGACCCTCCGTGAGATCGCTGTGATAGAGAACAATCATGTTGCGGAACAGGCGGAGTGCTTCGTCAGAGGCACCGAGCAAGATCGGAAATTCAGCGCCCTCGCAATTGAACTTGGCGAGGTCGATGCGCGCGACAGCCTCGGTTTTGATCAGCGTTTCCAGCGTCATCGATGGCACGGCCTCAGCGTGGCCCGAGACGGCCTGCATGGTGGTGTTGCCCCAGTTGCCATTGGCATCGTGATACAAATGCGTGGTGCCATCGGTGGCGCCGAGTGCTACCTGATGCACGGAAATGTTCGGCAAGTGATTGAGCGCTGCATTGATCCGCAGCAGGTCGCAGGTCTCGCGCGACGCCTCAATGGCCAACACACGACCTTCACGCGCCATACGTGCTGTCAGAAGGCTAAACGTGCCGATGTGCGCACCAACGTCAAGGACGATACCGTCCCGAGGCACAACATAGTCGGGCATGGCAGCCAAAAAGATGTCTTTCTCAAAGCTATGCCCGATGACGTCTTCGTCGGTGGTATCGCGCCGGAAGGCCACTTCAAAACCGCCGTGGCTGGCGATGGTGAGCCCTACCTCTTCCCGCTCAGCCAGTGCCACGCGCCGTGCACGACGTGCCGCTTCGAGGGGAATGGAATCCGTTGCGGGAATGGAATCCGTTGCGTCTTGGGTCATGTATTCACCTTGGGGGCCGCTTGCGGGTCCTTGGACAGCGCGGCACACCGTCTGTCAAACGCGTTGGATATCAGCTGACAACCGATGGTCGAACTCACTGTCGCGGACGCTCCCGCGCGTCAAACAGTCCTGGTTGTTGTGGATCATAGGCTTTGCCAAGTGGAATGCGCCGATAGCCAAACGAGGTGCGCTCGACGGCCTCGGGATAACGCTCAGCGAAAACCTTTTCGGCGCGCCCGCGGGAGGCTGGAAATGCCTTGCCCCACCAGATGTCGTAAAGGCGGCGGTCGTCGCAGCCGTACCGAGCGACGAGATCTTTCGGACGGGTGCGCAACCAGCGGGCAATCCAGATGTCGACGGCGTCGACCTCAGTCAATGGCCGCGGTCTGGCCGGGGCGGACGTCACTGGCTGGGGAATGTTGAGCAGGTCCGTCACAGGTCTACCAACTCTTGAACGAGACGGTGAATGTACGCGGAACATTATAGCAATACAATGGCGGTGATGCGGAAGCCGTGGTGATGCGGAAGCCGCGGGGATGCAGGAGCAGTGGGGATGCAGGCGGAGTGCGGGACTGGGCGAGTGTGACAAACGCGATGTCACAGGTGTGCCATAAATTGAACAATGTTACCGGCCCGCCACGTGACGTCCTAAATTCGATCTAACCCACTGTTCAAAAACACGTTCTGGATGCCAAGTTACAGCGGCCTTCATCTGGCGTTCAGCTTCAGGCCGCGAGTATGCCTCATGGGGGCGAGGGTGTGAGGCACTGGTCGCGAGATCGCGGTTGGCCGCGAGATCGAAGTTGGTGGTAGGCTCGATTGGAGAGCACAGTCATGCAGAGTTGGCTTCGCGCGTCGATTTTGGCACTAGCTGTAACAGGCGCCAGTATCGCAACAGTCCAGTCGGCCACAGCGGCCGACTTATACAACACCTATCCGCCGCCGTATCGGCAGGGGTCAGCCTATGACGATCCGCGATATGCGGATCTGTACGGCACCCCCCCACCGAGACGGCACGACGAGGAGCGCTATAGGGCTCCTTACAAGGCGCCGTATGAAGATCGATACAGCCACCCGGTGCCGAGCGAGCCTGTTTATCGTGATCGCCATCCGCGCCAGTACTCAGAGGTTTATCCAAGCCCGCGTGCTTACTCGGCTGGGCCAAGTTGCCTCGCAAAAGACGAGATCAGCTATAATCTTGAGCGTGACGGCTGGCGCGATTTTCACGACCCACAGGTGATCGATCGCGGTACGGCGTATGTGAAAGCGCGCCGACAGGGCCGCACGTTCCAACTGAAGCTCGATCGCTGCTCCGGCGACATCATCGCTGCTCGACCGGTCGACCATCGCGGCCCCTATGCCGACTATGAGCGGCCAACCTATCGCACGTATTGATGCCCAACTTGACGACAAACGTGATTGGGCGCGCCTCCCCCTGTGACGAACAGGGAGGGGCCTCACGCCTTGGGCGCAGACTTCATCTTTGGCGTTGGCGTTGGCTCTGATATCGGTGCGGCAACCCGCTTTGGAACCCGCCCATGTCCGTTGTGCCAGCAGATGTTAAGGTCCCGATCAAAGCGCATGAGAAAATGCGCATTGCTGGCCGACTCGTCGATGCCGACGAGCACGTCCACGTCGTGAACCCCTACACGGGCAAGTGCGTCGCAACAGTGCCATCGGCAAGCCCAAAGCAGGTGGCCGAAGCCTTCAAGAACGCAAACGCCTTCCAGCCGAAACTGACGCGCTATGAACGCCAGAAAATCCTGCTGCGAACGGCTGAAATTCTGGCCAACCGGCGGGATGAAATTGCGGCCGTGATCACCGCTGAATCCGGCCTCAGTTGGAAAGATTCAACCTACGAGGTCGGCCGCGCCTGTGATGTCTATTCGCTTGCGGGCCAACTGGCGATCCGCGACGACGGAGAAATCTACTCTTGTGATGTCACCCCTCAAGGCAAGCCACGTAAGATCTTTACGACGCGCACGCCGTTGCTTGGTGTGCTCTCGGCCATAACGCCGTTCAATCATCCCCTGAACATGATCAGCCACAAGATCGCGCCAGCGATCGCAACCAATAATCGGATCGTCGCGAAGCCAACGGAGTTGACGCCACTGACCGCGTTGCTGCTTGCAGACGTTCTGTACGAGGCTGGTCTGCCGCCTGAAATGCTGTCGGTCGTCACTGGTAACCCGCGTACCATGGGCGACGCGATGATTGCCGACCCCCATGCCGATGTCGTCACGTTCACGGGCTCAGTGCGCGTTGGCAAATACATCGCGGACAAGGCGGGTTACAAGCGCCTCGTGCTTGAACTCGGCGGCAACGACCCACTGATCATCTGCGATGATCTCTCCGTCGATGACCTCGACAGGGCAGCCGACCTGGCCGTGAAAGGAGCCACCGCCAACTCGGGTCAGCGCTGCACGGCTGTTAAGCGCATCTTGTGCATGGAGAAGGTGGCGGACCGGTTCGTCGAACTGGTACTGGCCAAGGCGAAGAGGCTCCAATGCGGTGATCCCCTGGATCCGAACACCGATGTTGGTACGGTCATCAACGAAGGTGCAGCCAAGATGTTTGAGGCCCGTGTCAACGACGCGGCGTCACAGGGTGCCAAGATTCTCCACGGCCCAAAGCGCGTCGGCGCGCTGTTCCCGGTCACCGTCGTCGATCACATCCCGCACACCTGCGAGCTTGTGCGGGAGGAAACCTTCGGCCCGGTCGTGCCGATCATCCGCGTGCCGAATGACACAGACGCCGTCATAAAAATTTCCAATTCCACCGCCTACGGCCTGTCGGCGGGCGTGTGCACCAACCGCATGGATACCGCGACGTCGTTCATCAACGGGCTGCATGTTGGCACGGTGAACATCTGGGAAGTGCCAGGCTACCGCATCGAGATGAGCCCGTTCGGCGGCATCAAAGACAGCGGGCTTGGCTACAAGGAGGGCGTGTGGGAGGCCATAAAAAGCTACACCAACGTCAAGACATTCTCGCTACCTTGGCCGCAGGGATAGCAACTTGTGGGCGGAACCGATCGGCCACAAGGGCATTTGTCGCCTAAGTGGAAACCGGTTCGTCGTAAAAAATGCGACTTGTCAGAGACTGAGGGCCAAAGTTCGATTTCGAAGGATCGGATTTGATCGAGATCATTGCGTCGCGATTTTGCCGCCGGCTTCGGCGCCCCAAAGCGCCTTCAGGCGCGCGTCGCGACCGCAGCCCTGTCGATAGCTATAGTAGTGGCCGGGGGATTTTTTGTAGAAACCATGATCTTCCGGGCGGTCGCTCGGGGTGAACGTGCTCGCGGCGGTGAGCGCCGTGACAATCGGTTGTTTAAAGCGTGCAGCCGCCGTCAGCTTGGCCTTGCTCGCCTCGGCTACTGCCTTCTGTGCGTCGGAGTGGTAGAAGATCTCACTCCGATAGCTGTCGCCACGATCACAAAACTGGCCGCCGGCATCCAATGGATCGATGGTGCGCCAGAAAATCTCGATCAAGCGGGCATACGTGACCTTGGCCGGATCGAAGACGATCTGGACGACTTCGGTATGGCCGGTGCCGCCTTGATAGGCCACCGACTTGTAGGTCGGGTTGGCTGTCTTGCCTCCCATGAAACCGGGCGTCACCTTCAAAACGCCGTCGACCTTGTCGAAGTCAGCCTCTGTGCACCAATAGCAGCCGCCGGCGACGGTTGCGATCTCCTGCGCTTGGGCCGCTGCCATTTTAGACGCCAACGGGCTCACAAGCAGTGCAAGGCCTAGGGCTGCGAGGCGGGCTAAATAGCGCATGGTGCATCCTGGTGCGTGGTTTAATCCATCATCGCTGCGCCGGTCGCGGGGGGCAAGGCCTCACGTGGCGCTTCGCAAAGAGTTGAGGTGGCCGTGATGAGTGCTAATACAGCATATGGGAACCGCATCCGCTTTACCAATCCCCCGCACGAGGACTGATGGACTGGACCGCATTTGCCCTGTCATTGAAGCTCGCGTTCTGGACGTGTGCGGCACTTTTGCCCCCCGCCATCCTGCTCGCACGCTGGCTTGCCTTCGCTGAGGGAACCAGAAAGGCTTTGGTCGAAGCGCTGGTGATGCTGCCGTTGGTGCTGCCACCAACAGTGCTTGGTTATGGGCTGCTGGTTGGGCTTGGACCGCAGTCTGTCGTAGGTGGTGTCGTGCGCACGCTGACCGGCGGTGGCGATGTTTTGTTCACGTTCAAAGGCCTTCTGCTCGCCTCGGTGCTGGTCAACATCCCCTTTGCCGTGCAGCCTTTGCAACGGGCCTTCGAGGCCATCCGTCCCAATGTGCGTGAGGCCGCTTGGGTGTCGGGGCTATCGATGTGGGGAACATTCCGGCGCATCGAATGGCCGCTTGCCTGGCCAGGCGCCGTGTCAGCCCTGGCGCTCGTGTTCGCCCATACGCTTGGCGAATTCGGCGTGCTGTTGATGGTCGGCGGTTCCATTCCCGGCGAAACCCAGACCCTGTCGATTGCGATTTATGACCGCGTGCAGGCGTTTCGCAACGTCGAAGCCGCGATCATGTCGGCAGCCCTGCTCGTCTTCGCCTTCATCGCACTGGCAACCGTGCATGTCACGGCGCGGCGACGTTAGAAAATACGCTGCATTGTGCCGTGGATCCCTATGACCCACAGCGACAAGCCCGAGTGTTATCTACAGTTTCTATTCGCCCGCTGCCTCTACGCCCCGATGCCCTTGTTCACGAAGTCGAGGCTGTAGGCCCTCTTATAGTCGATGCCGGTTGGGAACGCGCCCGCCGCCGCCATGGTGTCGTAGAAGTTCTTCCAGCGCGCATCCGTCATGGCGCCGACGCCGAGCTTGTCGGCGTCGCCGGACTTGACGATGCCCTTCTCGTTCATGACCTTGATCGCGTAGTCGATCTTGTCCTGGGTCATGTCCGGATTGGCTTTTTTGATGAGGTCGTTGGCGGCCGCATTGCCTGGGCCACCCTTCATGTACTCAGTCCAACCCTTGATCGTCGCGTCGGTGAAGCGTTGTACGACGTCCTTTTTCTCGGTGATCAACTTGCGCGAGGTGGTCAGCGTCGTGTTGTAATTGTCGAAACCATAGTCGGCGATCAGGTGCACGACCGGCTTGATGCCGGCCTCCTTCTCGATCGCGTATGGCTCCGACGACAGGAAGCCTTGCTGTGACATTTGCTTATCTGCAACGAACGGCTGGATGTTGAAGGTGTATGGGCGGATTTGGTCGTCGGTGAAGCCGTACTTTGCCTTCATCCACAACCAGTAGCTGGTGCGGCCTGTGCCGCCGATTAATATTGACTTGCCTTTAAGCTTCTCGAGGCTGTCGTGGCCGACGCCGGGATGGGAAATAATGACCTGCGGGTCCTTCTGGAAGATCGAGCCGATGACCAGGAACGGCAGGTTTTCGCGGGCATAGTTGATGGCCTCGAACGAGTTCGACATGACCATGTCAACAACGCCGCCAACGAGAATCTGGCTCATATTGAGCTGCGGGCCGCCCATGCGGATGTCGGCGTCGATGCCGGCAGCTTTGTATAGGCCGTTGGCTTGCGCGTAGTAGAAGCCGCCGTGCTCGGCCTGGGCGCGCCAGTTGGTGTTGTAGGAAAACTTATCGAGCCCTTGGGCGGTGACTTGGCGCAAGTAACCCGGCATTGCAACGCCAGCCGCACCGGCACCGATCAGGCCAAGCGCCGCGCGCCGTGATGATGTTAACTTGTTGGTCATGGGTTGGTATCCTCCCTAGGGGCCCGGTTGGCCAACTCCGAGATGCCAACCCTTGTCATAGATGTTGATCTAGCAGCCTCAAGTGCCGAGCGAAAGCAGGCGATACGCGAAATTCGTGCACGTCATGCCGCGCTTTAAGGCATCAACAATTTTTGCGGGTCGGGTGCTTCATCTGGATCGGATGATGCGGGATGCTTTTGGAGCCAGCGACACAGGATGGGCGCGGTGCGAAAAACCCAGATCACTCTGAGCGCCACTACCGCCTGTTGGCGAGCAGATGCTCTGCGCATTGGGCACGGATTTGCTTCAGATCTCGCAGGATGCGCTCGATGTCGGCCTTCTTTTCCTGCAATTCTGAGACCTGCCGGTCGACCATGTCCATCAGCATCTGCGTTTGTGCGAGATGGCTTGGATCGGCGTCGTATAGCGACAGAAATTTCTCAATCTCTTCAAGAGAAAAGCCAAGATTTTTGCCGCGTAGAATGAGGATCAAGCGCGCACGATCGCGCCTAGAATAGGCCCGTGCAACGCCTTTGCGGGCGGGACGGATGAGCCCTTTGGATTCATAAAAGCGAATGGTCCGCGTTGTGATCTGATGGACCGACGCGAGTTCGCCAATGGTGAACAATCGGTCCGGCTGGTCCGCTGGCTCATCGCTGGCTGGCTGGACTATGGGCTCTGTTGTCACCGCACGCGAATTCATATCGTTGGAGTTCATGTCTTGTCGCGGAAAACTGCTCACGAGCGCGCGATAGCACATGTTGGCGTGTTGGGCGAGGCATGCCGGCGGCTGACGCCGCCTTCTCCTTCCTTGGCCTCATCTGCGCCTTGGACCAGCGTCACACGACGCGCCTTCAATACTCGGCGTAGATCTCTATCAGATTGCCTTCAGGATCGCGGAAAAACAGCGTCCGGTGCCGCCAATTGGGCAGGTCTGTTGGGGGGCGGATGATCGGCACGCCCTTGGCCAAGAGCTCGGCGTGGCAGCCGTCGACGGCTGGCGGCGAGACGCGAAACGCCAATTGCAATGCGGCCGACCCGGGTAGCATCGGGCCGTCATCCGCGCCCGCCATTTGGCCGCGTGGCCGCAAGGTGAGAAGCGTCGCCCCGATTCGGAAACTGACCCAGGTGTCGCGGTCGGTCTCAAGGCGAAACCCCATCACATCCCCATAAAATGCGCGCATCTGCTGTATGTTGCGGCACAGCAGGATCGCATAGTCAAAATTTCCGATGTCCTTGAGGCTCATGCGGGTCTCCAGGCAAGGTCCGGTCCTCTGGATGCGGTGCCCTGATCTGCTGCATAAAACCAGTTGCGCCGCCCACGGATGACCATGAGCGGCGCAATTGGGTAATCCGTTCGGCAGGCTTCAGCCGCACCGTTCAAGCAACTCGCGCAGTGTCTTAGCCTCCGCTGGCGACAGGGGAGCGACGATTTTTGCATTCACCTTAGCGATGGCGGCTTTCATGTCGGCCATGATGGCGTGGGCATCGGCTGTCAGTTCCAACTGGATCGTGCGTGGATCAAGCGGGGTTGGACGGGGCCGAATGAGGCCGCGGCGCACGAGGCGACCAACAACGTTGAGCAGTTCGCTGGCCTCCAGTGACGTCTCGCGCTCCAGGCGGCCTTGCGTCATGGGGCCCATCTCGTCGATACGGGCGATGGCTGAATACTGCGGCGGCGTGAGGTCGAAGCGCCCCATCATGTCCAAGAAAATGTTGCACGTGCGCTGATAGGACCGGCGCATCTGAAAACTGATCTGACCATCAAGAGTCAGCGGTGACGGCTCAACAACGACCGGCTGCGCCGCCCCGCGCTTGACCGCAGGTTTGTCCGAAACGGCGAGCGGCAACGAACGGCTCGCCGGTTTCGCGGACTTGGCCACAGTTTTCCCCGGTGCAGGCTTGCTCGACTTGGTCGTCGCGGCGCGATGCTGAGCGACGTTCTTAGACGGCTTGACCTTGGTAACACGCATGGGGCGTTCCTCTTTCGTTTTCGGACGTTGGCGGGCTGTACGTTAGCGGGCGGACAGGAGTTGAACTGGCTGATGATTCGGGGTTAACTTTGATCGCGGCTCGATGCGTGCCGTGGTGCCAAAGGCTGCAACAATGTCGGCGACCGACACGATCGACGACATGTGACCGCCGAGCGACGCGTAAAGTGATCT
Organism: Hyphomicrobiaceae bacterium; assembly: GCA_031409695.1. Classification (GTDB taxonomy): domain Bacteria; phylum Pseudomonadota; class Alphaproteobacteria; order Rhizobiales; family Hyphomicrobiaceae; genus JABFRJ01. Next base: position 14,804 of record JANNXS010000384.1, read on the forward strand.
TGGCAAGGTGAACTCGATAGGCGCTACGATGGCCGGTGTCGGCACCGAGCCGAAGGCATTTTTCGGTAGTTGCAACACGTCGACCATGACCGTGATGCCACCACCACCCCACACGTGCACGGGAGCGCCGCCCATGGTGACCGTGGTTTCGCCGCGCGCGACCGAGCGCGTGAGAAGCACGGGGTTTTCAGTCACGCCCGCCCGCAAACTACCGCCGGCACCAGCCATGAAGAACACCGAGCAGATTGAAGGCTCGCAATTTTCAGCAATGCGGTCCACAACAGCACGTACGGCCGCTGGCATCTCGGCCGCCACCGGCGCCAAGTGTTCGTCAAGCACGAGATACACGGCGTCCTCGCCGGTCGTTGAGGTCATCAACAGCCGCAGTCCCGGCCAAGCGGTTTTTTGGTCAATGGACTGAACAATGGCGAGGGGGTCGGTGATATCAGTTCCGCCCCAGCCAAGCCCGGGCTCGGCGACTTTGAAATAGCGGCCAGGTGTCGACTTTCGGCCGCGCACACGGATGCCGGCCGGGCGCATGTGCAACACGCGACCAGCCTGGTGCTCGGTCAGCACACCGGTAATGTGGTCGTCAACGACGATCACTTCGTCGACGATGCCGGCCCATTGCTGGGCGAAGATGCCGACGGTCGCCGATCCGCAGCCGACCCGCATACGTGTCTCGGGCGTTTCGTCAACAATGGGCGCGTGTCCGGCTTGGACCCGCACCCTGTGGCCGCCATCGATCGTGAGGTTGACGGCTTCGCCGTTGCACAGGGCAAGCAGCGTCTCACAAGTGGCGTTGCCCTCTTTCTTGGATCCGCCGGTCAAATGGCGTACGCCGCCGATCGACAACATCTGCGAGCCGTATTCAGCTGTTGTGACGTGCCCGACGGCCTCTTGGCCGGCGCGGATGATTGCTGTTTCAGGGCCAAGATGGCGGTCCGTGTCGATCTTGACCTTGACGCCACAGTAGGAAAAAATCCCCTCTGTGACGACGGTCACGGTGTCAACGCCGTCATGCTCGCGAGCTACAATGAAGGGTGCGGGCTTGTAGTCGGGGTAGGTCGTCCCAGACCCGATGCCGGTCACAAATGTATGGGCGGGATCGGCAACGCCTGAAAACGCAATAACTTCGCCGTGACGGTCTAGCACGTCTTGCAGCAACACCACAGGATCGGTTCGAACAAGTTGGCCATGATCGTTGGCGTAGCGCGCGCATGCACCTTGTCGGCCGGGGCGAATACGACACAAAACGGGGCAAGCGTCGCAGCGCACAATGCCGCCATCTCCAGTGCCGTCGCTTTCGGCCGCACCGAACTGCTTGGACCGACTGGCCCGGGACAGGCGCTGAACCTCGGTCATGTCTGCCGTACCCACGTGCGGGGCACAAACGGCAAAACAGAACGAAACAAAAACTGAGCACCAGCTGGCGCTCGCAACACTCCGAACGGGCTCATACCGTCTACGGACACACGTTCAGCCGTGGATTGCACGGCCCTTCTGCTCAACTGTTACAACGTAATTGCCAGCACGCCTAGAGCCCTGGATAGTAGCAGTATAGTGCGCGGGGCCCGTCAGATGCAAGCAACCGCGCCATTCAATTCGCGCGCATGACTTATGAACATACTTACTCTTGACGCGCTCAGGCCGAAGGTGGGCTTGACCTGAGCCGGTCACAATTGACCGCTATTCAGTTTGAAAGACACACTGCAGTACAGCAACACTGCGGGTCGGTCGCAGCGCCTTGGCGACAAGGCCGTCGTTCGTTAACCCTGCCGAAATTTCGTTAATTCTACCGAATCGTGCGCTTACCAATACACTGGCCTTGAGAACAATGACAGAACGCGACGATCTCGGCAGCTTTAGACCGACCCGCGACGAGGCCTCGCGGCCGCAGCTCGATGGGCGCGGACGACGTGAGCCGTTGCGCCCAGATCTTCCCAGACCAGATCCCAAATTCGCCGTTGAGCATGCTCCGGGCCCTCCTGTTGCACGTCGGGCGCCGCCCCACGCACCTGTGTTGGCGCGCCCGGTTCCGTCGCCACCACATGTTGCGCGCTCCGATATCGAGGATCTTGCCGAAGCGTTGCCGCGGGTTGCGCGGACTGGACCTGCGCGCCCAACGGGTCGGGTGCCGGGTGTGCTGCCTGCGCCCGTCCTGCGTCGCGAGTCGCCGCGCGATGGCAGCGGGTCTGGAGCGTCGGCATACCGTCCGGCGACCGGACACTTGCCCCCTGGCGGTTTGGCTGACGATCCTGACGACGACGTGCCATCAAATGGGTTGCCGCGTGCGTTGCGATGGATCGGTGTTGCGTTGGTCGGCGGTGCCGCCGCGGCTGTGGCTGGTGCTATTGCCTTGATGCTCTACGCGCCCGTCGATCTTGTCCGCGATCGCCTCGTGGCCGAGATTAAGGCACGCACCGGCCGCGATTTGATCATCGGCGGTAAACCGCAGATCTCGTTTTGGCCCAACGTCGCCATATCAGTCAGCGATGTCACCCTCTCAAACCCGCCCGGCATGGTGGGCGCTTCGCTCGTGACCATGCCGCGGCTAGACGCGACCATACAACTTTGGCCGCTGCTGTCGAAACAAGTGTTGGTTGACCGCCTTGTCCTGCAAAGCCCGCGCTTTACGCTGATGACGGACGCCCAGGGGCGACGTAACTGGGACTTCGCCGATGCTGGCCCACTTGATACACATCCGCTCGGAACAGGTCCACGTCGGCTTCAGTATGCCAAGGTTGGACCGCTCGATATCAACGACCTGCCCGAGGAGCTCAGGGACTTCGCCAAGGGCGCGACCGATGCCAACCGCGTCACGCGTGCCACGGGTGCGGACGGGGTCTCGCTCGGCCGCATACGTATCATCGACGGTGGGCTCATGCATATTGATGACCGCACCAAGTCCGGCGAAGAGTTCAAGTCCATAGACATGACAATTGACGCCGGGGACGCCAAAGGTCCGTTGCAGGCCTCGGGTACGTTTGTCTGGCGCGGGGAAGGTGTCCGCCTCGACACCCGCGTGATGCCGATGCAGGCGCTCGCGGCTGGTACACCCGCGCAGGCAACGATCGCGCTGACCTCTGAGAGCGGTCAGCTGACCTTCGCTGGCACAGCCGTTGGCGGCGCGGTGCCCCGACTTGAGGGACAGGTCACCGCCAAGACGCCCTCACTCGCAAAAGCCTCGGTCTGGCTCGGTCGTCCCGTGGTGGGCGAATTCGCCAACGGTCCCCTGACCTTCAAGGGCAGGCTTGTTGCCAACGCAGCCAAAGCCAGCCTGACCGAGACCAATTTGCAGGCGCCCGATTTGAGCCTGACGGGTGCACTCGCGCTCGACCAGACCGGCGCCCGGCCAAAGCTTACCGGGTCGGTGCGCATCGCGGATCTGAATGTCGAAGCGTTCCAGCGCCTGCGTGTGCTCGAGGCGCCCGCCCGCGCGCAACCGGTTGTGCCAAGAGCATCCGCGCCGCTATCAGGGCAGCCCCCGGCGCCAAAGTCGATCGACGACCTGCTACGCGATCCGCTCGCAAAACCACAGGTGCGCGGCTATCTTGGCCGCGAGGGGTGGAACGAAGGCCCGCTTGATGTCTCCGCCCTTGGCATTATCGACATCGACCTGCGGCTCGCCTTCGGTCGCATGACCTCGCAGGTCTTTAACACGAACCAGGGCCAGGTTCATCTGATCGTCAACGGCCGTACGGCCAAGCTTATTGTCGACGATCTCGCTCTGCATGAGGGCAAGGCGCGCGGCACTTTTTCTTTTGATGCAGCCAACGCCAAGCCCGTTGTCTCGGTCGCTTTGAGTATGGATGGCGTGTCGCTTGGGCCGCTGCTGAAAGACGCCGGCGCGGGTGGCCTCGACGGCCGTGCCAAAGTGAACATCAACGTGTCGGGCATGGGCCAGACGGAACGTCAGATTGTCGACACGCTGGTCGGCAAAGCCGAGATTTCGGTCCCGCGCGGGACAATGACCGGCTACGACGTTGCAGCCATCGTCCGTGGTCTGACGCAGATGAAATTGCCCCGTGGTGACCCCGACCCAAAGGCAAAAACCGACTTTTCCGATCTCGGTGCATCATTCACGATTATAAAGGGCGTTGCCGACAACAAAGATTTTCGGGTCGTGACCCAGGACGCGCGCGCGATTGGAACCGGACAGATTGCATTGGGCCCGCGCACCATCGATTTCACGGTCCGGCCCAAGCTCACGGTCGCCGCTCAAACGCCATCGGGTCTCGGCGGCCAAGGTGTGAACCTCGCAGCCCTCGACCTTCCCGTGCGGATCACAGGTCCGTTGGCGCGACCAAGTGTTTCCGCAGATTTCCAGGCGCTGATGGCCAACCCGGCCAAGGCGCTCGAAGCTGTCGATCCCGCCACGCGCAAACAGGTCGAGGACACCGTTAAAGGGGTCCTCTCTGGCGACGAAGCGGCGAAAGCGAAAGCACGTGATGTGCTCAACAAACTGCTTGGGCGGTGAGGTCAAGGCTCACGGCCCAGACGATGGCCCAGACGATGGCCCGGATGCTTGACCGCGCTAAGCCACTGCGGCGTTTAGTTCATCGGCACGCCAGCAACTGACAGCGTGACCGTTCGGACGCGTGAACAGGCTCGGCCCAGGCGCGCGCTTGCAGGCATCGATGGCCAGCGAACAGCGCGGATGAAACGCGCAACCTTTGGGCGGATCGAGCGGGCTTGGCACATCGCCGCGAACACCCCTGGCGGTCCCCGTGTCCGGGAGGAAGGGATCCGGGATCGCCGCAATCAGCGCACGCGTGTAAGGGTGTGCCGGGCGTTCGAAGATCTCGCGCCAGGGTCCCGTCTCAACGATCCGCCCAAGATACATGACGGCGACCCGATCGCTCATGTGCTCGACCACGCCGAGATCATGGCTGACCATGATATAGGCGAGGCCCATGCTGTCCTTGAGTTCCAGTAGTAGATTGATGATTTGCGCGCGGATCGAAACATCGAGCGCCGACACCGGCTCGTCACAGATGACCAACTTCGGCTTCAAGATCAGCGCCCGCGCGATCCCGATCCGCTGGCGCTGCCCGCCGGAGAACTCATGCGGGTAACGGTCCGCCTGCTCGGGGCGCAGGCCGACGAGTGCCATCATATCGGCCACGCGATCGGCAACTTCCCCATCATTCGCGATGCCGTGCAGCCGCAGCGGATCAGCAAGTGTGCGGCGCACGGTTTGGCGCGGGTTAAGCGACGCATAGGGGTCCTGAAACACCATCTGTACGGTGCGGGCGAGGTGGCCGCGGTCGGTCTTGGCGTCCAGCACCTTCCCGTCGAGGATGATGCGGCCGCGTGTCGGCGTCAGCAGCCCAAGGATGGCCAGCGCGAGGGTCGACTTGCCACATCCGCTCTCCCCAACGAGCCCGAGGCATTCGCCCGCCTTCACATGCAGGTCTACGCCTTCAACGGCGCGCAAGGTTTTCATGTCGCCAAAGCCGAACAGCCTCGAGCCGAGCTCAAAGTGGACGGCCAGGTCTTTGACGTCGAGGAGCGCGGCTGTTGCTTCATCCATGATGATGACACCGGACCAACCCGCCTCCCGGCAATTGCGTCGCGCTCGGATCGGTCACTTTGCAACCCTCTGTCATAACCGTGCAACGGGGGTGAAAGCGGCATCCTGGTGGAAATGCGGTGATGCCCGGCACGGTCCCCGTAATCTCCTGCAGCCGCCGCTGGCCATTTGCGGCCCGCGTCCCGAGTCGCGGCAGCGAGGCGACGAGGCCGCGCGTATAAGGATGTGAGGGCGCGCGAAACAGGTCGCTTGAGGGACGCAGTTCAACGAGACGGCCCGCATACATGACCCCAACGCGGCGGCACATGTTCGCGACCAGACCGAGATCGTGGCTGATCATCAGGATGGCCGTGCCACGGGCTACGCAAAGGTCCCGCATCAAGTCGAGGATCTCTGCCTGCACGGTGACGTCGAGTGCCGTCGTCGGCTCATCCGCGATCAAGAGGTCAGGCTGGCAGGCGAGCGCGATTGCGATCATCACGCGCTGCCGCATGCCGCCAGAGAGCTGGTGGGGATAGTCCTTGACCCGCCGCTCGGGGGCCGGCACGCGCACGTTCACGAGTGCCTCAACTGCCCGCCGCTCGGCTTCTTTCCAAGACGCGCCCTCGTGCAAGACGAACATTTCAGCGATCTGACGGCCGACCGGCGACAGCGGGTTCAGCGCGGTCATGGGCTCCTGAAAGATCATCGAAATGCGTTTGCCACGCAGTTTGCGGGTCTCGGCCGCCCCAAGGTTCTGGATCTCGCGCCCATCAAGGCGGATCTTGCCAGCCCCGATCCCAAGTGGCGGCTTCAGAAGGCTCATGATCGACAAGGCCGTGATGGACTTGCCGCAGCCGCTTTCGCCGACGAGCCCAAAGGTCTCACCCTTTGCGATGTCGAACGAAACGCCTTCGACGGCCGCATGCGCCTTGCCGCCAGATGTAAGGTCGAGGCGGAGATTCTCGACCGAAAGCAGGGAAGTGCCACTCATGCGCGCCTGCTCCGCGATTGCGGATCGAGAATATCGCGCAAGCCATCACCGAGTAGGTTTAAGCCGAGCACGGTCAGGAAGATGGCAAGGCCCGGAAAAATCGACAACCAAGGCGCCGTCGTAATTTGATCGCGCGCCTCCGAGAGCATGCTGCCCCAGCTCGGATACGGCGGGCGAATGCCGAGACCGAGGAACGACAGCGCCGCCTCCGAAAGGATAGCGCCGCCAATGCCGAGCGTGGCGATGACAATGATCGGCCCGAGCATGTTGGGTAGCAACTGCGTCAGCATGATACGCAAATCGCCGTAGCCGAGCGTCTTTGCCGCCTGCACGTACCCTTGAGACTTCAGTGACAGTGCCGAGGCGCGTGCAAGGCGGCAGGTGAACGACCAACTGGTCAGCCCGAGTGCAACGATCAACGAACCGAGCCCGGGGCCAAGCACAGCCATGATCGCGAGCGCAAAGATCAAAGACGGGATCGCCAGCATCACGTTGGTCAGGCCGTTGACGAAATCGTCCCACCATCCGCCCCAATAGCCGGCCGTCAACCCAAGCGTGACACCGATGATCGAATTGATCATCTGGGACACGAAGCCGACTGTCAGCGAGATGCGCGCTCCGTGTAGCACGCGCGAATAGATGTCACGACCTTGGCCGTCGGTGCCGAACCAGTACTCACGCCCCGGTGGAATCTCGGCGTTCATGAGGTTTGCGTCCATGAACGGATGGGTGTGGGCAAGCCACGGCGCGAGTATGCCAGCGATGGCGGCGATGGCACACAGCACGCCGCCGATCCATAAATTGGCGCCAAGTTTCATGTGTCGTGCCCCCGCCGGCCGATGGTCATTTTTCAATCTCCCCAGACTTCGCGCAGAACGCGCAGCCAGTTGCCGGACATGATTTTTTCGATCTCGGTCGGCCGATAGCCACGGCCCCGCATGCCGTCCCAGATGCGCGGCGTGTGTGCGAGACTATCGAAGTGTATATTGTGGCGGGTCTGGCAGACATACCAATCACCGCACAGCCCCGTGATGTTTGGATAGATGCCTTTGCGGCCCCACAGCCGCTCCCATTCTTCGGGCTCTTCATGGTGGCCCTCGGACACGTCGCTTGCGAAACCGACATGCTCGATGCCGCCAACTTTCACCATGTGGTCGATGTGGTTGAGGTAGTCGTTGAGCGTCGGGCGGGTCGTATGTGCGACCGCGGGTGACCACATGACCGCGCCGATCAGGCCGCCGGTCTTGGCAACCGCGCGGATCATCTCGTCGGTTTTGTTGCGCGGGCTCGCGCAGACGGCATAGGCGTTGGCATGGCTGAACACGACCGGCGATTTGGCCGCCGCGAGATAGCCGAGACTGGTGGCGTGACCACAGTGCGAGAGATCGATCAGCATGCGTGACGCATGCATGGCATCGACCCAGGCCCGACCTGTCTCGGTGATCCCTTTATCCGCCGCTTGCAGGAACGGCGCGCCGAAACCGAAAGCATTTTTTTCATTATAGGTCGGCTGCGCAATGCGCAGGCCCATGCGATGAAACACGCCTATCTGGGCGAGATCATTCTCAAACATCAGGGAATTTTGCGCACCCAGCACGATGCCGATACGCTTTGATCGGTGTGCGGCGTGCAGGCCCGAGACGCTCGTGACGATACACGCGACGTCGCGCATTTCCTCAACGGTGCGCCATGTCTGATCGATCTGAATCAAAGCGTCGGACAGGCCGGCCGACGGTCGAATGGCCGTGAGATTAATCGCCGAAACGCGACCGCGCAACGTCGTGATCATCTGCTCGCGATCAAGCCGCGCGCAATTCAGCCCATCGAAAACGAAGGGATGCGGCGCGAGATTGCTCACGCCGTCCGGCGCTCTGCCACTGGTTTTTGGAGGTGTCGCCATGTCTCGTGTCAGGCCCCGCGCTCGAAGACGACTTTGCCGCCGAGGATGGTCAGATCGCAGCGCGTGTCGTTGAGGATTTCCTCGGGCGTCGCGCGCGAGAGGTCGCGCGAAAAAACCGCAACGTCGGCAAGTTGCCCCGGAACCAGTCGCCCCTTTTGATCCTCCATGCGCTGCGAAAACGCGCCGTATTCGGTGTATGCCGCCATCGCTTCGTCGAACGAAACCACTTCGCTCGCGTCCATCACTGTGCCCTGCCAGGTCTTGCGCGTCAGCATGGTGTAGATGTTGGGGAAGGGGTTCGGATCGCAGACCGGCGCATCGCTGCCAGTGGCAGGCTTGAAACCGAGGTCCATCCAGGTTTTGAGTGGATAGCTGCGCAGGCCACGCTCTTCGCCGAGAACCGACACGTAGGCATCGCCGAAGTCGTAGACGAAGACTTGCTGGGGGCAAGGGTAGATGCCGGCGGCCTTCATGCGTTGGTGTTGGTCTTCGGTGGCGTAGCCGCAGTGTTCGATCCGATGACGGCGGTTCGCATCAGGGTGGGCCGCGAGCGCCTTTTCGTAGGCCGTAATCAGCTGGCCAATGGCCGCATCACCAATGGCGTGGCACGCAAGCTGGTAGCCGCGCGTATGATAGTGCATCACCAGATCGTTGAGGTCTGCGTCCTCGAGCATCTTCAAGCCGATTGTCTGTTCGGGCCCGAGATAAGGCTGGCTCATCCACGCCGTCTTGCCGCCCGCTGACCCGTCAAGAAAGATCTTGACCGCGCCAATCGTCAGCATGTCGTCGCCCGCGCCCGAAACGAGCCCGTGGTCGAAGCACGCATCCGCCGTGTTGCGGCCAGAACCATCAACGGGATCGCCGAGCAGACACAACCACGTGCGCACGGGAAGGAGCCCGGTGGCCTTGGCGACCTGATACGCCGCGATTTCGCCGTACCCGCCCCGCTGGCCAACGGCCGCGTCCATGCAACTGGTGATGCCAAAGGAGAGCAGATATTGGCCGGCGCGCTCGATACCGGCAACGAGTTCGGCCTGCGAGGGCTGAGGCACAACGGCGCGGACAGGCGCGCGTGCGTTCTCTGCAAGCAGACCTGTCAGACGTCCATTCTGCTTCTCAATTGTGCCGCCTGCCGGTGCAACGCTATTTTCGTCGATGCCGGCCAGCGCCAGCGCTCGCGAATTGCAGATCGAGATGTGGCCACAGGCGCGAACCAGCATGACCGGATTGTCGGGAGCAGCGTGGTCCAGCTCTTCACGGAAGGGATGGCGGCGCACATCGAGCTTGGTTTGGTCATAGCCGCGCGCGAGAATCCATTGACCGGGCGCGAGAGCCTTCGTGCGTGCACGGACGGCATCCAGCAGTGCTTTGAGCGTCGGCGCAGACGCCGGCTTGGCATCGACCCAGTCCATGGTCAGGCCGAGTGAGACGAGGTGCAGGTGCGAGTCGTTCAAGCCCGGCGTCGCCATGCGTCCGTTGAGGTCGATCACGCGCGTGGCCGGTCCGATCAACGGGGCGATGGCCTTGTCCCGCCCCCTGGCGAGCACCCGGCCATGCCACAGCGCGACGGCCTCGGTGATCCCTGCCTCCCGACCGCACCAGATCGGGCCGTTGCGCAGGACGATGTCAGCATAGGGCAAGGACATGGGGGAGTGGCTCGCAGTCCAGGGGCTCAGCTGTATTTGATACGCGGGTCGATGACGGCATACAGCAGGTCGACGAGCGTGTTCACGGCGAGAAAGAACAGCACGATGACCAGGATCGTGCCTTGCACCGCCGGAATGTCACGTTGCGTCACACTATCGACGAGCAGCGAGCCGAGGCCCGGCCAGGAGAATAGCTTTTCGACCACCACGGCCTGCCCCATGAGCGAGCCGAACTGAAGTCCGATTGTGGTGATGATCAGCACCAGGGCGTTGCGCATCACGTGCCACGTGACCACGCGCGTTTCACTCATACCCTTCGAGCGGGCGGTCCGCACATAGTCGGCGTGCATGATTTCGAGGACCGCCGCCCGCGTGGTTCGGGCAAACAGTGCCATGGGTGACACACCGAGCGTAACGGCGGGCAGAATGAGATATTTCAAATTGCCGTCGCCATAGCCGAAGCTCGGCAACCAATTCAGCTTGAGCGCGAACAGGTACATGAGCAACAGGCCGAACCAGAATTTCGGCAACGACAGACCCGAGACGGCCGCGACAATGGAGGCACTGTCAACGATGCTCCCAGGTTTCAGCGCTGCGATGAAGCCCAAGGGGACACCGATCACGACCGCGAACAGCATCGACGCAAACACCAACTGGAGTGTCGGCCAGATGCGTTTGGCGATCATGGTCGTCACCGGCTCGGAGGTTTTGAACGACGTGCCGAAGTCGCCGACTGCCAGCTTGCTCACATAGGCGATAAAGCGCGTATGGATCGGGTCGTCGAGACCCAGTTGCTTGCGCATGCGCTCAGCAACGCGCTGATCCATGCCGCGCCCGTCTTCCCCCATGCCCGAGATGGCCGATCCCGGGATGATGTTGAACAGGATAAAGATAAGAAGCACGACCGCCAGGATCGTCGGGATCGTCTGTAGAATGCGACGGATGGCGAAGGAGAACATGCGGGTACGCCTCATCCGGCCGCGAGCGCCTTCTCCCCCGACATGAGGGAGAAGGCCCGATGTGATAATAAGAGACGCGCTTTACTTCACCGGCGACTGGTCCGTGACCCAGATAAGCTCCGGATACTGATGTGTTAGTTCCGTTGCGTTCGGCTGCAAACCTTTGACCCAGGGTTGGAAGGCCATGGCCGCCTTGTTGTAATTGAAGAACCACACGGGTGCCTCATCGTACAGGATGCCGTCGGCCTGCTTCAGGAGCGCTATGATCTTCGCTGGATCGCTTTCGGCACGCGCAGCGTCGATCAGCTTATCGTAGGCTGTGTTTTTGAAGGTCGTGTAGTTGCAGTTCTGCTGCGGCATGGTGGAATAGAAGCAGCCGAGGGTCGCAAGTGGGTCGGGACCGGTTTGGTTTGACCAGATGTAGGCCTGGAACTCGCCCTTGCGGATGGTGTCGGCGAGGACAGACGCTTCGATCTGCTTGACTGTTACCTTGATGCCGACTTTGGCCAGCATAGGGATCACGGCTTCGACGATCGGCAACCCCCAACTCTCGTTCTGGCTGGTCGTCCACTCAAACTCGAAACCATCCTTGTAGCCCGCGTCCGCCAACAGTTTTTTGGCTTTGTCCTGGTCGAAGGCGTACGATTTGCGATCCTTGTCAAAGGCGGGCGAGGTTAACGGCAGCCACGACACCGCGCGATAGGCCTTGTTCTTCGACAGCCGCTTCACGATCAGGTCCGTATCGATGGCGTGGTTGATCGCCTGACGTACGCGCTTGTCGGCGAACGGTTTGTGGGCCGGGTTCATGCCCATGATGCGGGTGAACACTTCAGCCACTTCGATGATGCCGGTCTTCAAGACCGGATCTTCACTGTAGGCAACGTACTGTGCGGGCCCAAGGATCGATATATCGACTTCCTTGTTCCGGAACGCGATGTCCCGCGCAGGTGCTTCGCTCATAATGGCGATGATCACTTTGTCGAGATGGACGGGCTTGTAGAACTTGTCGAAGCGCTCCGTGACCATGCGCGAACTCGGGACATGCTCGACAAACTTGAATGGTCCGAGGCCAATGGGCTTTTGCAGGAACTCCGGCGTGTCGGCCAGTTCCTTCGGATAAATCGCGGTGTTGTCATTGTAGAAATAGAAACCCGGATTGCCCTTCGCCGTAAGCGTCATCTCGACCGTGAGATCGTCGATCTTCTTCAGACCTTCCATGGTCGGCGTAGTGCCTTTCTCGACGTCGGCCGCGCCTTTGATGAAGCGAGCCCAGCGTGCGCCAGCGTAGGCTTTCTTGGCGTCCATCAGGCGGTTTAGGGAGTAGATGACATCGTCTGCGCTCAGCGGCCGGCCGTGGTGGAAGAACGCATCGTTACGTAGCTTCAACGTGTGGGTCACGCCGTCGGCAGATGTGGTCACGTTGGCCACGAGTTCGCCGACAATCTCGTTCTTGGCGCTGTCCCAGCTGAACAATGTCCGATGGACGGCCTTGGCCCAGATGCCGTCTTGCGCACGCACACTGGTGTGGATATCGAGCCCCGAAAATGTAGTGCCGTAAGGCGCGGTCATGCGCAGAGTACCGCCTTTACGCGGTTCCTGGGCATGGGTTGCAAGCGCGAACACTGCCGAAAACACGGCCGTGGCCGGAAATAAGGCCGTGAGTGCAATGCGTCTCATCAGGCACCTCCTCGTTCAACCCGTATCGACCGGGCAACAGAGTGGACCATGCTGACGTCGATTGTGACAAGATAATTCGTGAAGGGTCATTCACGTTCGATGTTAGAGCGGGAATACCAGCGACCTTCAGGTTTGCAACGCCGAAGCAGCGCCGCCAGCGATCCACAGATGTGCGCCGGTCTACCAGATGTGCACCGGTTTACCTGACGCGCTCAGTGCCGGCTTGGGCTGCAATCAAATCCAGTGCCCGATCAATTTGATGCACTTTAATCGAATTCTGCAGGTCACGGATCACTAGGATCGGGCCGGCGAGTGGACCGTACTTTGCCTGCACGGCTTCGCGCGCGCTGTCGCCACCGTCGCTGATCTGCTGGATGTCGCCATTGTTGCCATTGCCACGGGCGGCATAAATCTTGGCGGCAATATCGCCGTCGACGACGTAGTTCGTGATCCACAGGCGCGC